>CAYNEJ010000058.1:6087-20091 GCA_964396205.1 uncultured Syntrophaceae bacterium
GGTCGAGCCGGGCCGGCCCGCCCTGCAGGACATCGCCGCCTATTTCGGGAGCCAGGTCCTCCAGGAGGACGGCTCCCTGGACCGCAAGAAGCTGTCCGAGATCATCTTCACCGACATGGAGAAGCGCAAGAAGCTGGAAAGCTTCGTACATCCGCGGATCGGCGAGGCCTTCCTGAAGCAGGTGCAGGAGCATACGCGGAAGAATCCCGATGCGATCATCCAGGTTTCCGTTCCCCTCCTCATCGAGACCAACATGAATTTCATGTTCGACAAGCTCCTGCTCGTCCATACGCCCCCGGAGGAGCAGGCGAGGCGGCTGATGGAGCGCGACGGCGTCAACCGGGAGATGGCCGCGGCCATGGTGGGCTCCCAGATGTCCGTCGAGGAAAAGAAAAGCTATGTGGATTTCGTGATCGACAATTCCGGCACGCCGGAAGAGACGAGACGGCAGGTGGAGGCTCTCTGGACAACTCTGCAGGGGCTTCAGCGGGACAAGGCGGAGCGGATCAAAAATCGAAAGGAAACCTCATGACCGTAGCATTCATGCGGAACAAGATGGTGGAGGTGGAGCCTCTGCCGACGGGAGACCTGGTCGTCCACTGGCGGCTCTCGGACGACCTGATCGATGTGGACATGACCCTCACGTTCCGGTTGCCGGACCTTGAGATCGTCGAGGCAAAGGCGAACGTTCACCGCTCGCCCCACCGGGAGGGCGTCCGGGCAGGAGAAATCATCCGCAAGATGGTGGGGGTGCGGGTCGGAGGAGGCCTGCGCAAGATCGTCAGGGGACTGATGGGCGGGGACAGCGGCAACATCGACCTCACCGAGGGGGTACTCGAGTGCTGCAATGCCGTCATCCTCCATTTCACCCTGCCCGGGGTTCGGGAACATGAAAAATGCACCTACGCGACGGAGGAAGCACAGCGGGCCGTCGTCCATGCCATGCTGCAGGCCAACCCGCGCCTCTACCGGAGCTGTGTGGCCTTTGCCGAGGACAGCCCGCTCCTTGAGGGGCTGGATCTGAAGGGAGGCCTCTCATGATCACCTTCAGCCGGAGCCAGCTCATCGGAATGGAATTCCTGGACGAGGAAACCGTCCGCGTTCACGGCACCCAGGAGGATCACATCTACGCCATGGAGATCGAGATGGACGTCCGCATTGCCGACGGCGTGATCCTGGCCGTCAAGGGCTGGATGAAGCGCTATACGACGCCCGTCTGCCCCCAGGCCGTGGAGCGTCTTCAATCCGCCGTGGGGATGTCATTGCGTGCCGAGGGATGGATGCAGGCCGTCATGCGGGACATCGGACGCAATGGCTGCGAGCACTTTGCGGAGATCATCACGGAATGCGGGCGATGCCTCGATCCGGCGCGGATGACGAGGGCCCTGGCGGAGGGTCTGAAGACCGACCCCGGGGCCGATCCGGGAGCCCTGGCGGCCGCCTGGCTGGCGGACCATCCGGAGGCGCCGGGGACCCCGCTGGCCCTGTGAGAACCCGGGTGGACGGATCGGTCCCTCCGTTTCCCCGTTCCCCTGATCCTGATGAAACGATCCGGGCGGCGTGCCGCCGTCCTTGAAGAAAGCGACATTCCATGATCATCGATCTGCACGTCCATACGAAACCGCTGTCCCCCTGCAGTCATATCGATCCCCTGGAGATGGTGTCCGAGGCGAAGCGCCGGGGCCTGGACGGCGTCTGCCTGACGGAGCACCACGCCCTCTGGGGACGCGGGGAACTGGACGAACTGGCAAGGCAATCCGGGATCGCGATTTTCTCCGGAAACGAAATCACCACGGACCAGGGGGATATCCTCGTCTTCCAGTACCCGGTCCATGTCCCGGATGTTGTCCCCATTGCGGAGCTGCGCCGGGAGGTCCTGGCGGCGGGTGGCTTCATGATTGCGGCCCATCCGTTCCGGGGATTCAAGGTGTTCGGCTTCGGCCAGCTGCGGATGACGCCGGAGCAGGCCGCGAAGAGGCGACTGTTTCAGCTTGTGGATGCGGTCGAGGTCTGCAACGGAAAGCTCACCGAGGAAGAAAACAGGATGGCCCTGGAGGTCTCGAAGATCCTGGGACTTGCCGGTACCGGGGGCAGCGACGCCCACCGCCTCGATGAGATCGGGAAGCAGGTGACCGTCTTTGAACGGGAGATCCGAAGCGAACGCGAGCTTGTGGACGAGATCCGCGCCGGACGCTACCGCATCGGCATCTCAAAGAAAGCCGGTCCTGCGCACCCGGCCGTCATTTCATGAATCGTCTAAGCGAGCAGTTGTAAGAAAAAATCTGCATCGCGATCAGCATGAGGAGAACCGCTTCCATCGAAAGGGGAAGCCCTTTATAGGAGAAAATATTCTCTCTCCGATCCATGCTCGCCGTCCGATCCTGCTCCCCCTGCTCGAACAGGCTGAAACCGAGCCCCAGGGAAATCATCCCCGTCTTGCCGTTCACGGCCTGGTCCTGCGGCACGCGGTAGACGGATACCTGGATGCAGGAGAGGGAAAAGAGCAGAATCAGGACCGCCAGCGTGACGAAGAATGTCGTTTTTGTAGCCTTTCCCGTCAGGACAGCCTCCCGCTCATCCCGCTCCTTCATGAAGGTTATTTTCGAAAGGACCTGGTCACGGAACGATTCGGAGACGGCCAGCCGGAGGCAGAGAAAAAGAAAAAACACCAGCCAGGCGGCGATGAACAGGCCGGAAACCGCATTCAGGAGTGAAAAAAAGCCGCTTTCACGTTCGACCATTCCCTGGCTGTGGAAATAGCCAAAGGCGGCAAGAACCGCACCGAACGGGAGACCACACAGGAATACCTTCAGCAGCGTTGCATCGACTCGCTTCATTTCTTTTCCTCCGCAATTGAAAAAATCGACTGAATGTCCGTCTTGAAATAGCGGGCAATGCGAAACGCCAGTTCGAGGGACGGGTTGTACCCGCCACCTTCGATGGCGATGATCGTCGCCCGCGTGACTCCGACTTCCCTGGCGAGCTGTTCCTGGGTGATCCGCTGTTCCGCCCGAAAGACATGCAGGCGGTTGACGATGGTGAGCTGCGGCAGAGATTTCGACATTCGGGACGCCCCCCTTTGTTGTTCATGTCCCGGGCATGTATAATAAGCTATACAATGTGTCAAGTAAAATTGACATCCGGCGGGTGGATTTCCACGGACTGACGCCCCCTCTTGCCGCTTTCTTCTCCTGAAACATCGACCTTCCGGAGAGAATCCGCCTGGGCAAACAGGAAGGATCCGCCTGTTGCGTCGAGGCGCAGCGGCACGAGAAAGGCAACACGCCGAGGAAGACCCGGATCCGCGGTTGCACGCATCCGGGTCTTTCCGCCCCCCGCAAATTTTCCTAAAAAAAAACTTGACAGGAATTATATTGAATACTATTCAAATTTCGAACGGTGGACATATAAACCGCTTTCTTCCAACCATGGAGGTCAGTTATGTATTCGGATCTGAAAGAGAAAACAGCGATTGTCACCGGTGCCGGGAAGATGACGGGCATCGGGTACGCCATTGCCGCGAAGCTTGCTTCCTGCGGCGCCAATGTCATCATCGCCGACCTGGGAAAGCCTGTCCATCCGGATGAACCGCTGAAGACGGCGACCAGCGACGAGATGGACACCATCGCGAAGGAGTTGGCCGCCACGCACGGCGTGAAAACCATGGCCGCCGCCGTGGACGTCATGAACAGCGAGTCCGTTGCCGCCTTTGCCGGGAAAATCGGCGCGAGCTTCGAGCACATCGACATCCTTTGCAACAACGCCGGAGCCTCCTTCGGGGTTCCGAACACCGTCCTCAGCTATGAGGAAGACGCCTGGATCCGCACGGTGGACGTCAATCTCTTCTCCGTGTTCCGCATGTCCAGGGCCGTCATTCCCATGATGACCGGAAAGCCGGGCTCCATCATCAACACGGCGTCCCGGGCGGGCAAGGTTCCCCCCCTCTTCAACAGCGCCTACGCCGTGGCCAAGGCCGGCGTCATCATGCTGACCAAGACCATGGCCAAGGAACTGGGCGGCCTCGGGATCCGGGTCAATGCCATCTGTCCGGGGCAGATCGCCACGGACCTGGAGAAATGGCGCTTCGGACTGGAGGCGAAGTTTTTCAATACGACGATCGAGGAGCGGGAGAAGGAGATGTGCAAGACGATTCCTCTCGGCTTCATCGGGCTTCCGGGCGACGCCGGGGACCTGGTGGCCTACCTGGCCTCGGACGCCTCGCGGTACATCACCGGGCAGGCCATCAACCTCGACGGCGGCCAGTGTATGGAATTGTGAAATATGACAACGGGTTGAAATGAAACAGCCGGGCGTTCCGGAAGGCGGCTCCCTTCCCGGGGGAGGCCGGATCCCGGGGATGCCCATTCAATACATCCACGGAGGAAACACCATGAGCAAGATCATCGGCGGCCAACTGGCGGCAGAGGCGTTGATCGACAGAGACGTAGAATACATCTTTTCCCTCAGCGGCGGACACATCACCCCCATTTACCAGTTCCTGGAGAATTCAAAAATCACCCTTTTCGACACGCGCCACGAACAGGCGGCGGTCTTCATGGCCGAGGCGTGGGCGCGCATGACAAGGAAACCGGCGGTGGCCATGGTCACGGCCGGCCCGGGGTTCACGAACGCCCTGTCGGGCATTGCCAGCGCCAGGCTTTCCAACGCCCCGGTCATCCTGATTTCCGGGTGCGTGGGCATCGAGAGCGTCGAGAAGCTCGACCTTCAGGACATGAGCCAGCTTCCCGTGATCGCGCCGATGGTGAAAAAGGCGCTTGTCTGCCAGGTGCCCGAGCGAATTCCGGAATTCATCGACATGGCGTTCCGGGCGGCCATGAGCGGCCGGCCCGGCCCCGTCTATCTCGAACTTCCCTGCGACATCCTGAACGCGGAGGTGGACATGGCAAAGGTCAGGAAGGTCAAGACCTCCCTGTCCTCCACGCCCGTCGACCGGGAAAACGCGGCGAAAGCGGTCGATCTCCTTAAGGCGGCCAAGAGCCCCATCATCATCGCCGGAAGCGGCGCCTGGTATGCCGATGCGGGGAAGGAGCTGACCGCCTTTGTCGAGAAAACAGGCATTCCGGTCTTCACGCTGGCGGCGGGACGGGGCGTGGTTCCCGACACCCATCCGCTGTGCTTCGAATCCTCCCTGGCCATTCGCCCCGGGGCGGCGATGCTTTCCCTGATGAGCGCCGACTGTGTGCTCTTCCTGGGAGGCCGGCTGAGCCTGTTCTACATCTTCGGGGAGATCTTCCAGCCTTCGGCCAAATTCATCCAGGTGGACATCCTGCCGGACGAGATCGGCCGCAACCGGTCCGTCGATCTCGGCATTGTGAGCGACGTCAAGGCCTTCCTGGCGGAGCTGAATTCCGTCGTCGACGGCCGGGGAATCGGGGCAACGCTGCGCGAGCAGAACGCGGGCTGGGTGGAGACGGTCCGCAAGGCCGACGCGGACGGAAAAGCGCAGGCCCGGTCCATGTGGGACGCGGACGCACTGCCGATCCACCCCATGCGGCTGGCCCGGGAGGTCAATGACTTCATGGACCGCGAGGATGACATCGTCGTCGCCGACGGCGGCGACACGTCCACCTGGATGGGCATGACCCGCACCGTCCGCCGGGGAGGAACCTATCTCGATTACGGCCTTTACGGATGCCTTGCCGTGGGCATTCCCTATGGCAACGCCGCCAAGCTGAAGAATCCGGACAAGAGGGTCCTGGTCATCATGGGCGACGGCTCCGCCGGATTCAACTTCATGGAGTTCCACACGGCCATCCGCAAGAAGCTGCCCATCGTCGTCGTCATCGGCAACGACCAGTCCTGGGGCATGATCATGCACAGCCAGCAGCTCCGCATGGGACACCATATTCCCAACGGCACGGAACTGGGGTGGGTGGACTACCACAAGATGGTCGAGGATCTGGGCGGCTTCGGCATCTGCGTTGAACGGCCCGAGGACATCCGTCCGGCCCTGGAGGCGGCTTTTGCCTCCGGAAAGACGGCCTGTGTGAACGTCAAGGTCGATCCCTCGGTGATCAGTCCCGGGAGCGTGGCCCTGGCCAACCTCGGCGGATACAAAACCAGCTGACAAGACGGAAACGGAAGAGCGGGGAGGGGAACGATTCCGGGTTTCCCGGAAAGAACTGGAGGAATGCTGCCATGGCGGACATGACGGGACCAAAGGAATACAAGCTGTCCACGGGATACTCGTACTACCTGTTCACCCTGCTGTTTCTGCTTTACCTGTTCAACTATGTCGACCGGGTCATCGTGACGTCGCTGTTCCCCTTCATTCAGAAGGACTGGGGCCTGACGGACACCGAGTGTGGAATGCTCGTCTCCATCGTCTTCGGGGCGATCGTCACGCTGACCATCCCCGCCTCCATCCTGGTGGACCGCTGGAGCCGCAAGAAGACCATCGGCATCATGGCTCTCCTCTGGAGCTTTGCCACGGCGGCCTGCGCCTTCACGAAGAGCTTCCCGCAGCTCCTGATCGCCCGGACGGGAATCGGCATCGGCGAGGCCGGTTTCGCCCCCGGCGGAACAGCAATGCTCTCGGGGCTCTTCCCGGCGGAGAAGCGCTCCCGGATGATGGGGCTGTGGAACGCCTCCATCCCCCTGGGCAGCGCCATCGGAATCGGCCTGGGCGGCATCATTGCCGAGACCTGGGGCTGGCGCCACGCCTTCGGCATCGTGGCGATTCCCGGCGCCATCGTCGCCATTCTCTTCTTCTTCATCAAGGACTACAAAACGGTGGAGCTGGTGAAAACGGTCAAGGAGGGAGGTGCCGCAACCGTCAAGGTGGCCATGAGCAAGATGGACATCTTTCGGGAATTTCTCCGCACGCCGTCCCTGATGCTGACCAATATCGGGTTTGCAGGGGTCATCTTCACGACGACCTCCATCATTACCTGGCTGCCCACGTATTACCACCGGGTCGAGAGCATCCCCATGGGCCAGGCGGGAATGAAGACGGGTCTCATCATGATGCTGGCCATCATCGGTGGACCCGTCGGCGGCTGGATCGCCGATGTCTGGTTCAAGAAAAAGGCCAGCGCCCGGCTGCTCTTCCCGGCCATCTCGACGATTCTCACGGCGGTGGTCCTCTTCGCGGCCTTCACGCTTCTGGACGGCAAGGCACAGTACGCCGCCCTGCTGGTGATGGGGGTCCTCATCGTGGCCTTTGCCCCGGCGGCCATCACGGTGACCCAGGACGTCATTCATCCGGGTCTCCGGGCCATTTCCTACGCCGTGTGCGTCATCTTCCAGAATGCCTTCGGGGCCTTCACGGCGCCCATCGTGCTGGGAGCCATCTCCGATGCGTACGGGATCAAGACCGCGATTTCCGTGCTTCCGGCCTTTCTCGTCTTTTCCGCCGTTCTCTTCTTCCTGGGGTCCTTTTTCTACGAGAAGGACCTTTCGAAGGTCGAAAAGGTCGAGCTGGAGATGGAGGGCTGAGCAGCGGGGCGTGAGCCGGATTTTGCAGTGCAGGAACAGGAGCACATGATGAAAGCGGTTGTTTTTCGTCCCGGAAGGGGACTGGTCTTCGAGGAGGTGCCGGGCTACCGGGTCGGCGACGACGAGGTCCTGGTCCGGGTGGCCGACACGGGCTTCTGCGGGTCCGATCACTCCCTCGTGGCCGGGGGGCTCCTCCCGGACGGGTATATCCTGGGCCACGAGATCAGCGGCGTCGTGGTGGAGAAGGGCGCCGCGGCGGAGGGGTTGCCCCTGGGCACGCGGGTGTGCATCCGGCCGACCTACTGCGGCACCTGCGCCAACTGCCGGCGGGGGAAGCAGCAGCTCTGCCGGGTCCACCGCCGGACCACGGGGATCGGCGATCTCCCGGGCGGTTTTGCCGAGTATGTCAAGGTGTACCCCCAGATGCTGATCCCCGTTCCCGACGGCGTCGATTCACACAACGCCGCCCTGGCGGAGACGTTTGCCGCGGCCCTGCACGGCATCCGCTGCACGTCGGAAGAAACGGGGGCCGCCCTGGTGACGGGGGGAGGACCCATCGGCCTGTGCGCGGTCCGGCTCCTCAAGATTCTCGGCTACGGCCCGATCGTTCTCTTCGAGCCCATCGAGGAGAAAAGGAACATCGCCCTGGCCTGGGGTGCCGATCACGCCTTCGATCCCGCGGAAAAGGACCTGGATTGGAACGTCATGAGCCTGGTCCCCGGCGGTTTCCGGAAAGTGTTCGAGTGCTCGGGGGTCCCGTCCAACGTCAGCCGCGCCGTCGACCTGGCGGCGGACTGCGGCGAAATCTGCATCGTGAGCATGATGTTCCGGCCCTTTGAAATACCCGGGCCCTACAAGATCAACCTGAGGGAGATCCGGCTGACCGCATCCATTTCCAACACCCATGAGGAGAACAGGCAGTGCCTGGAGTGGATGGCGAAGGGTCTTCTGGATGCCCGGCCCCTTATCTCCGATTATGTGCCCCTTGAACGACTGCCGGAGATCTATCGGGACCGGATCGATCCGGGTCTTGCCCTCAAGGTGCTGCTGAAAATCGGAGAGGAATTCTGACAGGATGTTGAGGAGAAGGCATCGGGGGACCGATTCGAATTCCGTCCCCCGAGAGCGCGGCGCGCAGGGTCATTCGGAATGAGCGAGATAGGAAAACCACGGTTTCTGACGCTTGAACGGACAGTGTGCCGCCAGGCAGGAGCGGACCGGATCGCCGGGCGGGATTTTCAGGGCGGGTGCGGTTCCGGATTCATGCCGCCGGACCCAGTCCTCGGCCTCCTCGACCGTATCGACATATCCGGCGCTGTAGGTTGTGCGGCCGCGGCAGTGGACGTAGCCGTAAATAAGCTCGAAGGACATGGGCGTGACGAAAAGGTGAACCGGCCTCCCGAAGATCTCTGTATGCCCGCCGCGATTATCACGGGAAGGCCGGATGTGCAAGTCATCATGACCAGGCGGGGGGAGTGAACCGGGATGGGAGCAAGAGAGCGAAGGGAGAGGGAGCGGGAGCAGCGGAAGAACGACATCCTGGATACGGCCAGGACGCTGCTCTTCGAGAAAGGCCTCCATGCGACGACGATCAACCAGATCGCCAAACGGGCGGAGCTGAGCGTAGGCACCATCTATTTCTATTACGACAGCAAGGAAGACCTCTATGCGGCGCTTCAGCTCGAGGGATTGGAAATCCTGGGCGGCATGATCCGGGAGGCCGGCCTTGCCTCGTCCTCCCCGGAGGAAAAGATCAGGGCCATTGCCCGCGTCTATCTCCGCTTCAGCATGGAACACAATAACTATTTCGAGATCATCGACTACTTCCTGTCCTCGCCGGAGACGATCTTTTCCCAGGATCTGAAAACCAGGATCGACGGCCAGGGAAACCGGAGTGTTGCCGTTCTGGCGGAGGCCATTGCGGAAGGCATCGGGACGGGGCTTTGCCGGGAGGTGGATCCGAGGACACAGGCGATCATCCTGTGGGGCACCCTTCACGGGATGCTCCACTTCCGGAAACTGCAGAGAACGATCCTGGCCGATGTGGACCATGAAACCGTTTACATGGAGGCGGTGGAGCATTTCATCAACGGGCTGCGACGGCCGCAGTGCCCGGCCGATGAAATGAGCACCCCCCTATCTTTGAACACAGGGAGAAAGAACAATGCCAAACACTGAAACACCTCTTCTGGATGAACTGGAAAAGGGAAAGTGGCCCAGCTTCGTCACGGAAATCAAGAAAGCGGCCAGGAAGAGCCCCATGGCAAACGACCTCCTGCACCAGCTGGAGCTTTCCTACAAGGACCGGATCGGGCACTGGAAGCACGGCGGCATCGTCGGCGTCAAGGGCTACGGCTCCGGCGTCATCGGGCGGTATTCGGACCGTCCCGACCTCTTTCCCAATGTCCAGGCCTTTCACACCATCCGGGTCAACCACCCCTCCGGATGGTTCTACAAAACCGACGCCCTGCGACGTCTGTGCGACATCTGGGACAGCCACGGCAGCGGCCTCACGAACATGCACGGCTCCACGGGGGACGCCATCCTCCTGGGGACGACGACGGAGCACCTGCAGAGCTGTTTCGACGACCTGTCGGAGGCCGGCTTCGACCTGGGCGGCTCCGGGTCCGCGCTCCGGACACCGAGCTGCTGCGTCGGTCCGGGCCGCTGCGAATGGGCCTGCGTTGACAGCCTGGATCTCTGCCACCACCTGACGATGAACTTTCAGGACGAGATTCACCGGCCCATGTTCCCCTACAAGTTCAAGATCAAGATCTCCGCCTGCCCCAACGACTGCGTGGCCTCCATCGCCCGGGCCGATTTTTCTGTCATCGGCACGTGGAAGGGCGACATCCGGATCGATCCGGCCGAGGTGGAGGCATACGCCGCGGCGGGCCTCAACATCCAGAGGGAGGTCTGCGACCTGTGTCCCACGCGCTGCATGGAGTGGGACGGCCGGCAGCTGAAGATTTACAATGAGGACTGCACAAGGTGCATGCACTGCATCAACGTGATGCCGAAGGCCCTGCGCCCCGGCGAAGAGCAGGGCGCCACCATCCTTGTCGGCGGCAAGGCACCCATCGTGGAGGGGGCGCTCCTGTCCTGGGTCCTCGTCCCGTTCATGAAGCTGGAGCCGCCTTACGAAGAGATCAAGGATCTGATCCTCCGCATCCAGGACTGGTGGTGCGACAACGGCCGCTCCCGCGAGCGCCTGGGCGAGCTGATCAAGAGACTCGGCATGCGGACGTTCCTCCGGGCGATCGACATCCCCGCAGCGCCGCAGATGGTCAAGGCACCGCGAACGAATCCCTACGTCTTCTTCTGGCCCGAAGACATTCAGCAGGAGGTGAAGTGAAATGGCTGCCACCGATATCGGCCCCCCCGACTACAAAACCATGCTTCCCCCCGTCGTTCAAAGGAACTACGGGAAGTGGCTGTACCACGAAATCCTGAAGCCCGGTCTCCTTATGCACGTCGGGGAATCGGGCGAGGCGCTCTACACGGTTCGCACCGGCTCGCCGCGCCTGCTTTCGACGGACACCATCCGGGAAATCTGTGAAATCGCCGACCGGTACTGCGACGGCTACCTGCGCTTCACGAGCCGCCACAACGTCGAGTTCCTGGTCTCCGACCGGGAGAAGGTGGAAGCGCTCCTCCTGGAGCTCAGCCGCCGGAATTATTCCGTCGGCGGGACGGGCCACTCCGTGTCGAACATCGTCCACACCCAGGGATGGGTCCACTGCCACACGCCGGCCACGGACGCCTCCGGCCCCGTCAAGGCGCTGATGGACGAGATTCACGACTATTTCGTCACCATGAAGCTGCCCGCCCACGTCCGCATCGCCCTGGCCTGCTGCCTCAACATGTGCGGCGCCGTCCACTGCTCCGACATCGCCATCCTCGGCATCCACCGGACGGTTCCCAGGCCTGACAATTCGAGGGTCCCCAACGTCTGCGAGATCCCGACGACGGTCGCCTCCTGCCCCACCGGCGCCATCCGCGGGGACATGAAAAACAAGACCGTCACCATCAACGAAGAAAAATGCATGTACTGCGGGAACTGCTACACCGTCTGTCCGGCCATGCCGATCGCCGATGCGGACAACGACGGCATCTCCATCTGGGTGGGCGGGAAAGTCTCCAACGCCCGCAGCGCCCCCATGTTCTCCAAGCTGGCGATTCCGTTTCTCCCGAACAATCCGCCGCGCTGGCCGGAGGTCGTCGACGCGGTGAAGAACATCATCGAGGTCTACGCGGCGGGCGCCCGCAAGCACGAGCGGATCGGCGAATGGATCGAGCGCATCGGCTGGGAGCGGTTTTTCAGCCTGACGGGCATCCCCTTCACGGATAAGCACATCGACGATTTTGACATGGCCACGGAGACGTTCCGGTCGTCGATGCAGTTTAAATGGAGGTAACCATGGCGGAAGATCTGAAAGAGCGGGTTGTGCAGGCGTTCCGGGAGAAGTCGAAGGCGGACAAGAAGATGTTCTATATCCGGGATGTCACGAAATGGTTTCCCGGCGAGGACCGTCACGCCGTCCAGAACGCCGTGAAGGCCCTCATCGATGAGGACGTTCTGAAGTACTGGTCGAGCGGATCCACGACCTACATCGTCCTGGCGGAATTCTACACGGAAGGGTGAGCGGACAGCCATGAAACCATCGATTCCGCGGCTGGTCATCGCCCTCCGGGGAGGCGCCGGGAAGACGACCCTCTCCGTGGGCGTCATCGCCGCCCTCTCCAGGAGGGGGATCCGGTCCGTGCCCTTCAAAAAGGGGCCGGATTACATCGATGCGGCCTGGCTTTCCTTTGCCGCCGGCCGGGCCTGCCACAACCTCGATTCCTTCCTCATGGACCGGGAGACGATTCGTCGCTCCTTCGCCCGCCATGCCCTGGAAGGAAACCTGGCCTTCGTGGAAGGGAACCGGGGTCTCTACGACGGGATGGACGTCCGGGGAAGCCACAGCACGGCGGAGCTCGCCAAGCTCCTGGAAGCACCCGTCGTCATGATCATGGACTGCAACAAGGTGACCCGCACAGCGGCGGCGATGATCCTGGGCTGCACCGTCCTCGATCCGGACGTGGACATCCGGGGCGTCATCCTGAACCGGGTGGCCGGGAGCCGGCACGAAGGCATCCTCCGGCGGACCATCGAGGAAATCTGCCGGCTGCCCGTCCTGGGGGCCGTGCCCCGGATGAAGGATTTCCCTTTCCCGGAGAGGCACCTGGGGCTGACGCCGCCCCCGGAGCACGAGCGCATCGTGCATGCCCTGGACAGGGCGGCGGATGTGGCGGGGCGCTACATCGACCTGGACGGGGTGCTGGCCGTGGCGCGCCGGGCGGCGGCCGGGTCTGCGGCGGGGGCCTTCCGCATGCCGCGGCGGAAGAAGGCCGCATCCGGCCTGACCGTCGGCGTCTTCCGGGATTCGGCCTTCCAGTTCTACTATCCCGAGAACTTGGCGGCCCTGGCGGAGCGGGGCGCGAGGATCGTCGAGATCAGCCCGCTCCGGGACGACGTCCTGCCGGACGTGGACCTGCTCTACATCGGCGGGGGATTTCCCGAGACCCACGCGGAGGCCCTGGCGGACAACACCGGCTTCCGGACGTCTCTGTGCGAGGCGGCCGAGGCGGGCCTCCCCGTTTACGCGGAGTGCGGCGGCCTGATGTACCTGGGGGAGAGCCTGGCGATCGGCGGCAGGACGTATCCCATGGCGGGCGCCCTCCCGGTGACGTTCGCCATGACCGGAAAGCCCCAGGGGCACGGATACACGGTCCTGCAGGTTGCGGAAGAGAATCCTTTCTTTCCGGTGGGAAGTACCCTCAGGGGCCATGAGTTTCATCACTCCCGGATCCTGTCGCTCGACGAGGCCCGGATCCGCTTCGCGTACCGGATGAAGCGCGGAACCGGCGTCGACGGCCTGCGGGACGGCCTGTGCCGGAAGAACATCCTGGCGGGCTACACCCACCTGCATGCCCTGGGGACCAAGGAGTGGGCGGATGCCCTGCTCGCCGGGGCACAGGCCGTCCGGAGGGGCTGGGGCGAGGTGAACGGATACGTGAAACCATTTGAAAACGTTCAGGAGATGCATCTCATCCCTGCACAGGAATAATTATAAAAATAATTGGAGGTGACGGATTATGCCGACCATCGAACTGGCGGGCAAAACGTATGAAGTGGACGAGGATGGGTTCCTTCAGGAACTGGACAAGTGGAGTGAGGAATTCGCCCAGGCGTATGCGAGCGCGGAGGAGATCGAGGGGACGCTGACGGAAGAGCACTGGAAGCTCATCCATTACCTGCGGAACTACTTTCAGCAGTTCGGCATCGCCCCGATGATCCGCAAGATGTGCAAGGACAACGGGCTCGATGTGAAGAAGCTCTACGCGCTCTTCCCGACGGGGCCGGCGAAGGGGGCGTGTAAATTAGCTGGTCTGTCCAAGCCCACCGGCTGCGTGTAGCAGGCCGTTGAAAAGGGGCTGCCTGCGGCGTTGCCCTCATCCTGCGCCGCTCGACGTACGAAAAAGTACGCCTCGCGGCCCAGC
>CAYNEJ010000059.1:0-15685 GCA_964396205.1 uncultured Syntrophaceae bacterium
AGGTGATGATCGGCCGGATCCTCCTGGTCACGATCCTCATGCTGGGGGCCGTCTTCTCCGTCTTCCTCTGGCAGAAGGGACAGGGATATCCCATCGAGGTCGCTCGCACGGTGGCGGTCAACCAGTTTGTCATGATCGAGCTCTTCTACCTTTTCAACTGTCGGTCGCTGACCCGCTCCGCCTTCCGCATCGGCTTCTTCACCAACCCCTGGGTCCTGGTCGGGTCGGCCGTGATGGTGGTCCTCCAGTTGCTGTTCACCTATACCCCTGTCATGAACCGGCTCTTCCAGACAGCCCCTGTCTCCCTCCAGGATTGGGGCATGATCTTGATGATTTCATTTGGTGTTTATCTGATCATCGGCCTGGAAAAGATGGTGCGAAACCGGAAGAAATCCTGAATCGAAACCTTTGAGGAGCAAATCATGGGCAAGACAGTGGATCTGATGCTGGACGAAATCGGAGGAATCATCCGGGGCGGTCTCGATGAGGATGGGGCGCTCCACATCCTGAGGATCCTCGACGGTCCCGTCTACCCGAGGGAGTTCCTGGAGGAGATGATGCTCTACAGCGAGCTGCTCCCGCTGGGGCGCGAGCATCCTTTCACGCCGGAGCAGCGCTGCCTTCACTTCCTGTGGGACGCCTTCGACAGGCTCCCCGTGTGCCTGGACGCGAATTTCGGGATCCTGTTCCGGAGGCTGATCGCGGAGCGCCTCTTCAAGAAGTGCGGTGCCGGGTTCATCGCGGAGGAGAACTGCCGGTTCAACTTCGGGCAGAACATCGAGGTCGGCGATTTTGTCTTTTTCAACCGTGGCGTATTCGTGGATTCCAAGGGGGGAGTCACCATCGGCAGCCACGTGGCCCTGACGGAAGACGTGCGCATCTTCACGCACAGCCACTCGGAGGCATCGCACATCGTCCGGGAATACAAACCCGTGGTCATCCGGGATTACGCGAAGATCTATTCCGGTGCCGTCATCCTCCCCGGCGTCACCGTCGGAGAACAGGCCATTGTGGCCTCACACTCCATGGTGGTCAAGGACGTCCCCGCCAATGCGCTCGTGGTCGGGGTCCCCGCGCAGGTCGTCCGGATGCGCAAGACGGAGGGGAGGGAGGGGGAGGAATTGGACCACCTCTGGCTGTTCTGACGGGCGGCCGCTGAAAAGGGGCCGTCTGCTGCGTTTCTCTCGTCCTTCACCGCTCGACGTACCGAAAAGTACGACTCGCGGCTCGGGACTTCGAGGGCCTTGCATCCGACCCCTTTTGAGCGGCCTTCGAACGCCGCCGGAGTACGCCTCACTCCTCAGGATTTGCGCGCCTTGTCTGCGGGTTTTTATCGAGGTCGTCTCCTGAATGCTTTTTTTAGGCTGGTTGCCGGAGATGGAAAAACCGTCTGCTGCGTTTCTCTCGTCCTTCGCCGCTCGACGTACCAAACAGTACGACTCGCGGCTCAGGACTTCGAGGGCCTTGCATCCGACCCCTTTTGAGCGGCCCGTGATGGTTCTTTGCCGGCGGGTTGTTTTTTCTTCGAGGGTTATTCCACCATGCCCTTTCCCCGTTTTTCCTCTTGCCGGAGGAAACGGCCCATGCCGGTCTTCAGGCGGCCGAACCCCATGGTCTCATAAAAGCCCTCCCGCCCCGGGCTGGCGTACAGGATGACGTTGCAGGGGCCGACCTTTTCCAGAATCGTCCCCATGATGAGCTTTCCCACGCCCCTGCCCCGGTATTCCGGGACGACCGCCATGTCATATACGGCTGCCTGGTAAGCACCATCGGAAATGGCACGGCCGAAGCCGATCATCCGCTCGCCCTCGTAGACGAAGACGACGGCCTCGCTGTTTTCGAAGGCCCGGCGATGGCGGGCGTGGTCATAGAAACCCATCCCCGCCTCCCGGAGGGTGGATTGGACCTGGTGCCAGTCCACCCCCGTGCAGTTCTCCTGGATCCTGTATTCCATCGTCTGTCCTCCCGGAAAGGCCGCGCGGGCAGTCCTCGCGAACGGCCGGTATTTCTGCCCGCGGGTCGACGTGATCGGGCCGGATCATACTACACTTCATGGCCGGAGTGATAGCGGCCAATGCGCAAATGAGGCATGAAATGCAGGCGGGTCCTGATTCCGTGGATTCAGAGGAAAAGTGGTTGCGCCGCGGGCTGATTGATATTATCAATGCCTGTCGGTTGCCTGTCTTCCATCTCATCCCGCGGATAAGGAGGCGGAGCATGGCCAGAAAGATCGCCTTTACGAACCAGAAGGGCGGTGTCGGCAAGACCACCGCCGCCCTGGGACTGGCCGGTGGATTGACCCGCCGGGGGAAACGGGTCCTCCTGGTGGATCTGGACGCCCAGGGAAATGCCTCGGCTTCCCTGGGGCTCATCATCGGGGCCGACGGGCGGACCGTCAAGGACCTCCTGGCGGACGGCGGGAATCCGGCGGAGTTTGTGGTTCCGATGGAAGAGACGGACCTCCTGCCGGCCAACAACGCCCTCAAGGACATCGAGCCGATTCTGCACCGGGACGACGGCGTGCGGCGCCTGAAAAAACTCCTTGCCCCCCTGGAGCGGTCCTATGACTTCATGCTCTATGACTGTCCGCCCAGCATCAACGTCTTCACCCGGAGCGCCCTGGCGGCGGCGGACGAGGTTATCGTTCCGGTGGAGGTCGGGTTTTTTGCCCTTCTCGGACTCAAGCAGCTCCTGGAGGAGATCGAGGGGATCCGGAAGGAGTACAACCGCGCCCTGAAGCTCCGGGGAGTCCTGCTCTCCAAGTTCGACCGGCGGACGGTTCTGTCCGACCAGATTCTGCAGGTTCTCCGGGACGACCTGGGGGAGCGCCTGCTCCGCACGGCCATCCGGGTCAACGTGGACCTGGTGAAGGCCCAGATCGCCCAGAAAAGCATTTTCGACTACGGCCCCCGGAGCGCCGGGGCGGAGGATTTTCAGGCCCTGACGGAGGAAATACTGAATGGCTAGGAAGAATGAGGAGCTGCTTAAAAAGCTGAGTGCCTTGAAACCGTCTACGCCGACGCGCACGAGGTCTGCGAAAAAGGCGAAAGGAAATGCCGGCGTTGGGTCGCCGGGGACGGGCGAAAAAGGGAGATCCTCCAGCCGGGTCAAAACGCAGAAAGAGAAGCCCTCTTCTCCCGGTGCGGCGGGGAAGAAGGCGGATCGGGCGGAGACAGCCGCTGCCGTCGACAGGAAAGGCGCTCCGTCGAAAGGGCCCGCCGTGAAGGCGGTGAAGGTGAAGAAGATACCGGAATCTGCGGCACCGATCCGGGAAAAAGCAGCACCGGATGACCGGGCGGCGGAAGCCCCGGTTACCCCGCCGCAAATGCATGAAGGATTGTCGTCGGAGCCGGAAAGCCCGTTCCGCCTGGATGCCTGGAAAGCCGGATTCTTCCAGTCCGTTCCGGGGATGGACTGGGCAACCTTCGGGGATGCGTCCCTTTGTCGCCGGTTCTGGTTCGACGGCTGGCTTCGCTGCAACCGCCTGATGATCGAGGTCGCGGATCTCCACTGGAAGGTCATGCTGGGCCTGATGCGGCCGTGGCCGGGAGGGCGCTGATGGAGTTGCAGGGGTTCCAGAGGAAATATCTTCGCGGTATGGCCCATGGATTCAAGCCGCTGGTCCTGATCGGGCAGTCGGGTCTTACCGAAGGCGTCCTCGCCGCTGTGGAAGGGGCCTTGGCCGAGCATGAGCTGGTTAAGATTAAGTTCAACGATTTCAAAGAGAAAGAACGGAAGAGGGAGCTTGCCGCCCGAATTGGGACCGCCACGGGAGCAGCGCTGGTAGGGCTCATCGGCCACACGGCCATCTTCTATCGCATGCAGCCGGATCCGGCCCGGCGGCAGATCCAGCTTCCCCGCCGCGCTTCCTGAAGGGGAAAACCCGGGACCGCCGACGGGCCTTCACCGGTGGTGTGATTCGGTCCATCCCATCGAAACTCCTCAAGAGTCCCGATTGACCGCCTGTGATATTTCGTTGACCTCCCTGTGGAAATCTGCTAATTAGGCTGCTCCGGTTTAGGAATCGGTCGATATTACTGGGAAACGTGTTGATTTTGTGATCGATCTGCATACCCATTCCATCTTCAGCGACGGAGCACTGATCCCCTCCGAAATGGCCCGGCGGGCTCAGGACAGGGGGTATCGCGCCCTCGCCATCACCGATCATGGGGACCATTCCAATGTGGATTTCATCGTTCCCCGGGTGGCGAAGGTCTGCCGGAAGCTCTCCCATGCCTTGGGCATGCCCGTCATTCCGGGTATCGAACTGACCCACGTCCCGCCGGAATACATTGCCGAACTGGTCCGGGAGGCCCGGGAAAAGGGCGCCCGGCTGGTTGTCGTCCATGGGGAGACCATCGCCGAGCCCGTCCTGCCGGGAACGAACCGGGCAGCCATCGAGGCGGCTGTGGACATTCTGGCCCATCCAGGCCTGATTTCCGAGGCCGATGTGTTGCGGGCGAAAGAGCAGGGGGTTTTCCTGGAGATCTCAGCCCGGAAGGGGCACAGCCTCACGAACGGTCATGTCGTTGTCCTGGCCCGCCGATTCGAGGTTCCCTTGGTTCTCAATACGGACAGTCATGGCCCGCAGGACCTCATCACCCGCGACCAGGCCGTCCGGGTGGCCCTCGGGGCCGGCCTGAACCTCCGGGAAGTTGAAGAAATGATGAAGAATTCCGAGGAGTTGATCCGGCGGGCCACCGCCGGGGGGTCCTGATTCCGTCCGGGGCATCGCCCCGCGCCCGCCATCGCCCCTCCCCGCGCTTTCAGCCCGCCTGGAAGAGATGCATCATGAAACGACAGAAACTGACAAAAGCGAAGAAAGCCAAGCGTTCCAGCGGATCCCTGAAAATCTGCCTCCTGACGTACCGGGGCAACCCGGCCAGCGGCGGACAGGGAGTTTACATCAAGTACCTGAGCCACGCCCTTCGGGACCTGGGTCACAAGGTGGATGTCATCTCGGGGCCCCCCTATCCGGAAGTGGCGGAGGGGATCACCCTTCACAAGCTGCCGGGGCTGGACCTGTATAACCCGGATCACCTTTTCCGCCCGACCCGGTACCGGGATCTCCTGTCACCCGTCAACACGGTGGAGTTTCTGGACATGTGCCTGGGAGGATTCCCGGAGCCCCGGACATTCGGCACCCGCGTGCATCGATGGTTCCGTGACCGGAAACCGGCCTACGACGTCGTCCACGACAACCAGTGCCTGTCCTGGGGTATTCTGGATCTGGAAAAGCTGGGCTACCCGACGGTGGCGACGATCCACCACCCCATCACGGTGGACCGCGATACGGAGATCCAGGCCGCTCCGAATCTTCTGAAGAGGCTTAAAGTGCGCCGCTGGTACACCTTCCTGGACATGCAGATCAAGGTCTCCCGGCGCTTCTCGAAAATCATCACCGTTTCCGAGTGCTCGAAGGGGGACATCAGCCGTTCCTTTGGGGTGCCGGAGGACAAGTTCCGGGTGGTGCCCAACGGCATCAACATGGACTATTTCTATCCCGCCAACGGAAACGGCCGTCCGGAGAACACGATCCTCGTGACCAACAGCGCGGACACTCCCCTCAAGGGGCTGCGGTACCTCCTCGAAGCCGTCGATTCCCTCCGGCGGCGCCGTCCGGTCAAACTCACCGTCATCGGTCAGCCCAAGAAAGACGGGGCCATCGAGCGGCTGGTCCGGGACCTCAAGCTGCGGGACACGGTGACATTCACCGGCAGGATCGCCTGGGAGGACTTTGCCGGGTATTACGCCAAGGCCACGATGGCCGTCATCCCCTCGCTCTACGAGGGATTCGGGATGCCCGCCGGCGAGGCGATGGCCTGCGGCGTACCGGTCATCAGTACGACCGGCGGGGCGCTTCCGGAAGTGGTGGGCGATGCCGGCATCCTGGTTCCCCCGGCCGACCGGGAGGCACTGGAGAAAGCGATCGAGGATCTCCTGGACAACCCCAAAAAACGGGAAGAACTCGGCCGGGCCGGCCTGGAGCGTGTAAAAGAGGCGTTCACCTGGCGGCATGCCGCCCAGCGGGGCGTGGATGTCTACCGGGAGGCCATGAATGCTCACCGTCGACTTTAATCGCCTGGACCTGCTGCCGGGAATGAGGGTTCTCGATGCCGGCTGCGGGACGGGCCGGCATATCTGCGAGGCCTTCCGGAGGGCCGACATCACTGCCGTGGGGCTCGACCTGAACGAGGACGACCTCCGCAAGACAGGGGGCACGCTCTGGGTCATGAACCAGGAAGGCGGGTGCCGGGGCGATGTCATGGCCCTCAAGTCCGATGTGACGCGGCTGCCTTTCCCGGACGGGACCTTCGACGTCGTCATCTGTTCGGAGGTGCTGGAGCACATCCCGGACAACCGGAAGGCCGTGTCCGAGCTGATGCGGGTCCTGAAGCCGGGTGGAGACATGGTGGTGAGCGTTCCCCGCTGGCTGCCGGAGCGGATCTGTTGGGCCCTCTCGGAGGCCTATCACAACGAGCCGGGGGGCCACATCCGGATCTACCGGAAGCGGGAGATCCGGAGGCTTCTGGAGGAAGCCGGAGCCATGTGCCGGGGGGTCGAGTACCGGCACGGTCTTCACGCCCCCTACTGGTGGCTCAAGTGCCTTGTGGGCCATAAGCGGGAAGACTCGCGGCCGGTCAATCTCTATAAACGTTTTCTTGAATGGGACATCATGGAAAAGCCCCGGCTTACGGGAATCCTCGATCGGATGCTGAACCCGCTGATCGCCAAGAGCATTGTATTCTACCTGAAGAAGGGTTGCTGAGATGGAGCGAACGCTGATCCGCCCGGCCCTGAAGCCGGACCTGAGACTGGATATGGAAGCAACCGCCGGATTCATCGCCGGCGTGCAGAAGACAAATGGGGAAATCCCCTGGTCCGTGGGCGGCAAGACGGATCCCTGGGATCACGTCGAAAGCGCCATGGGGCTGACCGTGGCCGGATATCTGGAGGAGGCGAAGCGGGCGTACCGGTGGCTCAGGGAAACGCAGCTCCCGGACGGAAGCTGGTGGTCCGGGGTCCGGAACGGCGTCGTGGAGGACTCGACGAAAGACTCCAACTTCACATCCTACGTGGCCGTGGGCATTTTCCACTACGGTCTGGTCACCGGGGACTGGAACGATGCGTGCTCCTTCTGGCCGATGGTCGAGCGGGCGATCGATTTTGCCCTGGCCCTCCAGGCCCCGACGGGGGAGATCTACTGGGCCCGGAACAAGGAAGGCGTTGCCGATCCCATGGCGCTCCTGACGGGTTCCAGCTCGATTTTCATGAGTGTCAAATGCGCCCTTTCGATGGCGGAGCACCAGGGTCTGAAGCGGCCCGACTGGGAAGAATCCCTGAAAAGGCTGGGCTATGCCATCCGGTACAAACCGAATCGATTCAACATGATCAAGTCCCGCTTCTCCATGGACTGGTATTACCCGGTTCTCTGCGGCGCCCTCCATGGACAGGATGCCCGCCGCCGCATCGACCGCTATTGGGAGCGGTTCGTCGTTCCCGAATGGGGAGTCCGGTGTGTCTGCGACCGGCCCTGGGCGACCATGGCCGAGACATCGGAACTCGTCCTGGCCCTGGATGCCGTCGGGGAGCACGAGCGGGCCAAGGCCGTCTTCAACTGGATTCTGGACAAGAAGTACGACGACGGCTCCTACTGGATGGGGGTGACGTTTCCCGATGCCGTCATCTGGCCGGAAGAGCGAACGGCGTGGACGGCGGCAGCGGTTCTCCTGGCCTATGACGCCCTATGCGGACTGACTCCGGGAGGCCGTCTCTTCCGGCATGATTTCTGGGAAAACGGGAACACCCGTTAGGGGAGGACCGGCGGCGGTCCGGAGGGTCCCGTGCTGAGAGAACACCGCCCATACAGCCTCAAGCGCCTGGATCAGGCATTCCAGACCTGGTTCGCGGACTACTTTCTCCGGCCCCAATTCGATCATCTCGGCCGGGGGGGAACCTACATGAAGCCCTGGCACGTGGAGGTCTTCGGAGGGCCCATCAGGCTCGGAGACTATGCCCACGTCATTGCCGCCCCCGACCGGAAAGTCCGCCTTACCGTCTGGTCCACCCTGGAGACGGGAGGCCGGATCCACATCGGCGATTACTGCCTCCTGTGTCCCGGCGTGAGGATATCCGCCGCCCGGGAAATCACCATCGGCGACAGCTGCATGATGGCCCACGGGGCCTACATTACCGACGCGGACTGGCACGGCCTCTATGACCGTTCCGATTCCGCCGTGGCCGTGGCCCCCGTGAGGCTCGGGAACAACGTCTGGATCGGTGACAGCGCGATCGTCTGCAAGGGCGTCACAATCGGCGATCACAGCGTCGTCGGCGCCGGCTCCGTGGTGACGCGGGACGTGCCTCCCTACACTGTAGTGGCGGGCAATCCCGCTTCATTCGTGAAAGAGCTGGATCCGGCGCTGCCCATGAAGACAAGGGCGGACTGGATGGCCGATCCCCGGGGTCTGGCGGAGGAGTTCGCGATCATCGACCGGCACCACACGAAAGGAAACACCTGGGCCGGCTGGATCCGATCCCTGCTTTTCCCCCGCCGGGGAGACTGACCCATCCGGCCGCGCCCCCGCGGCTGGACGGCCGGAACGGGGCGCGGGGGCTGTCACGGGAACACTGGAAAGAGGACAGCGCGGGGGCAGAGGTGAAAAAATTATCCGTGGAAGTCGAGCCAGGAAAGGGGAAACCGATAACATGAAAGTTGCCATCATCGCCCCGCCGTATCCCCTGGAGGAGGCGCCGGCGCCGCCCCTGGGGGTCAGTTACGTCGCAGCCGCCTTCGAGCGGGCGGGAGCGGAAGTACGCGTCTTCGACTATATTGTCAGCCGGTATACCCCGGAAAAGCTGAAGGCCCAACTGGATGCCTTCCAGCCCGACGCCGTGGGCGGGACATCCGTGACCCTGAATTTTCCGGCGGCGGCGCGGATCGTCTCTACCGTCAAGGAGCACAATCCGGACATTGTAACCATGATGGGGGGGCCCCATGTGTCCTTCGATGCCGCGGGAACCCTGAACACGTATCCCGGGATCGACCTCGTCGTCCGCGGGGAGGGGGAGGAAACCATCGCCGAGCTGGCCGGGGCGATCCGGGACCGGAAGAAATGGAACGGCATCAGTGGACTCTCGTTCCGCGAAAACGGGTCCATCGTGGAAACCGAAACCAGACCCTTCATCCCGGACTTGGACGAGCTGCCCATGCCGGCGCGTCATCTCCTGCCCCTGTCGCGCTACCGGGCCCTGGGCTATCCGGTCAGCATCATCACGAGCCGGGGCTGCCCTTACTCCTGCATCTTCTGCCAGGGCCGGCGGATGGTGGGGAAAAAGGTGCGCCAGCGGACGGCGGCGCGGGTTGTGGACGAGATCGAGCACATCCTGTCCTATGGCATCGACCGGATCAACGTGGCCGACGACCTCTTCGTCTCGAACAAAAGGAAGGTACGGGAGGTCTGCGACGAGATCCGGAGGCGGGGGCTGAAGTTTGCCTGGAGCGCCTTCGCCCGCGTGAACACGGTGGACCCGGAGACCCTGGTGATCATGCGTGAGAACGGCTGCGACAGCATCAGCTACGGCGTGGAGTCGGGGAACCAGGAGATGCTGGACCGGATCCGGAAGGGCATCAAGCTGGATCAGGTGCGGAAGGCCGTCCGGATGTGCAACGACGCGGGGATGATCTGCCACGCCTCGTTCATCGCCGGCCTTCCCGGAGAAACCATGGAAACGCTGAAGGAGACGGACGCCTTTGCCCAGGGTCTCGGGGCCATGTACGGCTACCACATCCTGGCCCCGTTCCCCGGAACGACGGTCCGCGAAGAGATCGAATCCTACGACCTGGAGATCCTGACCAGCGACTGGTCCCTTTACGACGCCAACCGGGCCGTGACACGGACCTCCGCCCTGGGACCGGCGGACATCGAGGGCTTCGTGGCGAAGTTCGAGGGGACCATCGACGAGGAGTGGCAGCGCCTGATCCGGGCCTACCATGACGGCACCATCGCACCCTCGGACCATTTCAAGGTGGAGGGGCACTTCCGGACACAGCTGATTTATAAGATTCTCGCCGGGGACCTGATCGAAAACCTGGGATCGTTTCCCGCTGCCGGGGACCCGAAAGAAACCCGGCCGGAGCTGTGCCGCCGCATCCGGGATGACTCCGGGGCGGACCCGGCGCTGGTGGACAAGGTGATCGGCGAGTTCACCGGCAAGGGATTTCTGAAGGTGGAGCGGCAGGGCGAACGGTACCAGTGGTTCTGGACCCACAACAACCGGGTGGATCATATATGAATCGGAGGGGGCGGATGGAGAATCACGCCCCCTTGCCGTTCCTGGGATAGATGAAAATCCGTCCCCTGCTCATGCTGTGATTAAGTACGGAACCTCTCCCAGGCGGCGGCCGCAGTGGTTGTGATCATCCCGCAGGGGGCCCGCCGGAGAATTCCCAGCGTTCCCGTTGTAGGCAAGGCCTCGAAGAGGCCCGAGGCGAGGGCGAGGCTGTAGACGCACCAGGGGGCCTGGCCGCCCTTCGCGGGATCGGGGAAGAGATCGTGGATGGCGAGATAACCCCCGGGGATCAGGTGGGACACCCAGGAGTTGTAATCGTTGAAGGCGGCCTCGAAGGTGTGGCCGCCGTCGATAAAGACGAGGGCGAGAGGGCTTCGCCAGTGCGCGGCGATCTCGGTGGAGCGGCCGACGATGGGAATGACCGTTCCGATTAGAGAGAGATCTTCCAGGGTCCGGCGGAACAAGGGGAAGGTGTCAATCCGTCCCGTTTTCGCATCCAGGAGGTCGGGATCGAAATAGGCCTCTCCGGGCTGCTGCTCCTCCGATCCACGGTGGTGATCGATCGAATAGAGCACGCCGCCGCCTTCCCGGCATCCCAGGCCCAGGTAGGCGGCGGAGAGGCCGCAGTAGCTCCCGATCTCCAGGCAGGCTCCCCGGAGGCTGGCCTCCCGGGCGAGATCATAGAGCCGCGCCGCTTCGTCCTCCGCCAGGAATCCTTTGAATGTCCGGCCGCGCAGATCCGGGAAATCCATATCTGCTCCCCCTTTCTTTCCGCCGACCTTCCTACCATACCTTCCGCTGCCGGGACAACCCGGATCGGGGGTGGAACGGTTGAAGCAGGCAAAAAAAGGCGGCCTGGGGGCCGCCTTCGATGTCCGGTTGCACCGGAAGATGGATCTGTTACAGGAGGGGGATCAATACCGGCCTCGTCCACCACCACCGCCGCCGCGGTAACCGCCACCGCCGCCACCGGGTCGTCCTCCTCCGCCACGATAGCCGCCACCGGGCCTTCCTCCGCCTTCATCCTTCCGCGGCTTCGCTTCGCTGACCGTCAGCGTCTTCCCGTCGAGCTGACCGCCGTTGAAACGGGCGATGGCTTCCTTGGCCTCCTCGGGTGTCTCCATCTCCACGAAACCGAAGCCCTTCGAGTAGCCCGTGTACCGATCCTTGATGATCGTGATGGAGACGATTTTTCCAACCTCGGAGAAGTTGGATTTCAGATCGTCCTCCGTGACGTTCTGTGTCAGGTTTCCAACATACAGTTTTTTGCTCATGTGATTTCCCCTTTCGTGGGTACTTGCCCCGCAATGCAAAAGAGGCGCTCCTTTCAAACGGGGACGCGCCTCTGCCGGGATCGGGCATTACAGGGCTTTGACGTTGGCAGCCGCGAGGCCCTTCTGGCCCTTCTCGATGTCGAACGAGACCCGCTGCCCTTCCTGCAAGGTCTTGAATCCGCTGTCCTGAATGGCGCTGAAGTGAACGAAAATATCTTCCCCTTCGTCCGTCTGGATGAACCCGAAGCCTTTCTTCTCGTTGAACCACTTCACCTTTCCTTCTGGCATGGTCTGACTTCCTCCTTTCCCGGAATTGTCATAGTCGGATAGTGACCGCGGCAGAAAGAAAAACCGCCGAGACCCTTGGGGTCCTCGGCGGTCTACCTTGCACCTCAACATTGTCTGTACCCAACTTGATCTGCGAAAGAAACGGAACACCCCTTCGGGGGATTCCAAACGTTCTGGATGCTACTCGCATCCGGAAGAAAATGCAAGCCGTTTCCCCTTGCTTGTCAAGTCGGGCGTCTTCTGCGCGGTCCCGGAGGGAGTGAGGAAGGAGCGCCCCCGGGAGCCTGCAGGGGCCCTATTGATACCTGGGATTCGCGGCGCCTCTGGTGGAGCTTTCCCTCTCCCGCCCCGGGTCGTCAGGCGGGGACTGGGACCGGAAGGGCTCCGCCGGGGAAACGGCACCGGAACCCGTTTGAGAAGCGGATGCCGATGCCGGCTTGGAAGCGCTTGAACCGGAGGACCGGGCAGGTCCGGGCGTTCCGGGAGCTGTCGCCGCCGGTGTTGCCGGAAGGGTGGCCGTTGATGGCGGTTGAACTCCGGGTGCTGCTCCGACAGGAGCGGCACCGGGTGCCGGACCGGAGGGGCCGCTTCGGACCGTGATTCCGGAGTCGGATCCCGGATCCTGAATCCGGGTTGTCTTCACCTGCCGCGGCTTCTTCGGGGACTCCTCCGGGGGCATGTTGGAGACGTGCATGATGCCGTTTTCGTCCGTCCACTGGTAATACTCGGCTCCTGTGGAATCGGACGTCCAAAGCGCCAGCAGGATAATCGCCGGAGCCAGCAGGGCGGCGAATGGACGCATGATCTGCGGATGATCGGCCGGAGTCATGGCTTTCTCCTTTTCTCTTGTGCCGTTGTCTCTCGTTACCGGACGTCCTGGCCGGCGCTCGACATGGAGAGAGAGCAGTGTCGCACTCCCCGGATGGACTTCAGGCGGTCCGTCAGTTCCTGGATGTTGCCGGCCCTCCCGCGAACGGCGGCGATCTCCAGGCAATTGTCGTGGTCCAGGTGGACGTGCTGGGTGGAGATGATGAGTTTCTGGTAGTCGTGCTGGATGTCGGTGATGCGGTTCAGGAGGTCCCGCTGATGATGGTCGAAGAGGAACGTGATGGCGCCGGCCACCTCCATGTCTTCCGCCCAGGCCTTCTTCACCAGTTCCTGGCGGATGAGATCCCGCAGGGCCTCGGAGCGGTTGGTATAGCGACGCTCGCAGATGAGACGGTCAAACTTGTCGAGGAGGCTCTTATCGAGGGAAACACCGAAGCGTACCAGTTCTGACATGGCATGATCCTCCCGGATGAGAATTGCACTCTTGTAGCAGGGAGACGGCTCACCTGTCAATGCGGCGGTGTGGCGGCGCTGATCCGGTCGAAATCCTCCGTCGCGACCGGGCTTGCCGGAAGGGGTCCCCTCTCCGCACAAACAGCCGGGGCAACAGGCGTCCAATCGGCCCTTCTCTCCCGGCGGGCCTCGCGGCAGCAGCAGCCGGGCTCGTCCACAAGGCCATGGAAGAGAATCAGGTCGGCCTTCCCCATGGCCATCCGGTCTCCCGGCTTCAGGTCGGAGTGTCCCGGGCACGAGGTGGGAGGCATCAGGGTCAGGATCTCGAACCGCGCCCCTCCGGCGTCCCGGACGAGCGATTCCAGCATGGTCGTGGAGACGACGAGAACGGGTCGACGCTCGGCCGGGACGGGAGCGGCCGAGCCGGACAGGAAGAGCCGGATCAGGAAGACGAGACGGAAACGGGTGGAAAACCACCGGGCTGGACGGGGAGGGCGTCGATCCATGAAATCCACCTCCTCGCGGTGATTGCCGGAGTGAATCGGCCCTTGCCTGCTGCATTCGTACCTGTTGCGACTCCGAATCGCCAGAAAAAAGAAGGCCCGCATGTTTTGGATCGTCACGATGAAGCGGCCGGAGAGACCGGGCGGCACAGCCGGAGGCCCGGATGACGGGATGAGGTCCACTGGAAGTTCAGCAGATCCGGGGGACCAGCTCTCCCGTGGGGAGATCGACGACCCGGGAGCCGCCCACGGCGGTGCGAAGGATCAGCCGGCCTTTCCGGGTCTCCCCGACGGCTCCGATGACGACCGTGTCCCGGCCCAGGGGGTGTTCTTTCATGGCCGAGAGGACACGATCCGATTCCTCCGCCGGGCAGAAAAGGGCCATTTTGCCCTCGTTCGCCAGGAAGAGCGGGTCCAGTCCGAGGATTTCGCACACCCCCCGCACCTCTTCCCGGATCGGCAGGCTCCGCTCTTCGATCGTGATTTCCAGGCCGGACTGGCCGGCGATCTCCGCCAGGATGGCCCCCAGCCCTCCACGCGTGGCGTCCCGCATGCAGTGAACCCGGGGGCTGGCCCCGAGGGCCGCCGCGACGAGCCCGTTCAGGGGCGCCGAGTCGGACAGGATCTCCGTCCGGAGGCCCAGGTCCCGGCGGACGCTCAGGACCGCCGCTCCGTGGTCGCCGAGAAACCCGCTCAGGATCACGGCGTCTCCCGGGGCAATGCTCCGAACCGAGAGTGTGCCCGAATAACGGACGACACCGATGCCGGAGGTGTTGATGAAGATCCCGTCGGCGGCTCCCCGGGGGACGACCTTGGTATCCCCGGTGACGATCCGGACCCCCGCCTCTTCGGCGGCCTCCGCCATGGAGCGGACGATCCGGTCCAGGTCCGCCAGGGGGAACCCCTCCTCCAGGATGTAGCCCGCGCTCAGGAACAGGGGCGTCGCGCCGCAGACGGACAGGTCGTTCACGGTCCCGTGGACGGCCAGGGAGCCGATGTCGCCGCCGGGAAAGAAGGGCGGTTGGATCACGTAGGAATCGGTCGTCAGGCAGATTTTTGATCCCTCGATCTCCGTGACGGCGCCGTCTTCCAGTCTTTCCAGCCAGGGGTTCCGGAAGAGGGGAACGAATCGTTCGGCGATCAGCTCGTGTGACAGCAGGCCGCCCCCTCCGTGCTCCAGCAGGATCCGGTCGTTGCTCATGTTTCGTGCCTCCGTGATGCTTATTTATATTCCGCTTCGTTCAGGGCCTGGGCGGCGGCGATGACGGCCTGGCCGAGGGCGATCCCGCCGTCGTTGGCCGGCACGAGGCGGTGACGCAGGACCTCGAAGCCTGCCCCTTCCAGGGATGCCGTCGTTTCCTCCAGAAGCCGGCGATTCTGGAAACACCCGCCGCTCAGGGCCGCCGTGTTCAGTCCGGTTGTTTCACGGATGCGCCCGGCCAGGGCCGAGAATGACACGGCCAGCGTTTGGTGAAACGCCGCTGCCAGAGCCGCGCGACGTTCTCCCCGGGAAAGAAGATCCAACAGTTCCCGGATCGCCGGGAAGAGATCCAGGACATAGGTGCCGTTGTCTTCCCCGATTGTGAAGGGAAGAAGCCGCCCTTTCTCCGGCCCGGCCAGGGCCTCCAGCTCCATCGCCGCCTGTCCCTCGAAGCTGACCCGGTGGCGGACGCCCAGGAGGGCCGATACGCCGTCGAAGACCCTGCCGAGACTGGTTGTGGGAAGCCCGGCGAGGCGGCTGTCCATGATCCGTTCCAGCAGGTCCGGCGCCGTGCCTGCCGGCAGGATACCGGACCGCCGGGCCGCCTCGGGCCAGGAGGCGCCGAAGGCCTCCCTCAGCAGGCTGGCGGCGATGCGCCAGGGCTCCCGGATCGCCTTTTCCCCTCCGGGAAGGGAGAAGGGCTTCAGGTGCCCGGCGCGGGTGAAATCCGTCTCTGTGGCCACCAGGAACTCGCACCCCCAGGCCCGGCCGTCGGTACCGTATCCCGTGCCGTCCATGGCCAGGCCGATCACGGGGCCGCCGGCGCGGTTTTCCGCCATGCAGCT
>CAYNEJ010000059.1:15695-19809 GCA_964396205.1 uncultured Syntrophaceae bacterium
TTCATGTCCGCCACCATGAATTCACCGCCCCAGATGCGCCCGTCCGTCCCGTAACCGGTCCCGTCGAACGATACTCCGATGACCGGCCCCGGGACGCCGTTTTCCGCCATGCAGCTCACGATGTGGGCGTGATGGTGCTGGACGCGGCAGACCTGCCGGTCCGCCCGGCCGGCGGCAACGCGCGACGTGTGATAGCCGGGGTGGAGGTCGCAGGCGATCCGTTCCGGGGCGCATTCGGTGATCCGCTGGACGAGAGCGACGCTTTCTTCGTGAAAATCCCTCGCCTGGGGCGTTTCCGGGTCGCCGATGTGGGGGCTGAGAAAAGCGGCGTCTTCCCGGACGAGGCAGACGGTGGCCTTGACCTGGGGACCCAGGGCCAGGACGGGAGGGTATCTCCTCCGGAGCGCTACGGCCCGGGGGGCATAGCCCCGGGCGCGCCGGGTGACGGCGGGTCCGCCGGCGGCGGCCATCGTGATGGAGTCGTCGCACCGGACCAGGATGTCCCGGTCGTGGACGAGAAAGAAGTCGGCGATTCCCCGGAGGCGCACCAGGGCCTCCTGGTTGCCGGTGCAGATGGGCTCGTCGGTCCGGTTGCCGCTGGTCATGACCAGGGCCGGGAAGTCCCCCTTCAGGAGCAGGTGCTGCAGGGGCGTAGAGGGGAGCATGATCCCCAGGGTGGCCATGCCGGGTGCCACCGACGGTGCCAGGGGGCTGCCCGGGCGCTTCGGGACCAGGACGATGGGTCGCTCGGGGGAGGCGAGCAGCCTCTCCTCCTCCGGTTTGAGGGCCGCCAGCCGGCGGGCCGCCATGATGTCCCGGACGAGGATGGCCAGGGGCTTCTCCTCCCTGCATTTTCTCTGCCGGAGCCGGGCGACGGCCTCCTCGTTTCCCGCGTCCACTCCCAGGTGAAATCCCCCCAGACCCTTGATCGCCAGGATGAGGCCGTCCTTGAGGAGGTCGATGGCCTGCTCGATCTCATCATCGGAAGCGGTGGGACGGCCTTCGGCGTCCAGGAGCCGGAGGGACGGCCCGCAGACGGCGCAGGCGTTCGGCTCCGCGTGGAACCGGCGATCGAGCGGGTCCTCGTATTCCCGACGACAGGCCGGACAGAGGGGAAAACAGGCCATGGACGTGTTTTCCCGGTCGTAGGGGATGTGCCGGATGATGGTCAGACGCGGGCCGCAGTCGGTGCAGTTGATGAAGGGGTAGCGGTATCGCCGGTCCCCGGGGTCGTCCAGCTCCGCCAGGCAGGCCGCGCAGGGGGCCACGTCGGGGGACAGGCGGACCTCCGCCTTCCCCGTGTTCTCGCTGGGGGCGATCCGGAAGTCCCGGTCCCCCCGGGGGGGCACCTCCGCGGATGTTACGGACGTGACGTCCGCCAGCGGAGGCAGGGCCTCGAGAACGTCCCCGCCGAACCGGCGGACCGCCTCGACGGCCCCTTCCACCTCGACGAGCACCCCGTCGGTGCGGTTCTGGACGAATCCCGCCAGGGACCGCTCCCGGGCCAGCCGGTAGATGAAGGGACGGAACCCCACGCCCTGGACGATGCCGGCAAAACGCCAGGCGAGGCGCATCGCTGCGGGAACCCGGGCGGCGCTATGGCCGGGCAACGGCATGCCTATCCCGCTTGCCGGCTTTGCATCCGATTGGTGAGCCACGCGATCCACCCCTCCAGACCTTCCCCGGTCTTGCAGGACACCTCGAAGATCTCGATCCCGGGATGGATTGCCCGGGCGTCCCGGCAGGCCTTGTCGAGGTCGAAATCGACATAGGGGAGGAGATCGATCTTGTTGATGAGGAGAACCGACGCCTCCTGGAACATCAGGGGATACTTGGCTGGCTTGTCGGCGCCCTCGGGGACGCTCAGGATCATGACCTTGTCGTTTTCCCCGATGCGGAACTCCGCCGGGCAGACCAGATTGCCCACGTTTTCCACGATGAGGAGGTCCGTCTCATCCAGGTTCAGGTCCGCCAGGGCCTCCCGGACCATGTTGCCGTCCAGGTGGCATCCCCCGCCGGTGTTGATCTGCACTGCCGGGATGCCCAGGGCGGCCACACGGTCCGCGTCGCAGGTGTCCTGGATGTCCCCCTCGATGACGGCAATCCGGGCCCGCTCGCGGAGGGCCAGGATGGTCCGCTCCACCAGGGAGGTCTTGCCGGCACCGGGTGAGCTCATCAGGTTCATGACATACAGGTTCTTCTCGTCGAACAGCGCCCGGTTTCCGTTGGCGATCCGGTCGTTGGCGTCGAGGACGTTCTGAACGACTCTGACTTTCATGTAATTCCTCCCGTTAATCAGGAATATTTGAAATGCGCCGCACAGGTCCCCTCGGAGGAGACCATGCAGGGGCCCACGGGCTGCGACGGTGTGCAGACGCAGCGGAACAGGGGGCATTGCTCGGGGGTGCGGACACCCCGGAGAATCTCCCCGCAGGAACAGCCCCTGATCTCTTCCACGGGTATTTCCGGGACGGGATGACAGGATCGGGCGTCCCAGGTCCCGAAGTCGTCCCGGATCGAGAGGCCGCTGCCGGGGATCGTTCCCAGGCCCCGCCACTCGGCGTCGGAGGGACGGAACACCCGCTCCATGACCTCCCGGGCCCGGACGTTTCCCTCCGGCTTGAGCCCCCGGGTGTACTGGATCTCCACGTCGAACGTTCCGTCCGCGATCTGCCGGAGAAGCATCAGGACGCCCTCCAGGATGTCCGCCGGCTCGAAACCGGTGATGACCGCCGCCCGGCCCGAGGCGGGGATCCGCTCGTAGGCGGCGGTTCCCGTGATGGTGCTGACATGGCCCGGGCAGAGAAACCCGTCGATATGGAGGTCCGGGTCGTCCAGGAGGGCCTGGAGGACCGGCGGGACGACTTTGTGAACGGAGAAGACGGTCAGGTTGGACAGGCCGCGTTTCCGGGCCGCCAGGACCGCGGAGGCCACCGTGGGAGATGTCGTCTCGAAGCCGATGCCCATGAAGACGATGTCCCTGGCGGGATTGGCTTCCGCCATGGCGAGGCAGTCGGCCGCGGAAGACACCACCCGGACGTCGGCGCCGCCGGCCCGAAGCGTCTGGAGGCTGCGGCCCCCCGAACCGGGGACGCGGAGCATGTCGCCGAAGGTGGCGAAGGTCACGTTCTTCAGGCCGGCAAGGTGGAGGGCCGCATCCACGTCACCGGTGGAGGTGACACAGACCGGGCAGCCGGGGCCCGAGATCAAGCGGAGGTTCCGGGGGAAGAGGGCCTTCAGGCCGTGGCGGGCGATGGCCTGGGTGTGGGTTCCGCAGACCTCCATCAGGGTGACAACCCGGTCCGCGAGCGAATCGGCCGTCTCCCCGATCAGGGCGAGCAGCCCGCGGATCAGCGAGGGGTCCCGGTATTCGTCAATATATCTCATGGTCGATCAGCTCTTTCAGGAAGGCCAGCTTTTCCACGGCCAGGGCCTCGTCGATCCGGTGAATGGCATAGCCGGCGTGGGAGATGACGTAGTCCCCCGGCCGGACCGGCTCGTCCACGATATCGAGGCAGATCTCCCGCGTCGTGCCGCCGATCTCGATGACGGCGAAATGGTCTTCGTCGATGGATAGAATCTTTCCCGGAAAGCCGATGCACATGGTTTTTTTACTCCTGACTGACTGCCAAATGGTTATTTCTCAGGCTGCTCAAAAAGGTTTGAATGCAAGGCGCCCGCAATAACGAGCCGCGAGTCGAGCTTCTGGGTACGTCCGGCGTCGAGGGATGAGGGCAACGCAGCGGGCAGCCCTTTCAACAGCCGTCCACTTCCATTTCGATCAGTTTCATCTCCTCCGTCCCCCCCGTCAGCAGCACCTCGCCGCCGCCGCAGGCGGGACATGCTCCCGTGAAGGAGGGCGGCGACAACTCCTTTTCACAGTGCAGGCAGTAGATGGTCACCGGCCGGATGTCGAGCCGGAGAGCGGCCCCCTCGGCCCTGGTTCCGTGCGACTGGACGGAGAAGGCGAACCGGAGGGCCTGCGGATCGATGCAGGACAGGCGGCCGAAGGACAGAAGCAGGCTTTCCACCTTTTCGAAAGGGGTCTTCCGTGCCTGCTCCTCCACGATCTCCAGAAGCGACTGAACGAGGGACAGTTCATGCATCGCGCATC
>CAYNEJ010000059.1:19819-20089 GCA_964396205.1 uncultured Syntrophaceae bacterium
CCCCAGGGCCGATAGCTCCTCCAGGAGAAGCCGTTCCATCACCGGCAGGCGCTCCGTCATTTCCTCCGTCATTTCCAGCCCCATGTCCCGCCATTCCCGGGGGACGATGCACAGAAAGGCGATTTCCGGCAGGTCGCCCATCATCTCGGCCTTGCACAGGACGTCGGAGAAGCTGACTTCATGGGCCGTCGTGGGAGGGGGCAGATACCGGGACATCTCCTCGTGGGTGAACCGGTAGATCGATCCCGGCGGATCCGGCAGCTTGATCGT
>CAYNEJ010000060.1:0-20012 GCA_964396205.1 uncultured Syntrophaceae bacterium
CATGCCCCTTTCACGGAAATGGACGTCGTCCGGGCGGTCGATCCGGACCGGGAGGGTTACCTGGTTCCCTGTGCAGCCGGTGAACCCGGATACCTGGTCACCCGCGGCGGGAACCTGATGTCGGGATACGTCGGTGACGAGGAGGCGACCCGGGAGGTCTTCCGGGAAGGCTGGTACACGGGTCTCCGGGACATCGGGTTCCGGCTGGAAGGCAGCGACGGCGGACGGGATCTTTACTGGATGGCCCGGGACTCGGCCCTCCTGATCCGCGGCGGAGCCAATTACTCATACGACCAGGTGGCGGCGGAGCTCTCGGCGGTTCTGACGGACCGGTTCGGCCTGCCCACCGATTCGTTCCGGCTGGCCGTGGTGGGGCTCCGCCTCCAGAGCGAACACGAGGACAGCTGTTGCGTCACCATCGAGCTGAAACCCGAGGCCGAGGGACGACGGGACGAACTGGCCCGGTCTTTCCGGGAGATCGCGAAGAAGGCCGTCTCCAAGGGAAGCCGTCCGGACTTCGTCCGCTTTGCGCCCATTCCGCTGAACTTCAAGGGAGCGATCCTGGTGCCGGAACTGAAAAAGGCCTTTGCCGATGCCTGGAAGGCCGGAGAGGTGGCATGAAGAAAGTCCTTGTGACCGGTGCCGCCGGGTTCATCGGATATCATGTTGCGTCGCGGCTCCTGGAGCGGGGCGACCTTGTCCTGGGTCTCGACAACCTGAACGACTACTATGACGTCTCTCTGAAGGAAGACCGGCTGGCCATGCTGGAGCCGCATCCGCGGTTCTCCTTTCGCCGGCTGGATGTCGCCGATCGGACCGCCGTGGAGGATCTCTTCCGAACCGAGCGTCCGGAGATTGTGATCCACCTGGCCGCCCAGGCGGGGGTTCGCTACTCGCTTGTGAATCCGCATGCCTATATCACGGCAAACATCGCCGGATTTCTGAACGTGCTGGAGGGGTGCCGCCACCATGGGGTGGAGCATCTCGTCTTTGCCTCCTCCAGCTCCGTCTATGGCGCCAACACCGCGATGCCGTTTTCGGTCCACCAGAACGTGGACCACCCGGTCAGCCTCTATGCAGCTACGAAGAAGGCCAACGAAGGCATGGCCCACGCATATGCCACGCTTTTCAAAGTCCCCTGTACGGGCCTCCGTTTTTTCACCGTCTATGGTCCCTGGGGGCGGCCCGACATGTCCCTGTTTCTGTTCACCCGGGCGATCCTGGCGGGTGAGCCGATCGACGTGTTCAACCACGGGCGGATGAAGCGGGATTTTACCTATATCGACGACATCGTCGAGGGGGTGTTGCGTGTGGCCGACCGCATTCCCGCCCCCAACCCGAAGTGGACGGGAAAGGCTCCCGACCCGGCGTCCAGTTTTGCCCCCTGGCGGCTGTACAACATCGGGAACAACAATCCCGTGGAGCTGCTTCATTTCATCGGCGTGATCGAGAAGGCCCTGGGCCGGGAGGCCCGGAAGAGCTTCCTGCCCATGCAGCCGGGAGACGTACCCGAGACTTACGCCGACGTGGACGACCTGATGGCCGACGTCGGTTTCCGGCCCTCGACATCGATTGAAACGGGAGTCTCCCGCTTCATTGCCTGGTATCGGGAATATTATGGCGAACACATAGGCAGATAGCATATACGCGGAGCATTGACTTCGTGCCCCGCCATTTTGTTTTTGGTTGAACATTTCAGCAAGGAGAAGAGAATCGCATGAAAAAAGCTCTGATCACCGGCATAACGGGCCAGGACGGGTCGTACCTGGCGGAGTTCCTTCTGGCGAAGGGTTACGCCGTTCACGGCCTGATCCGCCGGTCCAGCACGTTCAACACCGACCGGATCGACCACCTCTACAGGGATCTTCACGATCCCGACGCGCGGCTCTTCCTGCATTACGGGGATCTGTCCGTCTCCGGCCAGTTGTTGGACCTGATCCACTCGATCGATCCCGATGAGATCTACCACCTTGGCGCCCAGAGCCACGTCCGGGTAAGTTTCGACATGCCCGAGTACACAGGGGACATTACGGGACTGGGGACGCTCCGGCTCCTGGAGGCGATCCGGAAATCCGGAGGCAGGGCGAAGTTTTACCAGGCATCCTCCAGCGAGATGTTTGGGGCGGCTCCGCCGCCGCAGCGGGAATCGACGCCCTTCCAGCCCCAGAGTCCGTACGCCGCGGCGAAGGTCTATGCCTATTATCTGGTTCGGAACTACCGGGACGCCTACAAGCTGTTCGCCTCCAACGGGATCCTGTTCAATCACGAGTCTCCCCGGAGAGGAGAGACTTTTGTAACCCGGAAGATCACCCGGGCGGCGACGCGGATCAAACTGGGGCTTCAGGACAAGCTGTACCTGGGCAATCTGGAGGCGAAGCGCGACTGGGGCTATGCCGGGGACTACGTGGAAGCCATGTGGCTGATGATGCAACAGGATAAACCTGACGATTATGCAATCGCCACGGGGGAGACCCATTCCGTGCGGGAGTTTGCCGAGAAGGTTTTCGCAAAACTGGACCTGGACTACGGGAAGTATGTCGCCATCGATCCCCGGTATTTCAGGCCCACCGAGGTGGACGTCCTGCTGGGTGACTCGTCGAAGGCCCGGAAGGCACTGGGCTGGGAGCCGAAGGTGAGCTTCGATCAGCTCGTGGAGATGATGGTCGATGCGGACATGGAACAGGCCAGACGGGAGAAGACCCTGCGGGATGCGGGGTATGACTGCACAAGCAACGGACGGATTCTGTAGAGTCGCTGCCGATACTCGGCCGCCTGCTGTCATGCGCCCGCCCGCTTCGTTCCATTGGCCCTTGTCGCTGCGCGGGATGGCCGAGTCCTCGTTTCCTGGGATTTCTGGGCTTCGGAATCCGTTGCTTTTGCTGGGTCGGGCAATATGCCGGTCTGTCCCGGCGCCTCGCATCCGGACGCGTTTGAGGAGCCTGGGAACATTTCAGGGAAGGGTGGTTATATGGGAACGGAAGAAACGGGAAAAAACATGAAAGACAAGCGTATCACCGTAACCGGCGGAAAGGGGTTCCTGGGGACCCACCTGCTCCGGAATCTGGCCGGGAAAGGGTACGGCCGGGTGTCCGTGGCGGACCTTCCCGAATATAACCTGGTGGACATCGAGGGCGTCCGGCACCTCTATGATGAACAGCGACCCGACATCGTTCTCCATCTGGCCGCCCGGGTCGGCGGCATCGGGTACAACGCGGAAAACCCCGCCACCCTGTTCTACGACAACATCATGATGGGGGTGCAGCTCCTTCACGAGGGGCATCTCCGGGGGATCGACAAGTTCGTCGGCCTGGGGACAATCTGCGCCTACCCCAAGTTCACCCCCGTTCCCTTCCGGGAGGACGACATCTGGAACGGGTATCCCGAAGAGACAAACGCGCCGTACGGCCTGGCGAAGAAGATGATGCTCGTCCAGGCCCAGGCCTACCGGCAGCAGTACGGCTTCAACGCCGTTTTTATTCTGCCGGTGAATCTCTACGGTCCGGGAGACAACTTCGATCCCCGGTCCTCCCACGTCATCCCCGCCCTGATCAAGAAATGCGCCGATGCCGTGGAGAGCGGCGAGGACGAGATCGTCGTCTGGGGAACCGGTGCAGCCACCCGGGAGTTCTTCTATGTCGAGGACGCCGCCGAGGCGATCGTGGCGGCCATGGAGCGCTACGACAAGAGCGACCCCGTCAACATCGGGGCGGGCTTCGAGATCTCCATCCGGGACCTGGTGGAGCTGATCGTGGAGTTGACGGGCTTCCGGGGCCGGGTTGTCTGGGACAAGACAAAGCCCGACGGACAGCCGCGACGGATGCTCGATACCACCCGGGCTGCAAAGGAATTCGGCTTCCGGGCCCGGACGGACTTTCGGGAGGGCTTGCGGAAGACCATCGACTGGTATCGGGAATTCCGGCGATAATAGCGGGCTGTGAAGAAGGTGCCCGGTTGGCCTGTTTCTGCGGCCCGGGGCACGCGGTACCACCCGGTTTCTATTGCGATGGCCAACTGAGAACAACCTCGAACTGCATCCAGGCCACCCGGGCCGTCTTGACGGATTCTCCGTTTTCCAGCTTGTAATCGATGACCCGCAACTCACCCCGGCCGTAACGCCGGATCTCGTCGATTTCCTCTGCGGTGGGCGCCCGGTTTGCACCCGGGCCGCCGATGGTCCTGCCAACGGCCGGGGAGAAGATGAATTTCCGCACCATTCCCGGGGACTGCCTGTCCCATTCATCCAGTTTCCGCTGATCCATGAAATGCCAGCTCTCGACGTTCCTGGGATTGGAGACAAAGTGGAAAGGCGGGGTCAGGCGGGAGATGTCTTCGGTTCCCTGTGGGTTATAGACTCGGATGGTCCAGCCTGCCGGCTCCGCCTCGAGGGTGAATCGGAGCCCGGGTCCGAACTTGCGGTCAAATGACTTCCCGAAGGCAATCTCACCGGCGAAACGCTCCTCCCGCCTGGTGGCATCCATCGATCCGGAACGGAGGGCGGCAACCAGCCGGGTCCGGAATTGTCCCAGCGGCATGGACCGATAGGCCTTCCGGTCCCGTTCATTTTCGATATTGCCCCGGACGCCGCCGTCCTTCACCTCCAGCCAGTAAGTCCCGCAGACGGAGATGGCCAGGCCGTGACCCTCATAAGCCGGTTTGCTTCCCGGTCCGTTCAGGGCCAGGATCCACTCCGATCCCGGTGGAAACTGGCTCACCCCCGGTCGGCACAGCATGCCGTTGTCGCCCCAGATCCGCAGACGCCGGTCGTGGAAGTGGCCGCTCAGAACCTCCAGGACCTCTACATCCATCGCCAGGTCGCTTCCCCGTGCCCGCCCGTGATATCCCAGCACGTTCACCCGAACGACCCCCTCGGCCAGAGGAGCCACCGAAAGGAACGGACCGCGCCACACACAGCTGCAGGCGGTGGCGTCATGGATGTCCAACCAGAGCAGGATGGAAAGGATCATCCAGCAGGCCAGGGGGATGCATGTCCTCCATGATGCCTTCTTTTCCATGGGATCACCTTTGCTCTTCCGCTATGGTCCCAATCGCTCGGGCAGTATCGTTCCATCCATGTACACCCGCAACCCGTATTCGCCTCCTATGGCCGGGGATGTCCAGGCCCATTGAAAGTGCCAGTAGTGGCCGCGCTTCCTGATTCCATTGTCGTAGAGAAGGCTGGCGGATCGGAGGTACTGGCGCGAGAGGTCGATTTTATTTCCGGCAATATATGCCTCCGCGAGGTCCATAGCCCGGCGCAGTTCGAGAGACGGAGCCGGATGAGTCATGCCGGCCGGGGCGGAGTACGCAGCGAATGGAGCAGTGGACGCGAGAAAAACGGCCCAGGCGAGTATTGTTCCGATCATTCGTTTCATGGAGATCCTCCATTCATGACATGCCGGCGACCACCCCTCTTCCCGAAATCCGGAGGTCCCAGGGGCCGTTTCGATCCATCTTATATTATTGAAGATATGAATTCAAACTGGAAGAACAACGGACGGGACGGGGGACCCACCCCGGCGGAATCCGTTTCGTCATCCATCTGTGTCAACGAAACGCAAGCCGTTTCCACGGGACGCAGGAATGAGACGGGAAGCGTTGTGGACTCAAGAAAAGATTTGACGGTTGGCTCGAATAGTTCTAATTGGAACTGTCCTAAATCGAATTATTTGTAACGGACCTTCAGCATGAAAAGGAATCGACAGGAAAAGAAATCGTTCCCTCGCGAAGGAGGCTTTCTGATCGCCCGGATCTTTCAGGTGTCGGGACGCCTCTTCGCCAGGAAGATGCGGGAGAGGGAACTGACCCGCATCACACCCGAACAGGGGCGGATCCTCTTTGCCCTCTGGCAGAGCGATGGCATTGCCATCCAGGAACTGGCAGGCAGAACGTCCCTCAGCAAATCGACGTTGACGGCCATGTTGGACCGTCTGGAAGAGGCGGACCACATTGTCCGCATTCCTTCCCCGGAAGACCGGAGGCGGATCCTGATTCAGCTGACCGAAAAGGACCGTAGACTTCGGGATACCTATATCCGGATCTCCGACGAGATGAACGACCTGGTCTACCAGGGACTCAGCGATGCGGAAATCGAGGCCTTTGAGGGACAACTGAGGATAATCCTGCAGAATCTCGAGGATGCAGAATCACGATAACAGGGAAAGGGCCATGAAGGAGAGAATCGCGATCGACGTCTGGATGCAGCACCCGACACTGCGCTTCATCAACCATCCCATGTTTGAGTCCCTCCGCCGCTGGACCGGCATGGAAACGCTGACGGAAGAGATTCCCCTTGAATTCACCATTGCGGCCATGGACCAGGGAGGGGTGGAAAAGGGGCTGGTATCCGCTTGGTGCGGACCCCGGGGAGAGCTGATCTCCAACGACGAAGTGGCGGGATTTGTCCGCCGCTTTCCCGACCGTCTCGTCGGCATTGCGACGGCCGATCTCTACCGGCCGATGGCGGCCGTCCGGGAACTCCGGCGCTGCGTCCGGGAACACGGCTTTCGGGGACTCCGAATCGTTCAGTGGCTATGGGACCTTCCCGTTACAGACCGGCGTTACTACCCCCTGTTCGCGGAGTGCGTGGAACTGGGAATCCCCGTCTGCCTCCAGGTAGGCCACACGGGTCCTCTGTGCCCCTCCGAACCCGGGCGCCCCATCCCCTATATCGATGTGGCCGCCATCGAATTCCCCGAGTTGACGATGGTCTGCGGACACGTAGGCTATCCCTGGACACAGGAGATGATTGCCGTGGCCACCAAGCATCCCAACGTCTACATCGATACGTCGGCCTACACCGCAAAGCGATATCCGCCGGAACTGATTGCTTACATGAAGGAGAACGGGAAGAAGAAAGTCCTCTTCGGTACCAATTACCCCATGATCACACCACAGAAGTGCCTCGCCGAACTGGATGCCCTGGGACTGGACGAAGAAACGAAGACCCAGTTCCTGCGTGGTAACGCCTGTCGGGTCTTCGGACTGCAATCCGCAATGACATCGTCCGGGGGATAATGTCGGTAGTCCATATGTCCCGCTCAGGAGCGATTCCGCTCCTACAGCGGGATGGAAACCAATCTCTATTTCTCTTTCATTTATTGCTTGCAGATTTTTCTCTGCAGGTATATGAGCGTCACTATCTTCCCTAGTATCCGGCAATCAATGAATGCAGCCGCTACCTATGAACAAGCGTCGTAGCGAGTGCACCTTCCATATCCGGCAGACAAATCAGGATGTACCTGCAAGTTATCCCGTGAGTATCGGTATCCATGCCCCATCTCCAGGAGCCCGTCCGGAGTGGGGATATTTTCATGCCGGGGTTTGCCCGTAAATGGACAGGTATCTCTTCGACCCTAACCCAAAACGACAGGAGCGTTGGCATGCAAAGGAAGGAAAAAAGTCCAGAAGCATCGAAAACATCGAAAGCATTCCAGGCAGGACAGGACAGGTTTATGGAACTCATTAACCTCCTCCCGCAGGCGGTGATCGAGATCCAGTTAGACGGGACACTTCTCTTCGCCAATTGGCACAGCAGGAAACTCTTTGGTTATAGCCTCAATGACGATGTTGTCGGCAAGGTGAATGTCTTTCAGCACGTTATCATGGAGGATCGTGAAAGAATTGCCGACAGCATTGGGAAAATGGCAGCCGGCAAGAAAGAGCGGCCTCCCGAGATCACAGCGGTCCGCAAAGACGGATCGACTTTCCCTGCCCTTGTTTATGCAAATCTGATCATGACATCAGGTATTCCCGTTGGTGTCCGGGTGATCGTAGCCGATATTTCGGACAAGAAGGAAGTCGAGGAGGCTTATAAGGCCCTGGTGGACCATTCTCTTCAAGGGCTTGTCATTGTTCAGGACGGACGATTTGTTTTCGTCAACGATTTCTTTGTCCGGAACTCCGGCTTCAAAAGAGAGGAACTCCTCGCTCTCCCCATTGACGACATGTGGCAGATGATCCATCCCGAAGACCGGGAACTGGTCATGAACATGCATAAGAGCCTGCTGACCGGTGCGATGACGAAGGCTCCGGTGATCGAATACCGAGTCTTTGTCAAAGGACGCGACGGACTTGAAATGCGATGGGTCAGCGATTACGGGACAAGGATCGAATACAGGGGCCGGCCTGCTGTACAGACGGCATTTGTGGATGTCACCGAACGGAAACTCTCCGAAATAACCATCATCGAAAGCGAAAAGAGGTATCGGGATCTCGCGGAGCTTCTCCCCCAGGGCGTGTTCGAGGCCGACGTGAAGGGGCGGATTATCTATGTCAACCGCAGCGTCCTGGATATGTTCGGGATCGAGTCCGGTGATTTCGGACAGGATACGATGATCGCGGACACGCTGGTGCTGAAGGATCGCGACAGGGCGGAACGAGGGGTGAAAAGAGTTCTGGCCGGTGAGAAGGTGATGGCGGGCGAATATACCTGTGTCCGCAAGGATGGTACGACCTTTCCAGCCATGATTCTGGCCAATGCCATCATCAAGAACGAAAAACCAAACGGGATCCGGGGCGTCATCGTCGACATAACCGTACGCAAGGAGATGAACAGAAAGCTGGAGGAATCCGAGGCCCGTTACCGAACTCTGTTCAATTCAACAGGGACGGCGACGGTTCTTAGTGACGAAGATATGAAAATCGTCCTGGCCAATCAAAATTTTTACCGGATTAGCGGGTATCCGCCGGACACGGAACTGAAGATCACGGATCTGGTCCACCCTGATGACCTGGATTTCATGGTGGATTGCCACCGCCGGCGAAGAATCGATCCGGGATCCGTCCCGAGGAGTTACGAATTCCGGTTCAAGCGGGCCGACGGATCGGTTCGCAATGCATTTCTCACCGTGGGCATGATTCCGGGAACGAAAAGGAGCGTTGCCTCGATCATCGACATCACGGAACTCAAGCAAGCTCAGGAAGAGCTTCGGAAAAAAACGTTCAGTCTGGAAGAAGCGAACTCTGCCCTGCGTGTCCTTTTGAAACAACGGGACGAAGATAAAGCTGAGCTTGAAAAGAACATTCTGACCAATCTGAAGGAAGTCGTTCTGCCGTTCCTCGACAAGCTTAAGGTACAGAACCTGAATGCTTCTCAATTGAACATCCTGGCCGTAATCGAGGAAAATCTTAAGGAGATCATGTCTCCTTTCCTGAAAAACATTTCGTACAATTATGCAAGGTTGACTCCCCGTGAAATCGAGATCTTACTCCTCGTCAAGGAAGGCCGTTCAACCAAGGAAATATCGCGAATCATCCACACGTCCGAACGCACGATCGATTTTCAGCGCAACAGCATCAGAAAAAAGCTGGGAATCAGCAACAGCAAGGTCAACCTCAGGACCTTTATCATGAACAAGGAGGGGTCGTTGTAGCGGATAGATGGTTCTTCTTGAAGCGATTCATCATCACCGGGATAAGGCTTTCGAGAAAGCAAATTCTGTTGATTGCGGAGAACAAGGCCCATTCTCGGACTGTTCTTTCCTTGCAAGGAATGTGGCCGGTATCTAAGGTGCTATGGGGAGAAATCCAAGGGAAATCCTTTAATCGAACAGTTTTGACCGGCGCAAGGGCTTATGCCCACCCGTACAGAGGCAGTCCCGATCACCGAAAGGCGGGGCTGCCTTTTTCGTGGGGCTTTCCGCAGTCTTTCCGGCGCTGCATCTCCGATCCTTACTAACTGTTGCCTTGTATTACTCTGGAGAACTGTGACCTTCGTTCTTGAGAGATGTGCCGGGTTCCCGGTCGGCTCGGCAGCCAAACCTTGCCCTTGGCCATGCCGATCTTTTTTTCCTTTTTCAGTTTTCCATGATGTTTGTCATCATTAAGATTTTTCCCCAAGTTGTCCCTTCTTTCATTTCCTTCTTTCCACCATTGCATAGCTCCCCTTGCAGGAACTTCTATCTTATCAAATCGCAGCTCTGCTGAATTTGAAATCAATTCTCCCCCCGAAAGCTTGATGAATCAAATATCGCAAAGTAAGGTCCTTTCACTTTTTTAAAAATGTAATCAATATTATATAGATGAAAGAATATACCTAAGATGTGTACGCATTACCTATAAGATTAACTGGGATTGCCTAAATTGTATTTGGGTGAAAAATTATCCCTAAAAAATGGGAGCATGAAGTTCAGAAAGGGAGAACATTCGTATGGTTCATTCAAGAGAAAGATTCAAGGCAAATGTCAATGATAGTGAAAGCGATTCCAGCACAGGATCAGGCAGCCATGAAATCGCATCCTTTGCATGGGTGTCTTTCCGTGTCTGAAATGAATACGTTGGAAAGATGGAATGCCTTGAATGTGCGAGTAAACAAAACAATACCATGGGATACAACAAAAGAAGGAGGTCCAATCATGATGGACATGGGACAACACGGAACGATTGAACAGCTTGACAATACAAATGCTGTCGGAATGTCCGATCCGGCAAATCGACTGACTGAGATTGATGTCGATCTCGCGGAGTGTGAAGAAGGAGGAACGACGATGGAGGAGCCCACAAAGGTCGTTGTTTATGTTGTCGATGGTGTCATTCAATGTGTTCTCGCGACGGAAAACGTAGAAGTTTATGTCGTCGAACACGACATTCGGCACGATCATGGCCGGCATGGAGTCAACACGGAACTCTATGGCTTGCCCGTTATGTTGAGCAGACGGAAGAATGTAGTTGCTCCAAGACTAGTCAGAAAGGTCGTACGGGCCCATCGAGATGTGCATTGCTGATATCTGTTCACTGGATGCAATGTCGATTCCGAACAGTTGAGCATCACCCGCTTGATGGAGTCAGGGCTGGGCGGAATTGGCAGTGCAGTATCGGAAAGAGGATCGACCACTTGCCGTTTAATTGTTGTGAACAATCTATGGACGAACAGAGGCTGTCGGCTTTTGTTGAGGGGGCGTAGATGAATCGAAATTGTTCTCCTACTGGTGTGTTGACGAGAGAGTCTGGTCATCCTTTTGAAACATGCAGCTTCCGTGAACTGGAAGACATCCTCGAGGCATCACATGACGGCTTTTTCATAACGGATGGCCGGGGAAACGTTTTGAGGGTGAACAGTGCCTGGGAACGTATTTGTGGGTTTTCCCGTACGGACATCATCGGAAGAAATGCACAGGAACTGGTGAATGAAAAGCTGTATTCAGAATCAGCTGTGATGGCTGCGATCCGAACCCAGAAGGCGATAACGATTCTTCTTGAAATGACCAAGGGAGAGAAGATTGGTCAGAAAATCATGGCTACGGCCATTCCAATCTTGGGTAAAAACGGTGAGATCAAGCGAGTTGTTGCTAACATCCGGGATATAACAGAGATACTCTATCTGAAGGAACTTCTTGGGAAAACACAGGAGCTAAACACAATTTATGCAGCCGAACTGGAGCAGGTGCGTTTCCAGCAGTTGCTCAATAACAGCAATGTCATAGCTCGGAGTCAGGCTACCCGGAATATTCTACAAATGGCTACTCAGGTGGCTAAGGTCGATTCAACTGTGTTGGTCACCGGCGAGTCCGGTGTCGGGAAAGAGGTGATCGCGAACACCATTCATCGTCTCAGCCCCCGCTCGGAAGGGCCTTTGATCAAGATCAACTGCGGCTCCATTCCCGAGAATCTGCTGGAGACGGAACTGTTCGGATATGAATCGGGAGCTTTTACCGGCGCCCGGAAGCAGGGTAAGCCAGGTCTGTTTGAAATGGCGCAGAAAGGCACTCTTTTTCTGGATGAGATTGGAGATATCACGTTCAATCTGCAGGCAAAACTCCTAAGAGCCCTGCAAGACCATGAGATCATGAGAGTCGGGGGACTAAAACCGGTGCTGGTGGATGTCCGCATTATTGCAGCAACCAACAAGGATCTGGAAGAAATGGTCAGGCAGGGTTCGTTCCGGAGCGACCTCTTCTATCGACTGAATGTTGTTTCCATCCAGATTCCACCACTGAGGGACCGGCGAGAAGACATCCCTCTACTGGCAATTCATTTTGTTGAAAAGATTAATGAGAGGTACTCACTCAATAAGCGTCTTTCTCCCGATGTGATAGACGGATTCCTTATGTATCCATGGCCTGGCAACATCCGGGAACTGGAAAACGTTACGGAACAGATGATTGTCATGACCGAGGAAGATGAAGTCCGGGTCAGTCAATTGCCGACCTGCATAAGAAATTATATTGTTCCCGGCAACGAGGGGCGCAGACGTCTGGATCGAATGCCGTTGAAAGATGCCATTGAACAAACGGAAAGACAACTTTTAGAACAGGCTCTCAGGAAACACCGGAGCACCAGAAGCGTTGCACGGGCACTGGCAGTGAATCAGTCAACGGTCGTACGAAAAATTCAGAAATATGGACTCTCATCTCTATGTCGGGAGATGGTTGGTCAGACGAGCCACGCCTAAGATTTGAGGAATTGAGTCGGCGGCTGGTAGAAGATCCTTTCTCTGTCGTGTTTCTCTGGCTATTTGCTGTTCAATACACCCAAAATCGCAATACATGGCTCATGATTCAGGTGGCCATGTGTGGGAGTTTTGGGGCCAACAACCAAAGAGTAGCAATATCATTTAGTTCATAAAATCTTATCTATATCAATCCTCTTCCAGTTGTTACCACTCAAATACAAACAGATCGTTTTAATGCATTAATATTAATGGCATTATTAATAGATGCGCAAATGAATGCCCGATGCTTCAATGCATCATCTGAAATATATCAATAAATACGAATAGATAATGTTGTATCGATTGTTGGAACGTACTCAAGTGATGTCGAACGGCATCATCCATTATCTACCTTCCGCTAACTTAACCAACTGTACTTCTTCGCTTAATCCGGAAGATGCTGTCCTCGCAACTGATGAGAATTAATGGCACGGTTCCTGCCTTATAGGGGCACAGATTGGCGGTGTTCCCCGAGTTGGCGCGTAAGGATTTTTAAACCACTAAGAAAGGAAAGGAGGATGTTGAATGGCTGTAGTTATGTCGGCAGGGGAAGCGGTAAAAAATGAAAGATTCGGGGACACCGCCATTCATTATACAAATTCAACAAGATGAAAGCGATTACAGAATTCTCTGGAGGATTCTATGAATATAATTTTGAGAATCGATATGGGGGCCGAAGGCGGACCGACGGCCAGGACGGAGGAGCCGGGAGAATATGCTGGTTATGGAGGGCGGGCGATAACATCGGCAATTATCTCGAAGGAGGTACCGCCCCTGTGCCACCCTCTTGGTGCTGAAAACAAGCTGGTCATTGCGCCGGGACTTCTTTCCGGAACCAGTGCGGCCATGTCGGGACGGTTGTCTGTCGGTTGTAAGAGCCCGCTTACGGGCGGCATCAAGGAAGCCAATTCGGGAGGGCAGGCGGCTCAGGTTCTTGGCCGGCTTGGGTATGCGGCGATTGTCCTGGAAGGCAAGCCGAAAGGCGATAATCTGTACAAGGTTCTCATCAATAAAGAGGGCGTCCGAATCGAAGAAGACAACAGCCTGCGAATGCTCCCAAATTACGACCTGATCCAGAGAATGAAGGAACAGTATGGTGAGAAGATTGCCTGCATATCCATTGGGCCTGCCGGTGAAATGAAGCTCTCTGCTGCCTCGGTTGCCTGCACGGATCCCGAACTCAGGCCAACCCGCCATGCTGGTCGTGGGGGCGTCGGTGCGGTCATGGGGGCAAAAGGAGTCAAGGTCATCGTTCTGGATGATTCCGGCTTGAAAAACCGTCAGCCGAAAAACCCTGAAAAATTCAGAGAGGCCAACAGGAAGTTTGTGGAGGGGCTTACCAGCCACTCCGTAACCGGCCAGGCGCTTCCTGCATACGGAACCAATGTCCTGACCAATATCGTCAATGAGGCAGGAGCCTATCCGGCGTTCAACTTTCAGCAGGGTCAATTCCAGGGGGCGTCGAAAATCAGCGGCGAGACCTTCGCCGAACTGGAGACACAGCGCGGCGGCAATCCCACACACCCCTGTCACCGGGGCTGTGTCATTCGCTGCTCCGGCATTTTTAACGACAAAAATGGTAATTATGTCAGCAAACAGCCGGAATACGAGACGGTTTGGGCTCATGGAGGCAACTGCGGCATCGATGATCCGGATACCATAGCCATCCTTGATTTTATGGATGACAACTACGGGCTCGACACCATCGAAATGGGGGCCACGATCGGTGTTGCCATGCAGGCCGGAATTGCGCGCTTTGGCGATGCAGAAGCCGCCCTTAATTTGCTGAAGGAAGTGGGTGCGGGTACTCCCCTGGGAAAGATTCTGGGTAGCGGCGCGGCGGTCACGGGAAAGGTCTTCGGTGTCGAAAACGTGCCCGTGGTCAAAGGGCAGGCTCTGCCGGCCTATGATCCGAGGGCTGTTCAGGGGATCGGTGTGACGTATGCGACCAGCACCATGGGGGCAGACCACACGGCGGGCTACTGTATTGCGACGAATGTTCTCAAGTGTGGCGGTTTTGTTGATCCATTGCAGGTCGAGGACCAGGTGGAACTGTCCCGAAACCTGCAGATCGCTACGGCGGCCATCGATTCGACGGGGATGTGCCTGTTTATTGCCTTTGCCGTCCTCGATCAGCCGGAAACGTTTCAGGCCCTGGTCGACCTGCTCAACTCGTTCTACGGTTTTCATCTGACCGGTGATGATGTCTCTGCACTGGGCCGTAAGATTCTGGACATGGAACGCGATTTCAACCGCCGCGCCGGTTTCACGAAGGAACACGATCGCCTGCCGCGGTTCTTCACAAGAGAACCCCTCCATCCCCACAACACAACTTTCATGGTCAAGGATGCCGACTTGGACAGGGTGTTCGATTGGTAAAATAATGATCGGTGTTGCTGCTGTGTTTGTTCCGGCGGGGGGAGTTATCCCCGCCGGAATGAATCTTTTCCAAAATGTATACGGGGATGGTTAACTCCCTATCTGGAATGAAAATTCATGTGAAATTGTTTGCCTCCCTGCGGAGGGGGCGCTTTGACGCTTGCAGCCTGGAGTGCGGTGAAGGAACCGTCGTGGAGGATGTCTTGTCGATCCTGGGAATACCCGAGCAAGAGGCTTCCATCATCTTCATCAACAGCCGTATAGCGGATAAGTGCTCCCTCCTGCGAGGGGAAGACAATCTGGCGATCTTTCCACCCATAGGAGGGGGATAACCCGATGGAGTCCATCGAAGGCTTTCTGGCATCCAATTCCCGGGAGGGGCTTGTTTCCCTCGCTGTCCAACAGGAAGCAAAACGCAGGTTTCATCTAACTCACCGGGAAACCGAGGAATTCATCCTCTCCATGGACCTGTTGCCGATCCGCTACGCCAGAAACCGTAAGACCTTCTCCACGGAACAGCAGTTGAAACTCCTGAACAGCCGGATTGCCGTTATCGGCTGCGGAGGATTGGGAGGGTACATCGTGGAGGAACTGGCACGTGTCGGTGTGGGGTCGATCCTGGTCGTGGACCCGGATACTTTTAATGAGCACAACCTGAACCGCCAGCTATTCTCCGTTCCAGGAAACCTGGGGATGCCCAAGGCTGTAGCCGCCGTGCGCAGGGCGAAAGAGATCAATCCCGCCATCCATGCCATCGCGATGGTCACGTCCTTTTCGGAAGAGAACGGCGAAGACCTGCTCATGGACATTCAGGTGGCCGCAGATGCGCTTGACAATGTTCCCGCCCGCCTGGAACTGGCCGGGATCTGCGACCGGATGGACATCCCCCTCGTCCACGGCAGCGTCGGCGGCTGGTACGGTACGGTGGCCACACAGTATCCCGGTGAGCGGACGATTCAGCGCCTGTTCGCCAATTTCTCGGGAAGCAAGGGCATCGAGGAAGAACTCGGCAACACGTCGTTTACTCCCCCGCTGGTTGCCAGCATCGAGGTGGCTGAAATCATCAAAATCCTCCTCGGCGAGGGGACAACCCTGAGGGGCAAGCTTCTCTCCATTAACCTGATCGACATGGAGATTGTGGACATCAACCTGTGATTTTCGAGACTCCTCCACGCGGCGGGGCTCGTTGCTTTATTTAGGAAACCGCTTCCTTTTCCCCATCTGCAGTCACAACAGGGTTTTGCCTTCGGGAACTCCGTTATCGGAGGACGGGGAGGTGTTTGCCTCCTGATCCTGATATCCGCCGGCGCTCAATCTTGGGATAACCTTTTGATTCTGAGCACGTAACCGCCGGAACGGTCTGATCGACAGACTGGTGCGAAACTCAATTCACCACACCTCACTACTTTCCCGTGTTCGAGAGGAAGGCGGGAATACGGTGCTACCTGGACGGCATTAAGAAAGCGACCGGAGGTTCTCCCGCTATTGCGCATTCGGATGCGGTTTCAACGGGGAGCAATCATTCGAACGATTCAAATACAACGCAGGCGACATATTCGAGGCTGACATGGAAATGAGAAAAAAAGTGAATAGAAGAAATTATTTGTTCATATTCCCAATTTTGTTGGCATTCCTCCTTTTCGCATCACCTGCTTTGTCAAAATGTCCCAGTCAGTCGGAATTCATAAGTGGAGACTTCACGATTGATCAAGATGAAGAGTGTCGTGCTCGTATTGTGTCACGTTCGTATGTGAATGCGACAATCAATGGTTCATTAGAATCACCATTCGGCTTCGCCACCACTATTAAAAATTTGAGCACAACGGATAGTACAATAGTTACTGTCGGTTCGAAAGGCAAGGTTATACAGTCCGATGGTTCTCCCGATGATTACGGCGCAGCGATTGAGACGCATTATTCACTCAATGTGGATAATTACAATAAAATTGATAGTGTTTCAAAAGGCATTCTTGTGTATGCGGGCACGACAGGTATCACCAACCACAGCGGTGCATCTATTACGGCTGGAACGACGGCAATTTATATTCACGACTCGGGGAAGGATAGCACGATCATAAATAGAGGCACTATTACCGGAACCCGAGACCACGGCATCCGTATGGAGAATGGCACGGTAACGAACGATAATGTAGAATCTCCCTCCATGAAAGCCTCCATCACGGGCGGGATAACGGGGATTTCAGCCAAGAACGTCACTATCGAAAAAAACACCGGGACGATCTCGGGAGGCACAACAGGGATTCAGGCCAATAGCGTCGCCATCACTAACGGCACCGGGGGGACGATCTCGGGAGGTACAACAGGGATTCAGGCCAAGGACGGTATTGTTAAAAACAGCGGGACGATTGTCGGTACGAAGGGGAGCGGCATAATTTTATCGGATGGAGGTAAACTGTATAATTATGCCGGAGCAACGGTAGAAGGAAAGACAAGCGGTATAACAACCGAAACCAATGCGGCGCTCAGCGTGGATAATTACGGAAAAATTGTGGCCACAGAAGGTACAGCCATTACAATTGATAATGCTGACACGTTTGTATGGAACAGAGGTGGAGGAATAATACAGGGTGGAGAGTATGGTGTCCGTGTCCAGAAAGACGGAACCCTGATCAACCGGCCCGGTGCGTCGATTATCGGCGGCAAGGCGGGCGTTATCTTTGAATTTGCAAGAGATAGTGCATTCACGAACAGCGGTACGATCCAAGGCACAAACGGGAGCGGCATCATTTTTGCGCAGGGCGGGCGGTTTGAAAATACGTCCAGCGGTATCGTGGTCGGGACAGAAAGCGGCATAAAGACAGAGAATAAGGCAAAGCTCATTGTGGAAAATTCCGGCACCATCGAGGCAACTGCGGCGGATAGCGTCGCCATCACGATCGAAAACACCGAATCGAAGCTCACCAATAAAGAAGGGGGAGTGATCAAAGGCGGAAAGTACGGTGTCCTTGCCCAGGAGAATGGCACCCTGACCAACAAAGCGGGTGCGACGATTATCGGCGGCACAGCAGCTGTTAAATTTGAGAAAAACAGCACATTTACGAACAGCGGCAAGATCGGTGTCATTGATGAAGAGACAAACGTGGCTTCCGGCACGAACGGCATTGAGTTCGCGAAAGGCGGGAAGCTTACGAACGAAGCCACCGGCTCCGTGGTTGGCATTGAAGACGGGGTAAACTCCATAGGTGACACAACGGTCACCAATAAAGGCACCATCACGGGTCAAAATGAATCGGGCGTTTACATAAAGGGTGACGGGGAGGTGAAAAACCTCGGGAAAGAAAGCGAGATATCGGGTGGAATGTATGGGGTCAGAGTCGTTGCCGGAGATGATGGCAACGGTGGAAAACTAAGCTTAACAAACGAAGGGACCATTCGTGGCGGTATAACGGGAGTTGAGGCCAACAGTGGTGATATTACGAACACAGGGAAAATTATTGGCGGAACATATGGTATTAATGTCCTCAGTGCAAGCACAAGGAACATGGAGATTACCAATGATGGGACAATTATCGGCGAGACGTGGTACGGAATTAATGCCACGCACAATGGATCCGCCGCAATCACAAATTCGGGGACAATCGAAGGAGCGATTCGGGGAATCGATATAAATAACGGTACAGTTACGAACAAGGCAGGTGCCAAGATCACGGGCGGCGAGAACGGCATTCTTGTTTATAAGAGTGCCACCATCGAGAACTCCGGGACCATCCACGGCAGGACGCAGAATGGCATCTATCTCGACGAAAACGGGACCGTCAACAATCGGGCGGGGGGATTGATTTGGGGAGATACATCGAATGGCATATGGGCGAGGGGTACGAGCACGATCACCAATGCCGCAGGCGCAACGATCCACGGGCAAACCACAGGGGTCCTGTACTCGCAAAACAACACGTTCACAAATGACGGAAAAATTGAGGGCGTCACTGGTAACGGTGTTGAATTCCAGGACGGCGGGACATTCACCAACAACGCCACCGGTGAAGTGACTGGTGGAACCAATGGGGTGGCAACGACCGGCGGCACGATCAGGAACTACAGGACCATCAGCGGTGGAACCAATGGGATTAAGTCTACGGGCAGCACGCAAGTTTATAATTATGGAACGATAACCGGTGGAAAAGTAGGTGTTCAGGCCCAGAGCGGTTTTATTTTGAACGAAGGGACGATTATTGGTCAGGACGGGAGCGGTATTGTTTTGTCGGATGGAGGAAGGCTTTCGAATGATCCAGGAGGAACAGTTCAAGGGACGACGAGTGGCATAAAGACTGAAAATCAGGCAAAGCTCATTGTGGAAAATTCCGGCACCATCCAGGCAACGAATGGCACGGCTATCACGATCGACAATACCGAATCGACGGTTACCAACTTCAAGGGTGGAACGATAAAGGGCACGAAGTACGGCGTCCATGTCCAGGTGACGGGTGTTCACAATAACGAAGCAGGTAAAATTACTTTAAAAAACTATGCAGGTGCTACGATCATCGGCGGCAAAGCGGGCGTCTACTTTGATAAAAACAGCACGTTTGAGAACCATGGCAACGTCGGTGTTGTTGATGATGTGACAAAAAAAGCTTCCGGCACGGACGGCGTTGTTTTCGCGGAAGGCGGGACGTTTACGAATTGGGAAACCGGGTCCGTGGTCGGCCTTGAGGACGGGGTAAACTCCATAGGCGACACGAAAGTAGACAATTACGGAACCATCACTGGGCAATCGCAATCAGGCGTTTTTATCAAGGGCACCGGCGTGGTGGAAAACCAGGGAACAATCGCGGGTGGGGAATACGGTGTGCTCGTCCGTGGAGATTTGACCTTAACGAATACAGATACAATTTATGGCGGATTAACGGGTGTTCAGGCCGACGGCGGTACGATTAAGAACAACGGAACGATTTATGGCGAGTCTACGGGTATTAATATCTTCGGTGCAAGCACGGGGAACCTGGAAATCTCCAATAGAGGAACAATTACCGGCGAGACGGGACATGGGATTAATGCCACGCATAATGGATCCGCCAAAATCACAAATTCTGGGACAATCGAGGGAGCGGTTCGGGGTATCGATATTAATAACGGCACAGTCACGAACAAGGCGGGTGCCAAGATCACGGGCGGCGAGAACGGCATTCGTGTTTATAAGAGTGCCACCATCGAGAACTCCGGGACCATCCACGGCAGGACGCAG
>CAYNEJ010000061.1:0-19207 GCA_964396205.1 uncultured Syntrophaceae bacterium
GCCCCCAGTCGCCGTTAGCGACCATCCTGCCCTGCGGAGCTCGGACTTTCCTCCGTTCCCGTGGGGGAACGGCGATCACCTGATCTGCTCCGGCACCTTTTCAAAGATCCCTTCCAATGCCGGCTCACGATGCTGAAACGGCATTGCCGAACATGTATCCCATCGTGGCGGCGGAATCAAGCGGCCCGATGGTTCTTTCCATTGTCTTCACTGCTCTGGTCGTCCCAATAGAGGATTCTGTTGCAATTGGGGCAGAACCGGATTTCTTCCTCCCTCTGGATTTCGTTGTATAGCTGGGGAGGGAGATTCATCCTGCACCCCTGGCAGACTTCCTTCCAGACGCCGATGACCGCTACTCCGGCACTGACGTTGCGAATGGTGTCGTACTTCCTCAAGATGTCAGGGGGGACCTTCTCCCGCAACGCCTCGCTCTTTTCTTTGGTCGTACGTAGTTCCTCATCGGCCAGTGAGAGTTCCTTGGCCCGCTCTTTCCGTTCGCTCTCGTAGCGCAACCGCGCCCGATCGAAGTCCTGCTCGATATTCTGCGCAAGAATGCGGACTCGGTCCATCTCCTCCATTGCCTCGAGGATCTCGTCCTCCACTTGGCTGTTCCTGATTTCCAGGGTCTCGATTTCCTTCAGAACGGCCTCGTACTCCTTGTTGGTTTTGACTTCAAACTGGCGAGCCTTGGCTTTCTTCAGGGATTCCTGTCCCCTGCGAAGGAGTTCTTCCTTTTCCCTGTGTTTCTTTGATGCTTCCTGAAATTTCTCCTTCTGTTCTTCCATTTCCGTGCGGGTCGCAGTGAATGTCCCATCAAGCGCCTCAATGAGGCCGGGCAACTGGATCTTACGACCCTGGATTTTCTCGATCGCGGAATCGACTTTCTGCAGATCTCTTAAGAGAGAAAGCAGTTCTTTCAAGGATCTTCCCCTTTCAAACAAAATGTGTGCAAAAAAAATGCACCGGAGCCGGTGCATTCTTTATTCTTGCGGGACGGAGGTTCCCTGCAGGGAACTTGCACCGCCGGTGATTGTCGACCGACTGGTCCGCCCCTTCCTGCCGCTTGCGGTTGGAACCGCTGATGCCTGTTTGCGTATCTTCATGTTCTTTTATAAACAAATGGTGGGCCCACCTGGGATCGAACCAGGGACCGACCGGTTATGAGCCGGTGGCTCTACCAGTTGAGCTATGGGCCCTCTTTGCATGCAGCTTTGCTTTCTCCAGAACAGACAAGTCGTCTGCCAACGCGTTTGATTGCTATACCCGATAAAGAACGCTGTCAATGCCCTATTTCGACACGAGCTTGAGGACCCTCCTCCGGGGAGGATTGATCATCTTCTTTCCCGAGGATGCCGGCAGCGGACGGGGGGCCTCCCGCCGTGTCGATTCAAGGAGTTCCCGGGTTTCCTCATCGGTATAATCCATGCGCTCGCTGATGCCGAACCTCATCCGAAGCACCTTTTCCTCCCGCGGGGTCAGTGTCGCCAGAATCTTTCTCGTCTGCTCCGCAAGGTCCATGCTGATGGTCGCTTCAGAGGGAGACATGATCTTCTTGTCCTCGATAAAATCACCAAGGTGGCTGTCCTCCTCTTCCCCGATGGGAGTCTCCAGGGAAATAGGTTCCTTTGCAATTTTCAGTACTTTTCGAACCTTCTCCAATGGATACTCCATCTTGTTGGCGATTTCCTCCGGAGTGGGTTCCCGTCCCAGTTCTTGCACGAGATAGCGGGAAGTTCGGATCAGCTTGTTGATCGTCTCGATCATATGCACGGGGATACGGATGGTCCGGGCCTGATCCGCGATGGCTCTTGTAATGGCCTGGCGAATCCACCAGGTGGCATAGGTGGAGAATTTGTAGCCCCGTTGATATTCGAACTTGTCCACTGCTTTCATGAGGCCGATGTTTCCTTCCTGAATCAGGTCCAGAAACTGAAGCCCACGGTTCGTGTATTTCTTAGCTATGCTGACGACAAGCCGGAGGTTCGCCTCGACAAGCTTCCTTTTGGCGATCTCTGCATCCAGCTCCCCCGTCTCGATCAGATAAACGACCTTCTTCAGCAGGGCTGCCGGAAGTCCTGTCGCCATGCTCACAGCCTTGATCCGCCGGGTTGCTTCCCGGTACTGCTCTTCACATTCCTTCAGCCGCTCCTGCGAAAGCCGGAGGCTCTTCGCCACGGCCTTGGCTTCTTTGGGGGATTGCCTCAGCCGCGACCAAGTCTTCTCCATTTCCTTGACGGAAAGCCCCGTTTTCTCCTTGCACTGGCGGATCAGCCAGTCCGCCTCCTCCACTTGGGAGATGTGCTCCTTCAGCACGGCAACCATGGAATGGGTCTGCCGCTTGCTGAACCGGACCTTGCGGCAGAGACGAACGATGTTCTTGCGGTTCTTTTCCAGGTCTTCCCGGAGTTCCCTTCGAATCTCCTCCTCGATGCCTTTTTCCTTGAGACGTTTTCGGATCTGATCATTTTTCCGGTCCACTGTGGCGACCCGTTCGATCAGTCTGATGACTCTCTGCTTGTGGAGGTCTTCTTCGACAAACCCATCTTCATCCTCGATGTTGTCGATGACACTTTTGATGCGGATCTCTTCCCTCTTCAGCTTTGCACCCAGATCGACAACGTATTTCACACAGCAGTCCACGCTGAAGACCGAGTCCATGACGACCTTGTCGCCTGCTTCGATCTTCTTGGCAATTTCGACCTCCCCCTCGCGGCTGAGAAGAGACACCATTCCCATCTCCCGAAGGTACATCTTGACCGGATCGCCGGTTTTCCCGGCTATCGGCATCAAACTGAGAACGTCCTCCTCCTTCGTGTCGAGGGTTTCCTCGGCGGCTTTCTTCACGATCAGTTTGTCTCCCTTGTCCGTGTCGATGATATCAATGTTCTTTTCACCAAAAAGCATGATGATATCATCAATCTGGTCGGAGGAGACGATGTCCGAGGGCAACAGGTCGTTCACGTCGTCGTAGGTTAGAAACCCTTTCTCCTCGCCAAGGGAAATCAACTTCTTGAATTCATCGGACTGGATGTCTTTCGCCATGTATATTCTCCCCGTTTCTTCCCGGACGTTCAAGCTGGAGGGATACTCCCGATCAGAGTCCCTTCGGCAAATTTCTTTCCACGTTCAGCAGCTGTTCTTTCTCCCGCAGCAGGGCTTCACAGAGAGCGCTGTCTCCACGTTCCTGAGCGCTGAGGAGGTTCCGCCTCAACTGCTCATGTTGTTTGCGGAACCATCTCCGCCGGATCTGTCCGACGCTGTCCCAGAAAAACCGTTCCACCAGGTTCTCGTCCAGAGGTTGTTTCCGGACAAGCGCTTCCAGTATCTTCTGTCGGATTCCCTCCTCGGGGATTTCCATGGCCAGATCGGACACATCGATCCGGCCATCTCTGCTGAAAACATCCACAAGGGATTCCGCGAAGGTTTTCAGCGTTCCCGCATCAAACTGATCCAGGACGCCCGAACCGGCCACGTCGGGAATCCGGAACGGATACTCCAGCATGAGCAGAACCAGATTCAGTTCCAGAGGGGCCGGTTCCGTTCTCTGGTTCTTTGTGTTTCCTTTTTCGACAGGAGCCTCACGACCTCCCACGGCCTTGCCTACCTGCCCTTTCAATACCGACTGGTCGAGGCCTGTTTTTTCCGACACCCGTTTCAGCAGCAGGTTCCGTTTGATCGGATCATCGACTTTGGCCAGCATGGCGACGGCACTCTGCGCTGCGGACCTCCTCGCGGCGACAGTCGCCCCGCCCCCCGCCAGCGTCTCCAGGTAATAATCCATGAACGTAGGGGATCGCTGCACCAGTTCTTCCAGCGCCTCCGCTCCCGAAGACCGGACGAAGTCATCCGGGTCCTCTCCTTCGGGCAGAAACACGGCCCGGGCCTCCACGTCTGCCGACAGAAACATCTCCAGGCTCCGGTCCAGGGCCTTGCGTCCTGCCGGGTCGGAATCGAAGACAACCGCCACTTCCTTTGTATACCGCTTGAGCAGGTGAACCTGATCCGCTGTCAGGGCCGTTCCCAGGGATGCCAAAGCGTTCTGCACCCCGGCGTTCCAGAGGGAGATCACGTCGAAATATCCTTCCACAAGAACGGCATAGCCTTTCCTGCGGATCGTCTCCTTGGCCTGCCGGATCCCGAATAGATTTCGACCCTTGACGAAGACGGGTGTTTCCGGCGAGTTTAAGTATTTCGGCTCCCCGTCTCCGATGATGCGTCCGCCGAAAGCGATCACCCGGCCCGAGGCGTCTTCGATCGGAAACATGACGCGTCCGCGGAATCGATCATAGAGACTTCCGTCTTCCCGGGCCAGGAGCAGCCCCGCCTGTTGCGCCACCGCCAGTGGAACATTCCCCTTCTCCAGCGTTTTCCGGAGCCCCGTCCAGTCGCTTCTCGCGAAGCCGAGGCGAAAAGCCTTCAGCGTCTCCTCGCGGATCCCTCTTTTCTCCAGGTATACCCTGGCTTCCCTCCCCCCCGGTCCTTGAAGATTGCCGGTGAAGAAGGATGCCGTCTTTTCGTTCAGGTCCAGGATGGTGGATCGCAGTCCCCTATTTTCTCCCGGAGGAGCCGGCTTGCGGGGGATCTGGATGCCCATTTTCCCCGCCAGGTGCCGGAGGGCCTCCGGATAGGTCATGGTGTTCACCTTCATCAGGAAGGTGACGGCGTTTCCTCCCTCTCCGCAGCCAAAGCAATGGAAGATCTGTTTTTCCGGATTGACCGTGAAGGATGGTGTCTTTTCCTGATGGAACGGGCACAGGCCGACAAAGTTCCGGCCGGCCTTCCGCAGGGTCACAAAGTCTGATACGACCTCCACGATGTCTGCGCGGCTTTTGATTTCCTCCACTTTTTCTTCGGGTATCAAGCCCATGGATGTGAGCCGCTCCTTGCTTGAATCCCTGTTGATGGTCGGACCGCTCCGGCAGGAAGTTCCTGTTTTCCATCCGGCCTGTCGCCGACGCCCGCCCCGCTGATCCCATCACCTGTTTCAGCACTCTACTGACCGGCGAGCTTGGCCTTGACCAGATCTCCCACCATCTTTCCGTCTGCTTTGCCGGTGATTCGGGGCATCAGGACCTTCATGACCTTTCCCATATCCTTGATGGATGAAGCACCGGCTTCGCCAACCGCTTTCTCAATCTCGGTCTCGAGTTCCTCACGCGACAACTGCTGCGGCATGAACGACTGGATAATCGCCAGCTCGGCCTCTTCCTGGGCCACCAGGTCTGCCCTGCCGCCCTTGGCAAACTGTTCGATTGAATCTTTCCTCTGCTTTACCATTCCGGAGAGAAGCTGAAGGATCTCCGTTTCGTTCAATTCACGCCTGAGGTCAATTTCCCGGTTGTGCATGGCCGTCTTGATCAGTCGCAAAGCGGAAAGCCGGATTTTGTCCTTGCCCTTCGCCGCCTCGATCATGCCCTGTTCCACCTGTTTTTTTATTGTCATCGCACTCACCCATTCCATGAATTTGTTTGCCGTTGCCCCTCTTGTCAACAGGGGCCGGATGGTTCATTACATATCCGCCATGCGAATATTCCCGCCACCCACGACATGGACATGGAGGTGGAAGATCACCTGTCCTCCCTCCTTGTTGGTGTTGATGACGGTTTTGAAACCCCGCTGGTCGATTCCCTTGATCCGGGCCACCTTCTGAACCGCATCGATCAGATGGGAAATCAGCTTTGTCTGTTCGCTCTTTATCTCGAGAAGGGTGGGGACATGCTCCTTCGGGACAATCACGACATGAACCGGAGCCACCGGATGGATGTCGTCGAAGGCAAGAATCCACTCGTCTTCGTAGACCTTGGTACAGGGGATCGATCCAGCGATGATTTTGCAGAAAATGCAGTCTTCCATGGTTTCAACCCTCCTTCCCTGCTTTGGCCGCTTCGGTGATGGCCTCCTCCAGGCGCAGGGCCCCCGTGTAAAGGGCCCGGCCCACGATTACACCCAGGATGCCAGGACAGGCGGAGGCCAACAGCCGCTCGATGTCCTTCATCCCGGATACGCCCCCGGAGGCAATGACCGGTAGGCCCGTCGCTTCCGCCAGGGCGCGTGTGGCTTCGACATTGACGCCCTGCTCCATGCCGTCCCGGTGTATATCCGTATAGACAACGGCATGCAGTGCCTCTTGTCGGTATCTATTCGCCAGATCGACAGCGGTGATTTCCGATTGCTCCGTCCATCCCTCGACGGAAACCTTTCCACCGCGGGCATCAATTCCCAGGATGATCCGATCCGGGTAGCGCCGGCAAGCCTCCCTGACCAGGGACTCGTCTTTCAGGAGCGCACTTCCCAGGATGACCCAGGAAACGCCGGCTTCCAGATAGGAAGCGATGGTACCCATGCTGCGGATGCCGCCGCCGACCTGGACCGGGAGACCGGTGGCCTTCACAACGGCTGCCACTGCTTCACCATTCCTGGGGCCCCCTGCAAGGGAACCGTCCAGGTCGACCAGGTGCAGGCGGGAGGCTCCTTTATCCTTCCACATTCGGGCCACCTGCGCGGGGTCTTCCCCGTACACGGTTACCCGCTGGAAATCTCCCTGGGCCAGACGGACGCACCGGCCGTCCTTCAGATCAATAGCTGGAATGATGATCAAGAAAAAATTTACCTCCCGGTCGCTGGAACCCTGCCGCCATGGTCTTTGCGCCGCCGCTTTTCACCGTCAAGGTGTCGAAGGCGCCGGCGGGAATGTCCTGCACACCTCCTCCATGCCGGCCGTAGCCAGCTCTTCCGCTGTGAGCCATCTTCCCTTTTCCTTGAAGAAAAAAGGCAGCTTGAGCATGTCTTCCATCAGCGACGCCTGGGTCTGGTCGAAGATGCCCCGCCAGAGAAGAGCGCCGTCACTCGCCCGGTACAGGTGGATGTCGAAGGCGACGGAAGCCGGCTTCTCGACGGAGTAGGCGAGGCCTTTCCGTTCACGCCAGCGATACACGTAACCTGCAATGATCCCGTCGGCGTCGAGATCACTTCCCATTTTGCGCAGGATATCGGACGTTTTGATCTTGAAAGAACCGGACGCGGCGCTCCAATAGGCAGCCCCGGCTCGATCCGGGTACACAATCTGAATACGGCCCAGGCCTTTCTGGTGCTCCAGGAAAATCCGCTCCGTGATGCGTTCCGGCGAACCGTCCGGACGATCGGTTCTTATCTCACCCAGGATGATTGGCTCCTTGGCCATCTGTGTTGCTGCCTCTGAAGGGGAGACCTGCTGGAACGGAAGCACAGCGATCCGGCGGACGGTGATTCCCGCCCCGGAATCCGCCACGGAAGTCCGCGAAGAGGAGCACCCGGAAATCAGCAGTACCGTAATGGAAGCGATTAGAATGCCGGCCAGCCGCTTCAGGATGATTGATCGATGCAAAGAGGTCACCTCCTTACGGACGGGCAAGTCCGACGGTCGGGACCGGTCAGAGGCTGCCCTTGGTGGACGGAATCCCGCGGATCCGTTCGTTGGAAGACACGGCCTTCTTCAGGGCGCGGGCAAGAGCCTTGAAGATTGCCTCCGCCATATGGTGGCTGTTGCCGCCATGAATCACCTCGATGTGAATCGTCGTCCCGCTGTGGTCCGTGAATGCCTTGAAAAACTCGCGGAGGAGCGCGGGGTTGAAATCCCCGATCCGGCTGTCGCTGAAATCGGCCCGGAAAAACAGGAAGGGACGGCCTGACAGGTCAAGAGCAACCCGGCACAGGCTCTCATCCATGGGAATGGTTGCTTCGCCGAAACGCTCCAGACCGCTCTTGTCTCCCAGTGCCTGCTTCAGTGCTTCCCCCAGGCAGATACCGAGATCCTCCACGAGGTGGTGATCGTCGACTTCCCGGTCGCCTTCCCCTCGAACGTTCAGGTCAAAAAGGCCGTGCCGGTTGAAGAGGTTCAGCATGTGGTCAAGAAACGGAATGGAGGTGGAGATGCTCCCTTTGCCCGATCCGTCCAGGCACAGTTCCAGGACAATATCCGTCTCCATCGTTTTCCGTTTGATCTTCGCCTTTCGCGCCATGATAACCTCTTCAGATGACCTTGTTGAGAGAGTATTCGATGATTCCCTCCGCCCCTGCTTCCTTGAGAAGCGGGATCAGGTCCCGGACGATGCCGGCGTCCACGATCGTTTCCACGGCGTGCCATTCCTCGGAGAACAGGCTCGAAATGGTCGGAGCCTTCAGGGACGGGAGAAGAAGGATGACCCGCCCCAGATTCTCCTTGGAAACATTCAGCTTGAGCCCAACTTTTCCCATGGCCAGGAGCGATCCCACAAGAAGTGTTCGGATCTGTTCGATTTTCTGGCGTTTCCAGGGATCTTCCCAAGCTTGGCGGTTGGCCACGAGCTGGGTGTTGGTCCTCATCATCTCCTCGACGATCCGAAGCTTGTTGGCCCGCAGGGTCGAACCCGTCTCCGTCACTTCCACGATGGCGTCCACGAGACCCTCCGCCACTTTCGCCTCCGTAGCGCCCCAGGAGAATTCAACATGGACTCGGATGCTCCGCTCCTGAAAGTATTTCCTCGTGAAGTTCACAAGCTCCGTCGAAATATGTTTCCCCTCGAGATCATGGAGGGTTTTTACAGGAGAATCGTCGCGGACGACGAGCACCCATCGAGCTTGACGAGCGGTGGCCTTTGAATAAACCAGGTTTTCCACGACGACTACATCCGATTCGTTCTCAATGATCCAGTCCCGGCCCGTGAGGCCGAGGTCCAGAACCCCTCCTTCCACATAACGGGACATTTCCTGTGCCCGAACCAGGGAGCAGGAGATCTCGTCATCATCGATGTCGGGGAAATAACTGCGGCTGTCGTAGGTTATCCGCCATCCCGCTTTCCGGAACAGGTCGACCGTGCTCGCTTCCAGGCTTCCTTTCGGGATCCCGAGCTTCAGCGTCCTCATCGATAGACCTCTTTCGGGTCGAATATGCGCTCTCCTACGATTTCCATGCCGTCCCGGGAGATGCGGCGGTAGAAGCAGGACCGGTAACCCGTGTGACAGGCCGCTCCCCCGGCCTGTTCGACCTTCAGAAGGACCGTATCGTTGTCGCAGTCGATGAATACTTCGTGAACTTTCTGTGTGTTTCCGGATGTTTCTCCCTTCACCCACAGGGTATTTCGGGAGCGGCTCCAGTATGTGGCGATGCCCGTCTCCAGGGTTTTCCGCCAGGCCAGACGGTTCATATAGGCCATCATCAGAACCTCGCCAGTGCCGGCATCCTGCACCACCGCCGGGATCAATCCCTGGCCTTTATCGAAATCGGGTTCCGTCACCGAGGACCTCCAATTCATTTATGAGCATGTTTCAATAAAGTATTTACACCTAATCGAATTGAGTCCGTTCAGCAAGCATTTTTTTACTTCAGGGCAGGGCTTGCGGGCAAAATGACATGACTCTGCCATTCCGTTTTTTTTCTTTACAAAGAAACACTGTTTATGTATGACGGATTCCCCTTTTGGGCTCCATTAGCGTGAGGTGCTGCCAATGTCTTCCCTGAAGCCGGATAAACTGCTTTATTTCAGGAACCTTCTGATCTCCAAAATCAGTGAGCTTCTCAACGAAGCGGAGAAGACGGTTTCTGAAATGACCGACGGAAAGGAAAACTATCCCGATCCAACCGACAGGGCTTCCCTGGAAGCGGACCGGAATTTTGAATTGAGAATCCGGGACCGGGAGCGGAAGCTCATCGCCAAGATGCAGGAAGCCATCAAGCGGATTGACGACGGTACGTACGGCATTTGCGAGATGTGCGGAAATCCCATATCCGAAAAGCGCCTTCAGGCCAGGCCGGTCACGACCTCCTGCATCGACTGCAAGACGAAGCAGGAAAGGCTCGAAAAACTCAAGGGCGAGTAATTTTCGCATCGCCCACCGGATCGGACCCCGAACCCCGAACCCCTTGAAATCCGAGACGTTCCGGCTGTGTGAAGAGGCCTTGAATCGAGGTCTCTGAGCCGTTTTCCTCTCCCTGATCCTCTCCATGTCGTCCCTCCTGGGACTTCACCTCCGGGAATGAGTCATGTCCTATGTTCAGGTGGCCCTCAACGTTCCAGCCCGGCAGACATTTACATACCGGGTACCGGAAAAGATGGTCGCCTCCGTTGCCGTGGGGAAGCGGGTCCTTGTTCCCCTGGGTCGTAGAAGACAGACAGGTTACATCGTAGGGATCCTGCAGGATCCCGATTGCGAGTCCACCCGGGATATCCTTGAAATCCTTGACGATGCTGCCCTCTTTTCCAGGGAAGACTTCCTTTTCTATTCGTGGGTTGCCGAATATTACCTGTATCCTGTCGGGAGAGCCCTGGGAGAGATTCTGCCTGGGAGCATCCCTGCCCGGGACCAGACCCGGGTGTATCTCAACCGTGATGCCGTTCCCACGGAAACGGGGAGCGAGATCCCCCTGCAGGGGCGAATCCTGGATCTCCTCCGGGAGCGACCCCGGGGTCTTTCACTGCCCCAGCTCAAAAAAATGCTCCGGGTCAGGGAGATTGCCGGATCCCTGGCGGCGCTGGCGGAGCGAAATTTGGTTCGTCTTTCCGAGGACATTCGAGGACCGGCGATTCGCCTGAGGGCCGAGCGTGTTTTGTCTCTGGCAATGAAGACCCCGGAGGGTCTTTCTCCCCGTCAGGAAGAGGCCGTCCGACTCCTGCGGCGTCTTGGCACCGTTCCGGCCGCAGAGTTTTCCCGGATTCTCCCGGGGAGGGCCGCCGTCCTCAACACCTTGAGAAAGAAGGGAATCGTCCTCTTCGAAGAGAGGCCGCTTGTCCGCCTGCCCGGGATTGTCCCGGTTATCGAAGGACCGCGGACCAGTCTGTCGCTCAATCAGGACCAGGTCTCCGCCCTGAAGGCGATCCGGTCCGGATTGAGCCGGGAACACCCGCCCGTCATCCTGCTCCACGGAGTGACGGGCAGTGGAAAGACGGAGGTCTACCTGCGGGCTGCCGCGGAGGTTCTTGAAACAGGAGGGAGCGTGCTCCTCCTCGTGCCGGAGATCGCCCTGACCCCGCAGCTCTTGAACCGGGTGGCGTCCTTCTTCGATGCGGGACGAATTGCCGTTCTCCACAGCGGGATCTCCCGGGGCGACCGATATTCCCAGTGGCGCCGCATCCAGCAGGGGGAGGCGGACGTTGTCGTAGGAGCCCGCTCCGCCCTCTTCGCCCCCATGAAAAACCTGAAGCTGATCATCGTGGACGAGGAACACGATCCTTCCTACAAGCAGGACGAGCGACTTTGCTACTCCGCCCGGGACATGGCCGTCATCCGCGGAAAGATGGCCTCCGCTGCGGTCGTCCTGGGATCCGCAACCCCTTCCGTCCAGTCATACTACAACGCCGAGTCGGGACGATATCAATGTCAATCCCTCCCCCTCCGGGTGGAGGATCGGGAGCTGCCGGGCGTGGAGATCGTGGACATGAGGGTTGAGGGACTGAGAACCGGTGAATTGCCGATTTTCTCCTACACCCTGCAGAATGCCCTGAGAGACAACCTTGCTGCCCGCGGCCAGGCCCTTCTTTTCCTCAACCGGCGGGGTTTTCACACGCACCTGTTCTGCGCATCCTGCGGTCATGTCTTTGCCTGCCGGAACTGCAGTCTCTCGCTGATCTCCCATGCCCGGGCGGGGCTTCTCCAATGTCATGCCTGTGATTTTTCCATGCCCTCGCCGGCCGCCTGTCCTGCCTGCGGAAGTCCCCGTCTCGTCCGTCACGGACTCGGAACGGAACGGGTCGAGGAGGCCGTCAGGACCCTGTTTCCGGAGGCGCGAGTGGGACGGATGGACAGCGACACGACGGCCAGAAAAGGTGCTTCTGCCGAAATCCTGCGAAACCTCCTGCGGGGGGAGCTCGACATCCTCGTGGGAACCCAGATGATCACGAAGGGACATGACATTCCGGGCATCACCCTCGTGGGAGTCGTCTCCGCCGACACGAGCCTCCACACGGCCGATTTCCGCGCCGCCGAGCGGACCTTTCAGCTCCTCACCCAGGTGTCCGGCCGCAGCGGGCGGGGAGAAGCTCCCGGCCGGGTGATCATCCAGACGTACAACCCGGGTCATTATGCGGTGCAACATGCCCGGGAACACAACTTCGAGGCATTCTACCGGGATGAGATTCCCCAGCGACAGGCCCTAGGCTATCCGCCCTTTACCCGGATGGCCCAGGTGAGGATCTCGGCGCTGGATTCACAGAAAACGCGGGAAGGGGCCGCGGCCGCGGCTGCCTTTGCCGCCCGTTTCGTTGCCGGGCAGGGACTGGACGGCAGGGTAGAAATCCTGGGACCTGCGGAGGCCCCCATTGCCTGTGTCAGGAACCGCCATCGGTGGCAGATCCTGCTGAAGGGAAAGGATAGCCGGGCCCTGCATGTCGTTGCGGAGGCGATGCTGGCTCGGCGTTTTGGCGGCGTTGAGATGAAAATTGATGTGGATCCCATGGATTTCCTGTAGTTGCCAAGCCCCGATTCCTCTTGACCGTCGGGTCCTGAGCGGGTAGTTTGTTTTTCGAGCGCCCCGTGCGGTACCAGCCGGGGTGGGACCAAAGCACATGGAGGAGCGGTTGTGATAAGGCTTCCCGCACGTTTCGTGATCGCGGCTGTGATGATCTTCTTCCTGGCCGGCATGGCCGGGGCCGAGGAAAAAAAACCGGTTCTCCTGGTCAAGCCGCAGATGGACAGTGGACGGCTGCTCATGCATGTCCTGAAGGAGCGCAAATCTTCCCGGTCTTTCAGCAGGGGCAGACTCCCCATTCGCGTTCTCTCCAACCTCCTGTGGGCCTCCAACGGCATCAACCGCCCGGCGACGGGCGGTCGAACGGTCCCGTCGGCCAGGAATATGCAGGAGGTGGACGTGTACGTGACGCTCCCTTCAGGCCTTTACCTGTACGATGGGAAGAAACATCTTTTGAACTTCATTTCGGGACGGGATCTCCGGGCTCTCACGGGCACCCAGTCGTATGTGAGGGACGCCGCCGTGAACCTGATCTTCGTGTCCGACGGCCATAAAATGGAAGGAGTACCCCCGGACGACCAGAACATGCTTTCGTCCGTCACGGCTGGCGCGATGGTCCAGAATGTCTATTTGTACTGTGCCTCCGAGGGATTGGCTACGGTCGTCAGGGCCTCCATCGATCGTCCCGCCCTGTCCGCGGCCATGGGTCTCCGGCCGGAACAGAAGATCCTGCTTGCCCAGTCCGTCGGATACCCCGTAAAATGATCATCCGCTGACCGGACTCCGTCTGCCGGGCAACCAGTCGGTGAGCCGGTAAGGCCATGCCATGAACCGGAAAAACATCCTTCGCTGTCTGTCGATGGCGGTATCCCTGGTTCTGCTGGCGTCGTCTCCGGTCTCGGTCCTGTCCTGTGACAATTCAGACAAGGCCTGCCTGCGACGGGCGGTAGAGGGGCATGCCGTCCGCCGGATTGCCTTCTGGAGACCTTACCTGAAGAGCATCCCGGAGGACCGAATCGACCAGGCGCCGGCGGAACTCATCGACTACCTCATCCTTGACAACCGGCTGAACGGGTTCCCTGAAACACCCGAACCGGTGGACCTGTCTCCGGCATTTCTTGCCGATCTGAAGGCGGCGCTGGCAGGGCTGCCGATGGCCGTCCGTGACCGGGTGAATCCGAAGCTCATTGGTATCTTCGTGGTCCGGAACCTCGGTGGCACGGGCTACATGGAGGCCGTCATGGATGAGCATGATCATCCGGTGGCGGGTTTCATCATCCTGGATGAGGCCGTTCTCGTGAGAACAGCCAATGCCTGGCTCACCTGGAGGGAAAACACGCCGTTCCGGCCCGATCGTGAATATCGCCTCGAGGGGGCCATCGAGCTGCCGGCCGACGACAACCGCAAGAACGCCATCCAGTTCATTCTTCTCCACGAGATCGGTCACCTCCTGTCCGTGGGTGAGCGTTTCCACCCCTTCTGGTTCGCGGGTCCTTCGGCTGTGAAGAAGAAAGGGGATTACCCCTTCCTGGACCTCTCCTGGATCGTCGCCCCCGGCGGAGCAGCGTTTTTGTCCCGCTATGAGAGCGTGTTTCCGTTTCGCAAGGACGTGGTTTTCTATGGGACACCGAGGCTTGACGGAAGGGCTCTGCCGGAGGTCTATCGGAAACTGGCGGAAACGAACTTCGCATCCCTCTATGGTGCGTCAAATCCTTATGATGATTTCGCCGAGGCGTTCGCCATCTTCGTTCACACCGTCATGATGAAGAAGCCTTATGAGATTCGAATCCTCAAGGGAGGGGAGCTCCAGGCGGTTTTCCGTTCCTGCTGGACCGAGGATCGCTGTGAGGCCAAACGCCGGATCCTCTCCGAGTGGCTCCTGCGGAAATGAGGCAGGGAGCCCGGTTTTGTTGATCACCCCGGGAGCGGGGTCCCGTCGTCCGTCTCGGGACGGTCCTGTCCGATGGAGGCGCATGTTCGATCATTTCGACTGGATCGCCTTTGCCTACGACCGGCTGCTGGGAAGGCCGGAAATCGAGCGGCTCGGGAGGCTGCTCAGGCTCCCCGCGGCTGGATGGCTGCTGGATGCCGGGGGAGGCACCGGCCGCGTTTCTTTTCATCTGCGGCCATGGACCGGTGGCGTCGTGGTGAGTGATCTGTCCCGGGGAATGCTGAGCAAGGCCGGAGCGAAGCGCGGCATCCAGCCCGTCCGGGCACATGCGGAGCGGCTCCCCTTCCGGGACGGTGCCTTCCATCGCGTCATGGTGATTGACGCGCTTCATCATTTCTGCGATGCGGGAGAGGCCGTCGCCGAACTGATCCGGGTGCTCGCTCCCGGTGGCCGCCTTCTCGTCGAAGAGCCGGACCTGCATCTCCCCGCCGTCAAGGCAGTGGCTGTCCTGGAAAAGATGTTCCTGATGCGGAGCCGCTTTGAGACACCGGAGGCGATACGGGCACGGATCGCGGCCCGTGGCCTGGCAGCGACCATCGAGCGGGGAGGGGGCTTCCGGGCCTGGATCTGGGCGGACAAACCGTGAAGACGACGGGTTGTTGAAAAAGGCGCCTGCTGCGCTGTCCTCATGCCGCTCCGCTCGACACACCGCCTGGTATGCTTCGCGGCCCGGGATTTCGGGCACCTTGCCTGCAACCCGTTTTGAACAGCCTTCGGATGGCGGTCTCGGCAGGCTGCGCCTGTTCCTTTTGAAACCCCCGGCCGCGCCCCCGCGCATGCTGGGGAGCGGGCCTTCCCGGAGTGTGAGGGGAGACCATCTCCCATCCATCGTTCAGAGGCCCCTTTCCAAGGTGTCCGAGGGAGAGATAAAAATGAAATGAAGGAGGAAAGATGCGATTTTCCGAAGACATTTACGTGTACGAGTGGAGTGACTATTTCGACAACAACTGCAACAGCTTCTACATTGGCGGCGAGGTCCGGGCCCTCATCGACCCGGGGCTTTCCCGCTACGTTCCCCAGCTCCTGGAACAGATGCGCATGGACGGGATCGAGACGGATGATATCCGCTATGTGATCAACACCCATTCACACCCGGACCATTTCGAAGGATCGTCCTTCTTTGCAGGGTCCGATGTGAAGATCGCCCTCCACAGGCAGGAGGCGGAATTCCTGAATGGCCCCGGCGGGCAGCTCTATTCCCTGTTCGGGATGCCGAGGCCCCGGATCGACGTTGACCTGGTGCTGGATGGAGACGAGCTTGTTCTCGGCGTGGAGACCTTCCGGGTTCTCCTCCTGCCGGGGCACTCGCCCGGATCGATCGGGCTCTACAGCCCGGAGCGCAAGATTGTCTTCTGTGGCGATGTCATTTTTGAGCAGAATGTCGGACGGACGGATTTCCCCGGCGGCGACGGTGCCCTCCTGAAGAAGAGCATCCAGTCTCTGGCGAAACTGGATCTGGAGGCTCTCCTTCCCGGACACATGGGCATGGTGGATGGGACCGAGGCCGTCAAGCGGAACTTCGAGATCGTGATCAAGAACGTTTTTCCCTATATCTGAGACCCGTGGGGGGCCTTCCCGTCAAGGCGGCACGGTCGGAATGGGGCAGGTGGGGGAACCGTGCCCGCGGCTGGTCCTGGCGAATTGACGTCCTCACGGCTTCCGCCATCGCTTCAGGCCCCGGGCATCCCCGTCCGCCAGGAGGCATCGAGGATCATGTAGGTGGCGAGTCCCTTTGCCACCATGCCTCCTTCCTCGTCCCGCACCTCCACCTCTCCCAGGGCGGTCCGGCTGCCTTTGTGGACAATGACGGCTTCCGCCGTGATGGCTCCCCGCTCGAAGGGCTTCAGATAATTCAGTTTCATTTCGATTGTGGTGAATGTTTCCGAGCGGTCCACCAGTCCGATCAGGGCCATGGCCACTGCGGAGTCGGCTGCGGAGAAGACGGCCCCGCCGTGGGCGATACCCAAGGGGTGGACGAGTTTCCGGTCGAAGGCGAGGCGGACTCGGGCCCAGCCCTTCTTCACATCCGTCAGTTCGAGGCCCAGAAGATCCCAGTAGGGCGAAGCGGTCTGCATTTTCTGAATCAGGACATCCCGGAATTCCGGGGCCAGTTCCTCATGCATGTTCATGCGGCAACCTCCCTGTAAAGTGCTCTCCCTGTAGCAGACCGGAGTTCCGCTGAAAAGGTCAAAAGCGGCTCTCTTCCTTTACAACGGGACCGTGGCGGCCTATTTTGATATCAGACGTTTGTGAAGGGAGGCGAAAAGCCATGAAGACGATTCGCATTGAAGGGATGAGTTGCCAGCACTGCGTCATGGCCGTAACGAAGGCCCTGAGCGCCGTGGCGGGTATCCGGAACGTGAAGGTCGATCTGGCGCGGGGCGAGGCGACCTACGAGGAGGATAAGCCCGTCGATATCGAACTGCTCCGCGAAGCCGTCCGGAAAGCCGGATATCAGGCGGGGTAGGGGATCATGGAATCGACGACCGTCTCGGTCGGCGGGATGACCTGCGCCGCCTGCGTCCGCCGGGTGGAAAACGCCCTGAAGGAGATCCCCGGCGTGACGGACGTCTCGGTGAACCTGGCCACCGCCCGGGCCACCCTTGTTCACGAGGGGGCCTGGGCGGGCGTGGAGGCCGTCCGGGAGGTCGTCACCGACAGCGGCTACGAGTACCTGGGCATTCCCGACGAAGACCGGGAGGACCCCATCACGGAGGCCCGGGAGCGGGAGATCCGGGACCTGACGGTCCGTTTCACCGTCGGCATCGTCCTGAGCGTCCTGATTTTCCTGGGCTCCATGCAGCACTGGTTTCCCTTTCTCCGGGATATCCCCCATGCGCCTCTGCGTGTGGTCCTGTTTTTCCTGACCGTTCCGGTGATCTTCTGGGTCGGGGAGCGGTTTCTGGTCGGCGCCTGGAAGGCCGCTCTCCAGAAGACCAGCGACATGAACACCCTGGTGGCCGTGGGAGCCCTGTCGGCGTTCCTCTATTCCACTGGAGCCACGTTTTTCCCCGGCTTTTTCGCCGCGGCCGGCGTGGCGCCACACGTCTACTTCGACGGTGCCGCTTTCATCGTGACCCTTATCCTCCTGGGACGGCTCCTGGAGGCAAGGGCCAAAGGAAGGACTTCCCAGGCGATTCAGCGTCTCGTGGGCCTGAAGCCGAAGACGGCCCGGGTCCTCCGGGGAGAGGAGGAAACGGACCTTCCCGTGGAGGCCGTCGTTCCCGGAGACCGCATCCGGGTGCGGCCGGGGGAGAAGATCCCCGTCGACGGCGTTGTGCTTTCGGGCGCCTCCGCCGTGGACGAATCGATGCTCACCGGTGAAAGCCTTCCCGCGTCCAAGGAGGAGGGGGCGGAGGTCTTTGCCGCCACGCTGAACCGGACGGGAACCTTTACCTTCCGGGCGACCCGGGTGGGGAGAGAGACGGTCCTGGCCCAGATTATCCGGCTTGTGGAGGCCGCCCAGGGGTCGAAGGCGCCGGTCCAGCGCCTGGCCGACCGCGTGGCATCGATCTTCGTTCCCGTCGTGTTCGCCATCGGCGCCTTCACCTTCGTCGTGTGGATGTTTCTGGTTCCGAACCCGATCTTCAGCCTGGCCCTTCTGAACTTCGTATCCGTGCTCGTCATCGCCTGCCCCTGCGCCCTCGGCCTGGCCACCCCCACGGCGGTGATGGTCGGCACGGGCCTTGGCGCAGAGAACGGCATCCTCATCAAGGGCGGCGAGAGCCTGGAGCGGGCGGGCCGGTTGACGACGGTCGTCTTCGACAAGACGGGCACCCTGACAAAGGGGGAGCCGGAGGTGACCGACATCATCGCCGCTCCCGGTTTTGCCGGGGATGATGTTCTGCAGGCGGCCATATCCCTGGAGGTCGGATCGGAGCATCCCCTGGCGGCGGCGATCCTTGCCGCAGGAAAGGCGGAGGGGCTGGTGCCGCAGTCGCTGGAAGACTTTGAGGCCCTTCCCGGACTGGGCGCGCGGGCCGTGCTGGCGGGCGAACGGCATCTCATCGGGAACCTACGCCTGATGGAGCAGGAGGGGATCGATCTCTGGGGGCTTCGGGAAGTCGGAGAACGCCTGTCCGGGGAGGGGAAGACATCCGTGTTCCTGGCCGTCGGCGGCCGGGCGGCCGGCGTGATCGCTCTGGCGGATGCCCCGCGGGAATCGGCGAAGCCTGCGATTGAGCAGTTGAAGAAAATGGGCCTCCGGATCGGCCTGATTACGGGAGACAACCGGGCGGCGGGTGAGGCGGCGGGACGCGCCCTCGGGATCGACCGCGTCCTGGCGGAGGTCCTGCCGGGAGACAAGGCACGGGAGATCCGGCGACTCCAGGAGGCGGGAGAAGTGGTGGCCATGGTGGGAGACGGGATCAACGACGCCCCGGCCCTGGCCGCGGCCGACATCGGCATCGCCATCGGTACGGGAACGGACGTGGCCGTCGAGGCGAGCGACCTGACCCTCATGCGGAGCGACCTGACCCTCGTTCCCCGGTCCATCGGCCTTTCCCTGGCGACGATGAAGGTCATCCGTCAGAACCTTTTCTGGGCCTTCATCTACAACATCATCGGCATTCCCGTGGCTGCCGGCATTCTCTACCCGTTCTTCGGCGTCCTTCTGAACCCGGAATTCGCCGCCGCCGCCATGGCCTTCAGCTCCGTCTCCGTGGTCACCAACTCCCTGCGCCTCCGGCGAGTCTGGAAGAATCGGTAGCAAGACCGGGGAACGGATCTCAAATCCGCACCTCTTCCTTCTCCTTTCCTTATTTTCTTTATGTCACGGCGCGGGGGCTGTCACGGGGATTCCCGCCGTCGCGAAAGCTTTTCCGGGGATCGCCTTCTGG
>CAYNEJ010000062.1:0-1446 GCA_964396205.1 uncultured Syntrophaceae bacterium
CCTGCTTAAGCAATAAAACCGTAATTTCGAGGCATTGCATTCCGTCCATACATCGTTTATCCCGCCTCCTATCATGCGGGGCCGGTCTCGTAACGTCCGGTCCGCGCCTGATCAAATTCCCCCACAGCCATCACATTTTCCAGCAGCACAAGAAGGTTTCCGCAGGCCTGTCCTGCAAAATTTCCGAGGGGAGACGATTGCCGAAATGGGGATTACCGGGATGAAGCGTTGCCTGTCGATTTTTGCGTGGATGTCCGTATTGCTGCTTTTCGCGTCTTCCGCCTGGGGCGCCTGTAGCGGGGAGCGGATCGGCTACGAGACGCAGCAGATGCTGGTGGGAGCGACACAGACGCTCACGGTCACCGGTGCCGGGCCGGACGCCTCGTACCGCTGGCGGGTCGCCTCGGGCGGCGGCTCCCTCTCGGCGACGACGGGGGCATCCGTTGTTTACACGGCCCCCTCCTCGAACCCGGACTGTGTGAACAATCCCGCCATCACCCTCTCGGCGGACGGCGCCGCCTGCGACACCCTGCAGATCGCCGTCTCCACGCCCCGGATCGACGGTGGGGCCTTTTTTGAAGCACGGACCCTGTCCAAAACAGCGTGCACGCACGCGATCTACAAACGCCCATACGACTGTTATGGTTCTTCTTCATCGGAATGGTCGGCCTGCGACGGCTGCGACTGCAATCCCGGGTGGCCGACGGCCTGCAATTGCAATGGGGCATTTTTTTGTACGGCGGATCGTCTCTTGGCCCGTTGTACTGCGAACTCCGCTTGTGGCTCCTGGAACGGGGCGACGATTGCCTGCGGGGGGGTTACGGACATCCGGACGGCTGCTCAGAAAGCAAAAGGCTGCTGCCCCGCGGCGCTGCTTCCGGCGGAGCCGCCGCCGCCGGCCTGCGACGTGTCGGTGACGTCCTTCGGGGGGACGTCAACAGCCATCGACGTCCACAATGGGGGACGGGTGGTCTTCACCGGGACGATCGCCTCCTCCGACCCGGTCTCCTGGAGGGTGACCGTGGCGGGGAAGACGATCGGGGAGGGGACCGGCCTTGCCGTCTCCGTTCCCTGGGACGGACGGGTGGAGGGGCGGACCCTCGATACCGGCCGGACCTGGCCGGTGAAGCTGGTCGTGGAGACCACCGACGGCCGGTGCGGCACCGAGGGAGAGACCACCGTCACCGTGACGTCCGCGGAGAAGGACTGCAAGATGCAGGTTTCGGTGGGCTCCTGGGCCCACCTGGCGGCGGGGAGCCTCTCCGAGTCCCTCCTTCTGTTCCGTCTCCCGGGCTCCCGGATGATGCCGGAGTTCGGCCTTTCCTATGACAGCGGCGACGGGGAGAGAGGCGTCCTCGGCACCGGCTGGACCCATGATTACCTGGAGACCCTGACGGCCGTCCCGGAGGAGGACCGGTACGTCTGGCGGGACGGCCGGGGCGGCCG
>CAYNEJ010000062.1:1546-3603 GCA_964396205.1 uncultured Syntrophaceae bacterium
ACGGTCACCGATCCCAACGGCAACACCCACGCCTTCACCTATACGGGGAAGACCGTGGCGGGGGCCGTTCTGGGGCGGGTCGTCTCGAAGACCCCCGCGGGAGCACAGACGTGGACCTTCACCTATGACGACGCCTTCCGGATGCTTTCGAAGACGGACCCCCGGGGCCACGAGACCCGGTACACGTATGATGAAAACCGCCGCCTCATCGGGACGACGGATCCCGAGGGGAAGATCCGGGAGATCCGGTACGATCCGGAATCCTCTCTTTCCACCCTGACGGAGAAGGACGGGGGGACCTGGACGTTCCGGTACGACCCCGTTCTCGGCGTCCTCCTGGAGAGGACGGACCCCCTGGGGCACACGACCCGCTACGGCTATGACGGGAACCGGAACCGGATCCAACAGACGGAGCCCGACGGGAGCGAGAGCGTCTACTCCTACGACGGCTACGGCAACCTCGCCTCGGTCACCGATCCCCTGGGGAAGACCACGCGCTTCGCCTATAACGGCCAGGGCCAGGTCACGTCGGTCACAGACCCCCTGGGACACACCGTCTCCTACGGCTACGATGCCCGGGGGAACCTCCTCACCGTCACGGATGCGTCGGGTGCCGTCACCCGGTATGCCCATGACGACCGGGGCAACGTCACCGGCATCACCGACGCGCTGGGGAGGACGATGGTCCTGGCCTACGACGCCTCGGGGAACCTCGTCTCCGTCACGGACCCGGAGAAGAACACCGCGACCCTGGGCTACGACAGCCTGGGCAACCGGGTCCGGATGAAGGATGCCCTGGGGAACGCCACTACGTTTGACTTCGACAGCCTCAACCGGCTCATCCGGATCGCCGATCCCCTGGGGCATGCCACCCGCCTTACCCGCGATCCCGGCGGGAACCCCCTGACGGTCACCGACCCCAACGGCCATGCCACGGGCTACACCTACAACTACCGGGACCGGGTGACCGGGATCACCGACGCCTTGGGGCAGCATACGGCCCTGACCTACGGCGGGTCGTCCTGCCCCTCCTGCGGGGCCGGGGCGGATCGGCTGACGGCGGTGACGGACGCGAAGGGACAGACCACGACCTTCGAATACGACCGGACGGGGAGGATAACGAAGGAGACGGACCCCCTGGGGAATGTCACTTCCTATGGTTACGATGCCCGGGGGAACCTGGCCGCCCTGACGCGGCCCGACGGGCGGACGATTGCCTACCGGTACGACCGGAACGGAAGGCTTCTGGAAAAGGTCTTCTCCGACGGCTCAACCGCCGCCTTCCGGTATGACGATGCGGGGAACCTGGTCTATGCGGGGAACCGGCACATCGCCTACCAGTTCACCTACGACGCAAACCGCCGGGTGACGGAGGTGGTCGATTCGGAGGGCCGGCGCATCCGGTACGCTTACGACGCCCTGGGGAACCGGACCCGGATGGTCACGCCGGAGGGGAAGGCCGTCTCCTATGCGTACGACCTCAACGGCCGCCTCGCCGGGATCGGGACGGCGGAGGAGGCGGGCAGCGATGTGGGAAGCGGCAGCGGGAACGATGCAGACCGTGGAACCTGGCGCTTTACCTATGATGCGGCAGGGAGGAGGATTTCACTGGCCCGGCCCGGCGGAACGACCACAGGCTACAGCTACGACGCCGGGAGCCGCCTGCTGACGATCCTCCACCGGGACAAAGGCGGCAAGACCCTCGACACCGTCGGCTACGCCCATGACAGGGCCGGCAACCGGGTCACCCGGGAGGAGAAGGACAAGACCGTCTCCTACGGTTATGACGCCGTGGACCGCCTGACGGAGGCCGTGCCGAAGCCGAAAGCGACGAAGGGGATTCTGGGGAGGCTCCTCGAGGAGATTGCGAAGAAGTTGAAGGAAGGCTATGAGTACGACTCCGTGGGGAACCGGGTCCGGGGTCCCGGAAAGAAAGACATCCAGGCCCATGACGCGGGGAACCGGCTCCTGGAAGATAGGGATTATCGCTACGAGTACGATGCCAACGGCAACCTGGTGAAGAAGACCGGAACGGGACCCCTTGGCGCCGTCACCAC
>CAYNEJ010000062.1:3703-19148 GCA_964396205.1 uncultured Syntrophaceae bacterium
AGAGGCGGCGGCCCCCGCTCTTCGGGAACGGCGGGTTCGAGACTTATGACTACATCGCCGACGGCCTGGGCTCCATCACCGGCCTGACCGACTCCAAGGGCCGGCTGGTCCAGCGGTACGAGTACGACTCCTTCGGGAACCCGGGGGCGATCCATCCGCTGATCGTCCAGCCCTATGCCTTTACCGGTCGGGAGTACGACCCCGAGACGGGGCTCTACTACTACAGAGCCAGATATTACGATCCGAAGGCCGGGCGGTTCATCACCAGGGATCCCATCGGATTTGCCGGGGGAGATGTGAATCCGTACAGTTATGTCTCGAATAACCCTGTCAACGCTATCGATCCCCTTGGGTTGGAAACAATGATGTGCAGAAGGCGGCTAAAGATTCTCCCCTTTATGAAGGGACCTTTTTTTCACCAGTACATTTGTACGGGGAATGCCAGACGCGGCTATTCATGCAAGGGATTTACCTTACGTGAATCCGTTCACATCTTCAACAGCCCAGGCATGATAGATAATGACCGTTATAATCCGGATCAATGTGAGACCGTCGAGGCCGACAATGCATGTATAGAAAATTGTATTGATAAGCAATTCGCTTTACCACCTCCAAATTACAGTATCCATCTGTTGAAAGGGGAAAATTGTCAGACCTATGCCAACTCGGTGTATGGCTATTGCAGGACAAAGTGTTTTAGGGTGCATCCATGATTTCCTGGTATACGTTATGGAGAATTGTGTGGGTTGTCGCTGGGTTGTTTATGATGGCGTATCCTTTCATGGATCGAGAAGCTAGTTTCGCGATGTGCATCTATTACAATCTGTGGACCATTCCCTTTGGTACCATTTGGCTGTACCTGATCATCGATGTCCTGCCGAATCTGAATGTGGAGATCAATCCTCCGCTCTACCTGGGCAGTCAGTTGGCATCCCTGGCGATCGCGTACATGTTCTGGTTTGTCTGGATGCCGCGGATTCGTACTTGGGCAAGGGGAAGAAGAAAAACCGCTCTCTAGAGCATGCAAACCCGTATTTTCATGGGACTGCTATGAGCGGATCTGCTTCTCCTTCAGCTTCCGCCATGTCGCGTCCGAGTACCAGATGTCGACGAACTCCAGGAGGGAGGCCCGCTCCCGCTCCCGGATCCGCTCCGCCAGCGGCCCCCGGAGGAGCTTCTTGATGCTGTCGAACGCGGGGGCTTCCCTGGCGGCCAGTTCTACCGCCATCTTCATCGCCCGCGGCGCCACGTCCTCCTCCGCGACCGCCTCGTGGACGAGGCCGAGCCCGAGGGCCTCCTCGGCCGAGTACAGGGCGCCCGAGTAGACGAAGGTCTCCGCGTTCTTCTGCCCCAGCCACATCTTCAGGATCTCCACGCTCCCCGCGAACAGCGACGAGCCGAAATTGATCTCGTTGAGGGAGATCCTCGCCTTGCCCGTGACCATGACCCGGTAATCGCAGGCGATGGCGATCATGCATCCCCCCGCCATCGTGTGTCCGTTGAGGGCCGCCACGACGGGCTTGGGAAGCAGGAACAGATCACCGTAGAAGCGGGTGAATTTCGTGAGGTAGCGGAGGAAATCCTCCCGGCCGTATTCCAGGAACTCCGGGATGTCGAACCCGTAGGTGAAGAACTTTCCCTTCCCCGTCAGGATGACGGCCCGGACGGCGGGATCCACGGCCAGATCCCGGAAGCAGGCCGTCAGCTCGTCGATGAAGGGCTCGTTCAGTGCGTTCACTTTCCCGCGGCTCAGCATCACCGTCGCAATGCCGTGCTCCCTGCTCACCTCCAGAAACTGCATGCTCTAACCTCCTTTCCCTGGTTTGCCGGGTGCAAGATGCCTCCGGCAGGTGTTTAAACCTCGAAGAGGATCCGCGGCGTCGGGGTCAGGATCTCGTTCCCTTCCGCCCGGATGTGGATCATGTCCTCCAGCTTGACGACGCCCAGCCCCTCGTCGAGCATGTGCAGGTCCAGGGCGACGACCTGGCCCTCCTCGAGGGGGGAGGAGTCGTACCCGGACAGGATGGGGGGCTCGTTCAGCTCGAGTCCGATGCCGTGCCCGATGATCCGGGAGATCTTTCCACCGCCGAAATGCTGGAATGTCTCCCGGCGCCCCAGCTCGCCGGCCTTTTCGACCGCAATCCGGTAGACCTCTGTGCAGGGGATCCCCGGGCGGATGGCGGCGATCAGGTGGTCGGCGATGGAGCGGAGGTCGTCGTAGAGGGAGAGGATCTCCTTCGCGGCCTTCCCCAGGCAGTAGGTGCGCGTCTGGTCGGCATGGTAGCCGTCCACCAGTGTGGGGATGTCCACGATCACGATGTCGCCGGCCTCGATTTCCCTCCTCGACGGCCCCGCCGGCACGGACGGGCTCAGGCCCACCCCTGTGATGGTGTAGACGACACCGCTGATCCGGAACAGGTTGGGACCGGAGCTGATGGGGCCCCGGCTCATGAAGAAGTCGGGCTGGCGGATGAAGAAGATTCCCTCGTGGCCCGCCAGGCGGTGGGCGTTCTCGACCGCGGCGGCCAGCTCCAGCTCCGTGATTCCCTCCTTCAGGACGGCCAGCACCGCTTCGTGGCCCGCATGGATGGCCCCGCAGGCCTTCCGGATCGTTTCGATCTCGGCCGGCTCTTTCTTCTTCCTCTGGTCCAGCGGGATGGAGGAGACATCGACGAATTCGAAGCCGGGGAAGCATCGTTCGACCTGCCGGAACTGCTCCGCCGTCAGGATGTCCATCTCCACGCCGAGACGCCGATCGCCCCCCTGCACCCGGGCGGAGAGGGCCTCGCCGATCCGCTCCAGGCGCCGCTCCTCACGGAGCTTTTCCTGCGGGATGAAGACGTCGTTCCGGGCGAAGTCCAGTCCGCTCCGTACATACAGCGTGCAATCGCCGGGGAGGACGAGAAGCCACGAAGGCTGGGCCGTTCCCGTGTAGTAGAGGATATTCCGGGAATAGCCGATGAGGAGAGCGGAGAGATTCCGGCCGGCCATCCCGGCCTGCAGGTCCTGGATTCGCTTCATCCCGTCCATGGCTGTTTCTCCTGTGGGTGGATCTGCGATGACGGTGCATGATACCGGACTGCTGGTCCGGCGCATGTTCCGCTTATTGTATTTAGGCCGTGTTAAACCGTCGTCAGAGCCGATGGGCAGGGGCGCCGGACCATTGGCCGCAGGCGCATTCCTCGGAGATGGGTGCCGCTTTCGTGGGGGATGGGTCGGGGTTGCCTCTCAGTGTTCCTCGTGGCGGGCCGAGATCCGCCGGAATACGGTGATGATCGTTTCCGAATGCGGCTCCGGGATCCGGGAGAGGCCCCGTTCGTAGCGCGAGAGAGTCTGGCGCGTGACTCCGAGCTCCTTCGCCAGGTCCGCCTGGCGGAGGTGGAACCGGGCCCGCAGCTCCTTCACCAACTGCGGCCGTGCGGCCAACTGGTCCGTCTCACCGGGGATGCCCGCCGTCCGGGAAGGCCGCCGCCGCTTTGCACCCGGCGCGGGGAGGAGGACCTGCCGCCTGGCGGGGATTCTCCGGGCCCGCTTCCAGAGCTTCTCCGAGAGCTTCACGGTGACGGGTGTCTCCAGCCACTCCACCATGTAGCCTTTCGTCCGGCTGACGGGCTCCCGCAGGTCGTCGCTCTCGATGATGCCGATCTCCATGAGCCTCTCGTGGGCCTTGAAGAAGGCGTCCACCATGTGGCCCGGGTTGCGCCGGTTCACGCTTTCTCCGCAGAAGTCGAGGATGCTCCGCGGGGTCGCCCGGGGCAGCTCGCCCTTTTTCCCGGCGACCGTTCCGATGAGCGTCCAATAGGTGCCCAGCTTCTTGGTGAACGCCTCCTGGTACGGGTTCAGGTGGAGAAGGGCCCTGCCGTAGTAGCCGATCCAGAACAGCCCCTCCACGTCCAGGAAATGGGACAGGGCCTGGCCGCAGCGGTACCGGAACACGGTTCCGCCGCGATCCCGGCGGCGGTATTCCACGTCCAGGAGGTCCAGCAGGCGGTCCGGCCTCTCCCGGCCGAAGGCGACCGTGCCGCCGGTCCGGTAGTCCTTCCAGGTCATGAACAGGCGCAGATCCCCGAGGCGCAGGACCTCCGCCTTCAGGTCCTCGATCAGGTTCCTCGACCTGCCGCGGCGGAGGCGGATGTTCCTCATGGCCGCGATCTCCTCGGGCGTGATGCGGGCGATCCCCGTCCGGGGGTCGTCCAGGCGGGCGATGGCGGACATCAGGATCATCAGGACGTCCGCGGACTCCACGGACAGGCTGCGGACGGTGTCCCTCAGCCGGCCCGAGTAGATGAAATCGAGGCGGGGCGTGTAGTACAGGGCGATGGTCGGGTGGAAGCGCGGGGAATAGTCCGGCGCCGGCTCGTAGAAGAAGACGATATTTCCCGCCCTTGTCTCGTAGGGGTAATACGGATGGCCGTGGGCGTCCGACAGCCACCGCGATTTCGGACCGCCGGCATAGATCGCCCGGAGGGCGGAGTGGATGATGGGGCTTACGGGGAAGGGCATTTTCCCGGCGGCCGGCGGAAGCCTCGGGGCATCGCCACAAGCGGGCCTGTCTTGAAAAACTGCCTTCCGTTCCATCGGGCCAGGTCCCCCTCGAAGGGTTTGGGAAAAACGCCGGATGCTGTCGGGAGGAGCGATTCTTTGCCTTCGGATAGTCATAAAGTCGATGGCATCCGTTCGTCAAGGTGGAAGAAAGAGCGGGCGGGAAGGGAACGGCGGAAAGCCGCCGGGACCTTTGACGACGAAGGGGCTTATCCCGACAGCCCCCGTCATTCGCCGATCCATGCGAAACGCTTGCTTTCCGGAGAGGTTCGTGGTGTATTGAAATCCAGGCAGGCAAGAAACAGGTTCTTCCCGATCACCATCATTCGTATTCCGTTCGCTTTTTCCTTTCATTGAGTTTTCCTTCCCGCAAACCAAGAAGACGGAAACCGGATCATCCTCTCAGGATTTCCTCACGGGATTCAAACGGAGGGCCGGAGATACGCATTGGGGGCGGCGCACATCCAATCCAGCAACGAAAGGAGGGAGACGACATGCAACTCTATATCATCCTGATGAATCTGACGGACCAGGGGATCCGCACCGTGAAGGATTCAACCCAGTTGATTGCCGAGGCGAAGAAAGCCTTCGAGCAGAGGGGAGGGGTTGTGACGGGTGTCTACCTGACCATGGGGGAATGGGATTATGTGGCCATTTGCGAGGCCCCCAGCGACGAGGTTGCCATCAGCTTTGTCCTGGGGCTTGGCGCCACGGGCAATGTCAGGACCCACACGATCAGAGCGTTCAGGCCGGAGTCGATCGGGGAGATCGGCTTCGTGATCATCTGATCGCCGGCCGATTGTCGGAACGGAGAGGTGCATGAATGCCGCGGATCATGTCCCGTCGAGGGTCTGTGCGTCGCTCCCGAAAGCCCCGGACGGATTCCCGGCGGATCCGATGCGCCCGGTCCGGATCGGAATGAGAAAAAAAGCGGGGAGAGCCGCCGGGAAATATGGTACGTTCATCGCGATGAAAACACCCGGGAGGTCGTGAGATGACGTCAGCCGATGCGGGACATGAAGACAGGAATATCTGGAAGGTTGTGCGGGTGGTGCCGGAGAATCATGAGGTGAACTCGGTCTACCTGGAGGGAGCGGATGAAAAGCTCTCCGCCCGCCGGGCCGGCCAGTTCGCCTCCATCCGGGTCCCGAGGCAAGACGGCTGGAGCGAGCCGCACCCCTTTACCATCTCCGCGGCGCCCGAGGATGCGCTGCTGCGCCTGACCATCAAGAAGGAGGGAGCATTCACCTCCGCCATCCCCAATCTGACGCCGGGCACGCCCGTGAAGGTCGCGGGCCCGCTCGGCGTTTTCTGCAGGGGCATCGACGAGAAGCCCGAGATCGTCATGATCGCCGGTGGGGTGGGCATCACGCCGTTCCTGAGCGTGCTGAGGCATTTCCGCAACGGCAAGGCAAAGAACAGGGTCCTCCTTTTCTGGGGGAACAAGACCGTCGCCGAGACCTTCTGCCTGGACGAGATCCGCGCCATGACCCGCGAGCTCGACCTCACGGTGGTCCACTGCCTGAGCCGGGAGGAATCGGTGGACGGCCACTTCGACGCGGGGACGCCCGGGATGCTTTTCGAGAAAGGGCGGATCAGCGCCGACATCCTGAAGCGGCACGGCATGAAGCCGGGCGCCGCCGTTTACATCTGCGGTCCGCCGGCCATGATGGATACAGCCCTGAAGGAATTGGAAACCCTGGGCGTGGATCCGGCAGCGGTGGAGCAGGAACGGTTCATCTGGAAGAAGTAGCCCGAGAATGGCCGGACGCCTTCCTTCCATGTGCCCCTTCGTCGCGAACGACCGGCGGACATTCCGGGGATCCGGGTGGCTGATCCTCCTGGCGGTGGTTCTCTTTGCCGGCTGCGGCGAGAAGCCGTCGTCCGTCGCGACCGCCCTGCCGACCATCGACGTCAAGGCCGACCCCGTCCAGGAGTCCCTCCCGGCACGGGAAAAGATCCGTGTCAAGCTGAAGGCCGGTTTCGTGGACCTGGTTCCCGTGGCCCGATACCGCATCGCCGCCGTCGTCGCCTCGAAGAGAAAATACACGGAGGGGTGGGGCGCCGCGGTGATGCCCTTCGACCTGGCCCTCGTCTGGGGCCGCCTCACGGACCCGGACATTGCAAAGCGCCTGCAGATCAAGCACGACAACACCCGGCTCGCCTGGTTCCGGATCAAGGGAGACGACGCCCCGGTGAGCTTCGAATATGCCATGTCCCACGGCTCCAACAACCATCTCATCCCGGCGACGGGGAACCTCTTCCGGGCCATCGACCGGGACGTCGGCGTCAAGGATCGTGTCGAAATCGAGGGATACCTGGTGAACGGCGAAGGGCTGGTCGAGGGACAGGCCATCCGGTTGAAAACCAGCCTGACCCGCGAAGACTCGGACCGGGGGGCCTGCGAGATCCTGTACGTCACGTCCCTGCGGATCGGCGACCGGATGTACCGCTGAAAAACGCCTCGATCTCTTTCCTGCGCGCCGCCTCGCTCCTGTACAGGGCGTGCGCCTCTTCCAGGGTCACCTTCTTGAACCAGATCCGGTTGCCCGGCATGGCCTGGGCGACCTTTGGCAGATCCGTCGAGATGACCGTCGCGATTTTCGTATAGCCTCCCGTTGTCTGCTCCACGAGAAGAATGATCGGCTGCCCGTCGGCGGGCAACTGAATGTTCCCCGGAAGGATCGGCTCGGAGATGATGCTCTGGGGGACTCCCTCGTCATGATGGATCGGCGTGCCCTGGAGGCGGTATCCCATGCGGTCCGATTCGGATGTCACCGTGTAATCGGTATCGAAAAAGACCTCCATCTCCGAGCGAAAGGCGTCTTCCTGGGGGCCCGGCAGGACCTTCAGGACAATATCGGCCCGGTAGACGGGAATCCAGCGATACGGAAGCCGTCGCGGCGCCGTCAGGAGATCACCCGTTCCCCGCGGGAGGATATCGTCCTTTTTCAGTGCCCTCCCGTTGATGCCGCCGATCTTTGCCTTCAGGCACGTGGCGCGGCTTCCCATGACGACGGGGACCTCGATCCCCCCCGAGACGGCCAGGCAGGTCCGGCAGCCGGTCGTGGCATAATGAAACCGGAGGATGTCCCCCCGCTTCACCCGAAAGGACTTCCAGGGCGGCAGCGGATCGTCGTTGAGCGTTGCGGCCATGTCGGCGCCGGCCAGAGCCACGTCGGCTTCGCAGAGGACCTCCAGGGTCGGGCCCTGCAGCGTCATCTCCAGGACGGCCGCCTCCGCGGGATTCCCGGCCAGCAGGTTGGCGATGCGGTAGGCAAACCCGTCCAGCGCCCCCGAAGGGGGGACGCCACGGTCGATGAAGCTGTAGCGTCCGCCGTCCTGGACCGTCGTCAGGGAACCCGGCAAGAGCACGCGGAAGGCATCCATCAGCTTTTCTCCTCCTCGTGTATCCGGTCGAATTCCACCTCGGGGATCGGGACGAAGCGGATCCGGTCGCCTGCCTCGTATAGAAAGGGATCGCTCCGTTCGGGTGCAAAGAGCCGGAACGGCGTCCGGCCGATGATCTGCCACCCCCCGGGGCTGTCCACCGGGTAGACGCCCGTTTGGGCCTCGGCGATGCCGACGGAGCCGCCGGGGAGGAGCGTCCGGGGCGTCTCGCGTCGCGGCGTGGCAATCCGCCCGTCGAGCCCGCCCAGGTAACAGAAGCCGGGAGTGAAGCCGATCATGTAAATGGGGTAGTCCGTGCCGGCGTGGATGGCGACGACCTCATCCGGGGTGAGACCGTTATGATCCGCCACGAAGCGGATGTCGGGTCCATGCTCGCCGCCATAGCAGACGGGGATCTCGACGACGCGGGGCGGCGGGATGACCACCTCCCGAAGATGCCCTTCCAACTCGTCGAGAACCACGGACAGCTTTTCCGGAGAGGTCTGCAGGGGATCGTAGCGGATGGAAAGGGAACGATAGGCGGGGACGATGGCCAGGACGCCCTCGGGGAGATTCCGCTTCAGGAGCGTCGTGACGGCCCGGACCTTTTCGTTGATGGCCGGATCGATGGCATCGCCGTATTCCACCAGGATCGCCATGTCGCCGCTGTGCCGCAGCCGGGGTTTGTCGAACAGCAGGGAAGCCATGAGCAAATCCGCCTTCCTTACAGGCCGATGAAGGTTCCCAGGGGAGCGACGCGGATCCCCTCCCTCTCGAGGACGCCGCGGATCCGCTTCACCAGGGCGACCGCCGCGGGATTGTCGCCGTGGACGCAAAGCGTGTGGATCTCCATCTCAAGGACGGTCCCGTCGATGGCGATCACTTTTCCTTCCTTTGCCGCCAGGAGCGCCCTCGCCGCCGCCTCCTCCGGGTCTTCGATGACGGTCCCGGGCATGCTTCGCGGCGCCAGTTTTCCCTCGGGTGTGTAAGCCCGGTCGGGGAAGGCCTCGAAGGCGACCCGGATCCCCGCTTCCCCGGCAAGCCGCTTCACCAGCGGCGCCTGGGCCCCGCCGAGGGCCAGGTAGATGAGGCGGCGATCGACCCGGGCCACAGCCCCGATGAGGCTGCGCAGAAGGGCCTCGTTCCCGACGCTCTCGTTATAAAGGCTTCCGTGGGGCTTCACATGCTGGAGCGCCATCCCATGGGCGGCGCAGAAGGCCTGGAGAGCCCCCACCTGGTAAATCACGTAATCCCGGATTTCCTCGGGCGTGCAGTCCATCTTCCGGCGGCCGAAGCCGGCGAGATCCGGGTATCCCGGGTGGGCGCCCACGGCCACGCCGCTTTCCTTCGCCATCTGCACGGTCCTGTACATGACCCTGGCATCGCCGGCGTGATACCCGCAGGCGACGTTCGCCGAGGTGATGTGGCGGATCGCCTCGGTGTCCATTCCGAGCGTGTAGGCACCGAAACTCTCTCCCATGTCGCAGTTCAGGTCGATTGGTCTCATTGGGCCGTCTCCTGGTTCACTTCATCCGGTTGGGCAGGTAGAGGGCGATGTCGGGGAAGACCGTGATCAGCACCGTCGCCACGACCATGAGCAGGAAAAAGGGCGTCGCCGCCCGGGCGATGCGGAAGAGGCTGTCGTTGTTGAGCCCGCTGATGACGAAGAGGTTGAATCCGACGGGCGGCGTCACCTGGGCCAGCTCGATCATGATGACCAGATAGATGCCGAACCAGACGAGGTCGAACCCGGCCGCCTCCACCAGGGGCAGGACCAGCGGTGCCGTCATGACGATCATGGAGAAGCCGTCGATGAGGCAGCCCAGGAACAGGTAGAGGATCGTCAGGATGACGATGAGCATGTAGGGGGAGAGCTGCATCGAGACCACATACTCCGTCAGGGCCCGGGTGATTCCCAGGAAACCGAAGACGTTCGAGAGATAGGAGGCGCCCATGACGATGAGCATGATCATGCAGCTTGTCTTGATCGAGTTGATCATGCTCGTCTTGAAGACATGCCAGGAGAGACTCCGGGTGAGGGCGGCGAAAAACAGGGCCCCCACAACCCCCACGCCGCCGGCCTCGGTCGGAGTGGCCCAGCCCAGGTAGATGCTTCCCAGGACGAGGAGGACAAGAAAAACGACGGGAGCAATGGCCGGGATGGCCTGGAGGCGGTCTTTCCAGGTGTAGCGGTCCTCCGCCCGCGGCGCCAGGGAGGGGTTGATCAGGCAGCGGAGGAAAATGTATCCGCAGAACAGAAGGACGATCATGAAGCCGGGGATGAATCCCGCGATGAAGAGCTTGCCGATGCTGACGTCGCCGATGATGCCGTAGACGAGCATGACCATGCTGGGGGGAATCAGGAATCCCAGCGTCCCCGCCCCGGCGAGCGAGCCGATGGAAAGGTCCCGGTCGTAGTTGCGTTTTTCCAGCTCCGGGACGGTGATCTTCCCGACGGTGGCCGTCGTTGCCGCCGAGGAGCCGCTGACGGCGGCGAAGAACGTGCAGGCGAGGACGTTCACGTGGATGAGCCGCCCCGGGATGGCGTCCATCCAGGGGGCGAGCCCCCGGAAGAGGTCCGACGAGATCCGGCTGCGGAAGAGGATCTCCCCCATCCAGATGAAAAAGGGCAGGGCCATCATGGCCGAGCCGCTTGTATTGTTCCAGGCCACGTTGGCGATGACGGACCCGAAGGACACGTCACTGAAAAAGAAGAAGCCGCCGATTCCGACGAGGAACAGGGAGATTCCGATCCAGACGGATCCCCCCAGGAACAGGATGAGGAGCCCGATGATCGTTGCCGAAACGGGCCCGAGGTCAGGTTGCATTCGTTTTCACTCCGTGGCGGAGAGCCGCCCTTCCATATGGTAACCCCGGCCTCCCTCATCCATGGGATCTCGGGAAACAGGGTGCAGGTTTCAGCTTACCGGCCGAGATCGTCGGCCTCTTCCAGGACGCGGATTCCCTCCGTGTCCTGTCTCAGGATGGCGACGCCCTTCAGAAACTCCGCCAGGAACTGCAGGGTCAGAAGCGCCGATCCGAGGGGCAGGAAGGCCTGGGGGATCGCCAGGTACGTCTCCGAGATCTGCATCGACCGGGACTCGCTGACGACGGAGTCCCAGAAGAAATCCCACGTGTAGGACGTCAGGGCCGCGCAGAACAGGAAGCCCACGACGAAGCAGGCCATGTTGAAGACGACGTGGGCCCGGCCCTTGATGACATGGGGAAGGAACATCATCCGGATGTGCCCGCGCTCGCGGAGCGTGTAGGCGAGGCCCATGAAGGTCAGCATGGCCATCAGGTAGCCGGAGTATTCATCGGCAATGTAAAGGGTTCCGGAGAAGAAGCTCCGGATGACGATCTCGCCGATGACCAGCAGCATGGCGAGCATCATCAGGATGCCCGCCAGCCAGCCGCCGGCGATGGAGAGACCGTCCAGAAGATTGATCAGCTTTTTCAATGGTTGTTCTCCGAATGGAAAAACGGGAGGCACGGACAGGAACAAATGAAAAAAGGCCGGGGGAACACGGGATCAGGCCCCGGGTTCCCCCGGCTTCAACCCTGCCGAAGCATTTTCCTTACCGCTTCACCTTCTTCAGGAAATCGGCATAGATCTTCTTGCCTTCCGGCGGAGCGGTCTTGAGCCAGTCGGCGCGGATTCCTTCCGTGATCTTCTCGAGCTCGTTGATCTGCTTCTTCGTGGGCTTCACCGTCTGGATGCCGTTCTTGTTGCTGATGGCCTCCATGTTCTTGTCCCACTTCTTTACCCGGGCCCACATGGCGGTTTCCATCTCCCGGCCGGCCTTGACGAGGGCGTCCTGCTGGGCCTTCGGGAGCTTCTGGAAGGCCTTGAGATTCACGGTGACCATGTTGGTGGCGATGGTGATGTTGAGGGGCTCGAAATACTTCAACACTTCCCAGAACTTCGCATCCACGGCCGTGGGGGTCGAGGTCATGACCGAGTCGATCACCCCCGTCTGCAGCGACGTGTAGACCTCGCTGAAGGGGAGGGCCAGGGGCGTGGCGCCGACGGCTTCCATCACGAGGGCGCCGTTCTTGTCGTAGGTCCTCACCTTGAGGCCCTTCATGTCGGCCAGGCTCGTCACCTTCTTCTTGGTCCAGAGTCCTGCACCGGGCCAGGGGGCGATGTAGAGGATTTTCTGGTTCCACTTCTGGGCGGCCCTGTCGAAATGGGGCCGGGAAATGTCGAGGAGGATTTTGAGTTCGTCGAAGTTGCGGACGAGGAAGGGGAGGGTGACGATCTGGAAGACCTTTTCGTCGCCCGCCACGCCGCTGATGAGCATGTCGGAGACGGGGACCAAACCGTCACGGACGACCTTCAGGAGTTCCGGGCCTTTGTACCCCAGGGCGCCGCCGGTCTGCACCATCAGTTCCAGCTCCCCGTGCGTGGCGGTTTTCACCTTGGCGGCAAACTCGGTCAGGCCGACGCTGTGCTCGTTCTTCGGGGGCCAGACGGAATTGGCGTTCCACTGGGTCTTGGCCAGGCAGGGCGAGGCCAGGAAGGCCGCCGAGACAAGCATGATCAACAGAAGGGTCCAGGTCTTCTTCATGTATCGTTTCTCCTTTCCTTGGTTTGAAGTGGGTGGGTATTCGTCCGGGGCGCTTGGCTCCAGCCGCAAGCGGGGCCGATTATAAAACCTCGCTCCGTTCAAAAGCAAGTCGAATTATAAATATTTTGTTTTATAAAATCAGGATGATACCTGTTGTTTGCGGGGACCGTGTCCACAGCGGAGCCCGATGCCTTGAAACAAAGGATTTCCCCGGTCAGGCCGGTTTGATCCGTCGGAACGGTCGTCCATCACAGGGATGCCCCCTCCTTTCTTCCCTTTTCCTCGTCCACGAACATCAGGAGCGTTCCGCCGGCCAGGAAAAGGAGGGCCACCGACAGGATGCCGATCCGGGAGGCCGCCGGTCCCTCGAACCCGGCCGCCCGGGCGGCGAGGCCTGCCAGTCCGACCAGGGCGGGGCCGAAGATCACGGAGAACTTTCCCACCATGTTGAAGAAGCCGAAAAATTCCGCCGGCCGGTCCGGAGGGATGATCCGGGCGAAGAACGACCGGCTCAGGGCCTGGACGCCTCCCTGGACGAGGCCGATGGCCGCCGCCATGATGAAAAAATGATTCCGCGTCTGCATCAGGCTGCCCCCGAGGGTGACGAGCAGATAGACGCCGACGGCCAGCAGGATGGCCCTTTTCGTGCCGATCCCGTCCCCCAGGCGTCCGAAGGCCAGGGCCGACGGGAAGCCGATGAACTGGACCATGAGAAGGGCCAGGATCAGGTCTTTCGAGGCGAAGCCCAGGGAAAGCCCGTAGTCCACGGCCATCCGGATGATGGTGTCCACACCGTCGATATAGAACCAGTAGGCCAGGAGAAAAAGGAGAATCGTCGGAAAGCGGCGGACTTTCCGGACGGTCCCGGCGAGGCTCTGCCAGCCTTCCCGAAGCATTCCGCCGACGGAGATCCGCTTCCCGGTCTCCGGTTCCCGGACCCATAAAAACAGGGGGATTGAGAAGACGAGCCACCAGATCCCCACGGTGACGAAGGAGGCCCGGACCGCCTGGAGAGGATCCGCCAGCCCGAACCGGTCGGGGGCGACGGTCATCCAGATGTTGACGGCCAGGAGGATCCCGCCTCCCAGGTAGCCCAGGGCGTATCCGAGGGCCGACACGCGGTCCATGTCCCGGCGGCCGGCGACCAGGGGGAGCAGGGCGTCATAAAACACGTTCCCGCCGGAGAAGCCGAGGAGGGACAGGCCGTAGAGCATCGCCGCCACCGGCCACTGGCCGGCCTGGACCAGGGACAGGCAGGCTGTGGTGAGAGCGCCCAGGCCCAGGAAAAACAGGAGAAAGCGTTTTCGGGAGCGTCCCCGGTCGGCAGCGGCTCCCAGGAGGGGGAAAAGGAACGCCGCAAGGAGGCCCGCGGCGGCGTTGGTCAGGCCCAGCCGGGCCGTGCTGACGACCGGGTCCGCCCCGGCACAGCAGAATTCCTTGAAGAAGACGGGCAGGAAGCCGGCCATGATGGTGGTGGCGTAGGCCGAGTTCGCCCAGTCGTAAAAAGCCCAGCTCCAGACGGACCGCCGTTCCTGCGGCGGCTTGTGCGGATTCGTTGTCGTCCCGGATTCATTCATGGCGAAAGGGGTTTACGGGGCCGGGGGGTGGGTGTATGATCCCGGCGTCGCCCTGATCCTTAACCTGTTTTCCGGGGATTGCCAAGCATTATGCCTCCTTTCCTGATGGATTCCGTGAGTGCCCTGCTGGAGCGCCTCTGTGCGCGGTCAGGCGCAGCCTTCCGCTTCGAGGAGCGGGAGAATCATCCCGTCCAGGCCACGGTGTCCATGGCCGGCCGGGGCGAAACGTCCAACCGGGTTCTCTACCGGAGAAATCACGACGACGGAATCAACCACGCCGTCGCCGGGGGCTGTGCCCACCACCTCCGCCTGTTCGAGGCACCCGAGAAGATGCGTTTCGTCCCTGTCTCCAGCCGGCGGACGCTGATGACCTTCCTGATGGAGGAGGAAGAGGATCTGCGGCGCCTTTCCTCCGTCTTCGGCCGGGAAAAGATCCGGGAAATGGCCGTGATGTGGTACGAAGGGGCGGTTTTCCAGCTCACGAAAATGCCTCCCGACATCATGGTGGAGAAAGAGCTCTACGACACGCTTCCGGAGCTGCGGACGATCCAGGCCCGGATGCTTCACCTGCAGTGGCGCTCCGCCGTCAACGTGCTCACGCCGGATGCCCGGCAATACATGCCCAAACGGATCCACTTCGCCGCCAACGTGATGAACTTCGCCTTCTTCAAGATCCTCGAAGATCACCTGCGCCTCGACTGGACGGCCCCCTACCTGAAGACGATTTTCCTCTTCGACGGCGGCGACCTGGCGGAGATCACCCGGCGGGAATACGGGGAGGGACATGCCGGGGACCGGGCCATGATCGACCGGTGGGCTGCAAAGGTGAGCCTGGAGGGGTGGTACGAGTGGGTCCCCTGGGAGGCGAGGCCGTAAACGGTCCCCCCGAATCACCCCGGCCGGCCGATCGGGAGAGCCCCCGTCTGCATGACCGCCGTGCCCGGGCGTTTCCAGGCGGCCGGGGACGCGGCGCCGGCGGCCCCCCCCGCGGGAGATGAGCGCCGGGAAGAACGCCGTCGCGAGGGAGAGGAAGTGCCTCCTGCTCGATCTCAAATCAGGGTGGCTTTTTTCACCGAATTCGCATACAGGGGAAGCCAGTTAAGCGATTGCAGCAGGGAAGGAGCTGTTTATGAACGAGAATAATTTCGTTTTCCGCGGGGCGTCCCGGTATGTCCTCGACGACGAGCTGGCCAAGATCGTCAATGTATCGATGGCCCTGGAGATGCCTCTCCTCCTCAAGGGGGAGCCGGGGACGGGCAAGACCATGCTGGCCCATGCCATCTCCGAGGCTCTGAACATGCCGTTGATCATCCTGAACGTCAAGTCCAGCATGAAGCTGCTGGACGCCCTCTACCAGTACGACAC
>CAYNEJ010000063.1:0-19085 GCA_964396205.1 uncultured Syntrophaceae bacterium
GACCGTCGACGACGGATCGCGGGAAAAAACGTCTGTGACGGCGGGATCCCCCGTGGCAACCCCCGCGCCCCGACCGAACCGGGTAGCCGCCGTCCGTAGAACCCGCCCCGCGTCTGGAAAATGCCCAGGAACTATGGTAGCATGCACCGTCTTCGCTTGGGGGGCGGAGACCCTGCCGCATCGACTCACACATCCATACCGAAAAAGGAGGGAACATGAAAGGGAAGAGCCGCCTGGACGCCATCTTCAAGCCGCGGAGCGTTGCCATGGTCGGGGCCTCCGGAACGCCGGGGAAGCTCGGCTACGACGTCCTCTACAACCTGATCCACGCCGGGTTCAAGGGCTCCATCTTTCCCGTGAACCCGAAAGCCGACGAACTCCTGGGCCTGAAGTCCTACCGGGACATCGCCTCAATCCCTGCGGCGCCGGACCTCGCTGTGATCGTGATCCCGTCGCGGATGGTCATCGGGGCCGTCGAGGAGTGCGGCAAGGCCGGCGTGAAGGCCGCCGTGATCGTCACCGGCGGCTTCGCCGAGGCGGGGGAGGAAGGGGAAACGCTTCAGGCCGAGCTGGCAGCGACGGCCCGGAAATACAGCGTCCGCCTGATCGGCCCCAACTGCCAGGGGGTCAACGCGCCCTACGCCAGCCTCTGCGCATCCTGGCCGCTCCTCACTACCCGCGGCCGGATGGCCTTCATCTCCCAGAGCGGCACCGTCGGGGCGGCCCTGATGGACTGGGCCACCGAGGAGGACCTGGGCGTGAGCGTCTTCATCAGCCTCGGCAACCGGGCGGACGTGGACGAATCGGACTGCATCCAATACTTCAATGAGGATCGGAACACCCGGGTGATCGCCCTCTACGTGGAGGGGGTCAAGCGCCCCGCCGCCTTCCTGGAAGCGCTGGGAAAGGTGAACAAGCCCGTGGTCATCCTCAAGGCAGGCCGGACCGCCCGGGGCCGCGTGGCGGCGGAGAGCCACACCAAGTCCCTGGCGGGGACCGACGAGATCTACGAGGCCATCTTCCGGAAATACAAGGTCTGCCGGGCGGACAACCTGGAGGAGCTCTACGACTTCGCCAAGGCCCTGGCCTACCTGGACAAGCCGAAGGGACGCCGCCTGCTGTCCATCTCCAGCTCCGGTGGCGCCGCCATCCTCGCCATCGATGAGGCGGAGAAGTACGGCTTCACCTCCCCCATTCCTTCAGCGGCCCTGCAGAAGCGGCTCCGGTCCTTCCTGCCGGCCCACTGCGGCGTGTACAACCCCATCGACCTGACGGGCGACGCCATCACCGACCCCAGCCTCTATGCAAAGGTCATCGCCGAGGCGAAGTCGGACTATGACACGAGCATCATCGTCTTCGGCGACCCCGTTCACGGCGCTTCGGACATCGTCACCGGGAAGGGGGAACTCGTCGTTTTCTGCGGCGGCGCAGACGTGGAGCGGGAGGAGACCCTGAAGATGCACAGGAAGGGGATTCCCGTCTACCCCACGCCGGAGCGGGGAGTCCGGGCCCTGGCCCAGCTCATCCGCTTCGACGAGGTGCCGGCGGCGAAAGCGCGCCATGCCGAGCTGCAGGCCGGAGCAACAAACCTTCTTCCTCCAATTGCGGCCATGACGCTCCTGAAAAAGTATCGCATCCCGGTGGTGGACACCGTCCTGGCCGACACGCCCTTCCGGGCCGCAGCCGCGGCAAAGACCTTCGGAGGCCCGGTGGCGCTCAAAATCGCCTCCCCCGACGTCTCCCACAAGTCCGACGTCGGGGGCATCCGCCTGAACCTCTCCTCCGGCGGCGGAGCCGTCAGGGCGGCCTTTGGAGACATCCTGGAGACGGTGCGGAGAAAGATGCCGAAGGCCCGGATCGACGGAGTCACCGTCTCCGCCATGGCGCCGACGGGCGGAACGGAGGTGATCCTTGGCGTCCTGAAGGATCCGCAGTACGGCCACGCGCTCATGTTCGGCCTGGGCGGCATCTTCACGGAGATTTACCGGGACGTCCGGTTCTGCCTCCTCCCCGCCTCGGACGAGGAGTTTCTGCAGGCGATCCGGGGCATCCGGGGGTGGCCGGTCCTGGCGGGTGTTCGGGGACAGAAGCCGAAGGACGTCAAGGCCCTGGTCAGGCTGATGCACTCCCTGGCGCGGCTGGTGAAGGACCGTCCCGAGATCGAGCAGATCGACCTCAACCCGGTCCTGGTCTACGAACAGGGGCTCTGCGCAGTCGACTGGCGGATCTACACTGTGTAAATTCAGGGACACTTCCCATATTTCCGCCGCACAGTGAAAAAATATGGGAAGTGTCCCTGGTTTTATGGTTCGTGAACGATGGGTGGAGGATCGACCGACAGGCTTCCGCCTTCCCGAAACCGGATTGCGGGTCCCGGTCCCAGCGGCCCGTACCAGGCGCCGATCTTCATTCCATGAGGGTCCAGGAGATCAGAGGCGTGAAGGGGACGGTTCCGGTCTGCCGCCAACCGCTGCATCCCCTCTACGGCTGCGGGAAGATCCTGCTCGGGGTTCGTCAGCTCCCGCCAGCCTCCCTCGAGGCTCCAGTCGTCCCGGACCATCAGCAGGGCCGATGGATGGGCCTCGGATCCGGCTGCATAGTAGCGGTGATCCGGATCCGCCTCACCGGCGGTGAATGCATCCTCCGCCTCCGGGGCCGCGCGCAGGCTTCCCCGGGACCTGGGCATCAGGCGGAACACGAGAACCGTCGCCGCCGCCAGGGCTAGAAAGATCACGAACAGCAGGTTCGGGGAGATGTCCGTCATGTGTCGCCTTCCCTTCTCCTTCTTTCATTCCGCACCGATGCCCGTTCCGGTTCATTGTGACGCATGCAGCGTCCCGGACCGGGGAAAGCCAATCCGGGATATTCCCACTTACCGCCCCAGGAAGCCCATCATGACTTCCTGATAGCGCGCCCCGGCGGCCCTGTGGATCGGGAAGGCCTCCTCCAGGAGGCTCCGCTCCGCCTCCGTCAGTTCGATGTCCAGCGCCCCCGCGTTTTCTTCCAGGTAGGTACGGCGCTTCGTGCCGAAGATGGGAACGACGTCCTCGCCCCGGCTGAGCACCCAGGCCAGGGCTACCTGGCCGGGACGGCAGTTCTTCTCTCGGGCCATCGCCTCCACGCACGTCACCAGCTCCAGGTTTTTCCGGAAATTGTCCCCCTGGAACCGGGGGGATGTTCGCCGGTAGTCACCCTCCGGAAGATCCTCGCACGAGCGGAGCTGCCCTGTCAGGAACCCCCTCCCCAGGGGGCTGTAGGCCACGAACCCGATTCCCAGCTCGCGGCAGACCTGAAGCGCCCCTTCCTCGGGATCCCTTGTCCAGAGGGAATACTCGCTCTGGAGGGCCGTCACGGGATGAACGGCGTGGGCCCGGCGGATCGTGTCGGGGCCCGCCTCCGAGAGGCCGATGAACCGGATTTTACCTTCCCGGACGAGATCCGCCATGGCCCCGACGGTCTCCTCGATGGGCGTCTCCGGGTCCACCCGGTGCTGGTAGTAGAGATCGATGACCTCGACACCCAGTCGCCGCAGGCTGGCCTCGCAGGCGGAGCGCACATATTTCGCCTTCCCGCACACCCCCCGGTAGCGGGGATCGTCGCTGCGGAGGATCCCGAACTTGGTGGCCAGGAAAACCTCCTTCCGGCGGCCGCGGACAGCCTTTCCGACCAGTTCCTCGTTCAGAAAAGGACCGTACACATCGGCCGTATCGAGCAGGGTGATCCCCATCACCAGGGCCCGGTGAATGGTGGCCAGCGATTCCGCATCGTCGCGGACACCGTAGAATTCGGACATTCCCATACACCCCAGCCCCAGGGCTGAAACCCGGGGACCGTTTCTCCCGAGTTGCCTCTGTTTCATCCCTGCTTCCTCCATTTCATCCCGTTCATCGGGCAGACCGCTTCTCCACCACCGGAGTCGCCAGCATCGCCAGGATCTCGCTCAGGTCCGGAACCTGCCGGATGGGATAGACCTTCGTGAACAAAACCTTTCCCGTCTCGTCGAGCAGGATGTTCGCCCGTTCCGAGAAGCCCTCGGGCCGCAGGATTCCCAGCGACTTTGCCACTCCGCCGTGGGGCCAGAAATCCGCCAGGAGGCGCGTGTGCCGGAGCTTCAGGCTTTTGGCCCAGGCCGCCTTGCAGGGCACGCTGTCCACGCTGAGACCGACGGCCAGGGTGTTGAGCTTCTGAAACACCCCGTGTCGCTTTTCCAGGTCCTTCATCTGTTGCGCGCATACAGGGGTCCAGGCCAGCGGATGAAAGGACAGGAGAATCCTGTTTCCCCGGTAGGCCGCCAGCCGGAAAGCCTCGCCGTTCTGGTCCGCAAGCTGAAAATCCTTCACTTTCTTTCCAATGGAGATGACCTTTCGTTCCGTCATGGCTTGCCTCCTCTGGTTTGCTGCAGATGGAAACGCCCCGCCTCATCTCGGGAAACAATCATCATTCCAGGCCCTCCGCACTTGAGGCGGACAGACCGTGTCGTCATGTCGCCTGATTCCGGGCGATGCGCCGGATGGCATCCGATTCGACAATCCGGACACCGGGGCGCGACTCCCGGGCAACGGCCAGGATCGCCCGGGCGATTTCAATGGCCTCCACGGGCCGGTAACGTCCGGGAATGGCGAATCCGAAAAGGGTTGACAGCACCTTGCCGATTGTTTCCCCCATCCTGCTCTCCCGGCGTTCTCCCAGGATGAGGGACGGTCGGAAGATGCTCAGACACGGGAAAGGAAGTTTCCGCACGGCCTGTTCGAGTTCACCTTTCACGCGGTTGTAGAATATCCGCGAATGGACGTCGGCCCCAAGGGCCGTCACCAGGAGAAGATGGGATGCCCCGTTTTCGGCGGCCCTGCTTGCCGTTTGAAAGGCATAGGTGAAATCGACGCGGCGGAAGCTTTCCTGTGACCCTGCTTTCCGGATTGTCGTCCCCAGGCAGGAGATGACATGATCCACTGCAAACAGGGACTTGAAGGCGTCGATCCTCTCGAAGTCGATCGTGTGGACCTCCACCCGGGAATCCCGAAACGCCTCCGGAAGCGGGGAGCGAGCCAGCACCACGATCCGCCGGTAATCATCACTCGCCGCCAGCCGCTTCAGACACTCGCCACCCACCAGACCCGTCGCTCCGAGAAGCAGAACCGACTTTTCTCCCATTTCCGTCCCCACCGATCATGGCTGTTACCGATGGGAAACCATAAGGGAAACCAAGTCTCGCCGTCAATGGATGATTCCCGGAGGCAAAGGGAAAACGGTTCAAATCCATCCGTATAAATGCTATGAACGGCTCGGGAGGGCTTACGAATGGCCACGGTGGACCGCTACGAGATCAATCGAAAAATCAGAAACATCCTGGTTCGTTACGACGTTGACACGACGAAGATCGACTACTCCTTCATCGGCAACACGGCATACCTCTATGGCGAACTCCGGAAAAACAGGAAGGACGAGGAGTTCGAACTGGGCAGTCTCGAACAGATGGTGAAGGAAATCACCCGCATCAACGGTGTCCGCTACATCCAGTTCGATCTGCGCAACTGGATCATCAATTATTCCGGAATGTCCCTGAACATCACCAAGGGAAAAGCCGGCCCGGCCCCGCAGACGATCGCGGTTGCAGAATCGGGCGGGCAGGGAATGGATGTGGAACTGAAGGTGGAAAAAGAGGAAAAGCCCAGGGAGCAGGTGAAAAAAGGCGAAGAGACGAAAGAGTCCTAGGGAATGCCTCATCCGGGAGGGATGCCTTCGAGCCGGGGATAACCGCTCCCTTCAATCCTGGACGCCGGTTGCTCCGGCGATCGTTCCGGGAGGAAGCAATTCGACGGTATCACTGCCTCCCCGGGTCTTTCTTCTCCCGGATGGCTGCATCCATTTCTGGATATTCGATTTCTGCAGCCGCGAAAAGACCGCCTCCAGAACCCGCCGCAGGAATTTCACCTGCAGATCGGGAACCAGGCGGTTCAGTTCGTCGGCGTTGAAGGCCAGCATCAGGCAGTCCGTGCGGGCCTCCACATGGGCAATCCTGGGCTTTCCCATGAGGCCGACTTCGCCGAAGATATCCCCGGCCTGAAGGCTGGCAATGACCTTCCCCCGGAAGAGGACATCCGCCTGACCCTTCACGAGCACGTACATCCGGAGATCCAGATCCCCCTCCTGAATGATGCGCCGATTCACCGGCACTTCTTCCCATGCCGCAATTTTCATGAGATCGGCGATCTCGTCCTCTTCAAAGACATCGAAGAACGCGATCTCATCCAGGAGGTGAACCAGGACGGTTTCATGCATCTCGGTTTGAATCACCAGAACCCCCGTTCCATGCAGTTGGCGATGAAAGGCAGGGAATGGCGGGCGCCCTGCTGGAATAATTCCTGAAGCTGTTTCCCGACATCCGGGTAAAGAGGCGTCGCCCCGAGTTTCTCCACGGGAACCCAGCACACCTCCAGGGAACTGGTGTGATCGGCACGCACCTTCGGAGTTCCGCGAACCTCGCCGGCATCAAATATGACGTGCAGAGTCTGGGGGTATCGCTTCGTCGCCGGAGCCTCGCCGATCATGATGATACCACCGATAATCAGCTTCACACCCAGCTCGTTTTTCCATTCCAGGGTCGCGGCTTCCTGGAGCGGTACATCCTTATCCACACCTCCGCCCGGCAGGGCAAAAACGTCCTTGCCCCCATAAACGTATCGCATGCAGAGGACTTCACCAGCCTGCTCAAACACGGCCGAAACACGAACTCTCATTTCTGCCTCCTGATGCTGATCCTGCGGTTTGTCGATATCCATGTATCCCGGCTTGAGACATCTTCGGCTCCATGATAAACCGGCGGCACGCCGCCGTCAATACAAAGACTCTTTCCTGCAAAGACTCGTCACCGCAGGCCGCTTGATTCCCGGACGGCGGCGGAAGGACAGGACCATGGACCCGGACATCCTTCTGAGACTTGAGGGCATTACCGTCCGTCTCGGCGCCACGTTTCTTCTCCATGACACAACCTGGGAAATCCGCCGCGGCGAGCATTGGGCCATCCTCGGCCCGAACGGCGCCGGGAAATCCACTCTTGCCCGGGTCTTGGCCGGCGACGCGCTCCATGTCCGAGGCCGTGTGATCCGGAACGGAAAGCATCCCGAGAAAGGCATTCCCGGTCATGTCTCCTTTGAACTGCAGGAACGAATCCTGGCCCGGGAGGAGGCTCGCGACGCCGGTCGGGCCTTTTCGCGATGCTGGAACAACGTGGTGAAGGCAAGGGATACTCTCTTCGAGGCGATGGGAGAAGATGCACCGGAACCGGTGAAAGCGGCGCATCTGCTGGAACGACTCGGTATTGCCGACCTCCTGGGACGTCCGATCCGTTTCCTGTCCACAGGAGAAATCCGCAAGGTTCTCATCGTCCGGGCGTTGCTGGCCGATCCCGAAATGCTGATTCTGGATGAGCCGTTCGCCGGCCTGGACAAGGCATCCCGCGATGCCTTCCGGGGCCTTGTCCGTGAGATCATGAATGCCGGGACACAGGTCGTCCTCGTGACGCATCGGCAGGAAGAGATCTCTGCGGAATTCACCCATGTTCTGGGCGTCCGCAAGGGTCGCGTCCTTTTCCAGGGCCCCCGGAACGACGTGCTCACTCCCCGGAAGCTCCAGTGCCTGTTCGAGGCGACAACGGCGGATCGGTCCGCCACTCCGAGGGAGACGCGTTCTTCCCGCCCGAGTGGAGAAATCGTGATCGACATGAAGGACGTCGTTGTCCGCTACGGAGATGTGACGGTCCTCGACGGACTATCATGGACCGTCCGTCGCGGCGAGCGCTGGGCGATCGTCGGGCCGAACGGCTCCGGCAAGACAACCCTGATGCGCCTGATCACGGCGGACCACCCCCAGGCCTATTCCAACGACATCCGGATCTTCGGCCGGCAGCGGGGATCGGGGGAAAGCATCTGGCAAATCAAGTCTCGCCTGGGGCTTGTCTCATCGGAGTTCCAGATCCGGTACCGGCAGCCTCTGGCAGCGCGGGACGTCATCCTGTCGGGTTTTTTCGACTCCGTGGGCCTCTATCGCCATGCGACGGCGAGCCAGGTCCGGATGGCAGACGACTGGGCAACCCGTCTGGGCATCGCTGAACTGGCCGGGCGGCCGTTCGATTCCCTCTCCTTCGGCGAGCGGCGCATGGTCCTCCTGGCACGGGCCATGGTCAAATCGCCCGAGCTCCTGGTGCTGGACGAGCCCTGCCAGGGCCTGGATCCGGGAAACCGGAACCGGATCCTGGACATGGTGAACCGGATCGCCGGGGCCGGGGAAACCACGATCCTGTTCGTCACCCATCACCCCAATGAACTGCCCGCCTGCATCGACCGAACGCTGTCCCTGGCCGGGCCGGTGAAACGGATTTCATAACGTCTCCGGAACGGCCTGAATCAGCCAACCCTCAATGAAGGCGGCGATCTCCTCCCAGCCCGGCTCGGCCGGCAGCGTGTGGCCGTGGCCCGGGAGCACCTTCAGCGTCGAGACGGAGCGGTACTTCGCGGCAATCTTCCTCGCCACGGCCGGGGGCGTCATCCGATCCCGATCCCCCACCAGGACCAGCACGGGGACGTCGATCATCGCCGAGTCCACACGGGAGGCCCGTTTTCCATCGAGCGGCCACAGGCCCATCTCAAAGAGGGCACGCCCGGACTCGTGAACGTACCGGCCATAGATGCGCCGCGCATCCTCCTCCGGCAGACGGTTCATGGCCCCGTACCGGGAATCCGCATAAGACATAAGGACCGGCCTGCGCCAGAATCCCCACCGAAGGAACTGCTCCAGAAAGCTTTTCGTCACGGAAGGGCTCGTGACTGGAATTCCCGCAGGAGCGGCCGGTGCCAACAGGACCAGTGCCTTCGCAAGCCCGCGACTCCCTAAGATCTGGGCCAGGAGGCCGCCCATGGAGTGGCCCATCACGACGGGCTTCCGGTCCAGCCGGCGGATCTCGTCCTCCAGGTCCTGTGCGAAATCCAGCAGGCTCACCCCCCCCAGCCTCGGGTCCGGAGGATCGCCGGGCCGGGTGTCGTGATGGCGCAGGGCCGGGGCAAGACACCACCAGCCCCGGGCCTCGAACCAGTCCCGGTAATTTTCCCACATCCAGGGACCGGCATACATCCCGTTGATCATGAAAAGGGTTCCGCTCATTTCACCAACCTCCCCCCCGGGTGTCCGTGTTCATGCGGCGGACCGCAAGCGCGCCACAATCCATCAGAATGCAGGATCCCCGTCCGCTGGATTCTGCCGGGACCACTCCCATGGTAAAGGATCCATATTCTTTAGGCAATGTGCGAGTCATAAAAAAACAGGAAAATCACTCCAGGGCAATTTCCTCTTGACATTCACCGGACTTCCAGAGTAAAAGCGTTCAACTTTTTTAGCGGGAGAAATCAATGTCCACCGGAACCAGCCAGGCAACCTTCTTTTTCAGCTTTTTTAGCTTTACCCGGGAGGTCTGCCTGTAGGGTCCGAAAAAAATTGAAATAAAAGGGCCGCGGGCGGATCTCATACCGCCCGCGGCTTTTTGTTTTTGGCAGGCCGCGGAATCATCCCCGGCCTTTTTTTATGTTTCCAAAGGAGGAAATCATGAAACGGATGCTTTGTTCCACGCTGACGGCCGTTCTGGCGGCCGTGTTCCTCGTCGCCGCCGCAACGGCCGAGGCGAAGGCGATCAAGGTCGGCGCCGCCATCAACATGACGGGGCCCGCTTCCACCTGGGGCCAGTTCCACGCCAAGGGTTTGCAGGACTATCTTTCCTACGTCAACGACGTCAAGGGAGGCGTCGCGGGCAACCGGATCGAGGTTCTCCTGGCGGACACGGCCTACAAGGTTCCCGAGGCGGTGGCGGCAGTCAAGAAGTTCGCCATCCAGGACAAGGTGGACATGATCGCCACCTGGGGAGCCGGCGAAGGGCTGGCGGCCAAACCCATCATCCAGCAGTACAAGATCCCCACCATCAACTTTTCCACGAGTTGGGAAATCCTGGAGAAGCCGGTGGACTTCATGTACCTCCCCTTCGGCAGCTATCGCATGGATTGCCAGGCCGTCCTCGAGTACATCAAGGCAATCCACAAGGGCAAAGACGCACCGAAAGTCGGGCTCCTGACCTACAATAACGCCTATGGCCGCTCCATCCACAAGCCGACCCGGGAATACGCGGCCCGGCTGGGGGTGAAGATCGTCGCCGTTGAAGAATTTCCCCCCAAAACCGTGGACCTGACCACGGAGCTGCTCCGGCTTCAGAAGAGCGGCGCCGAATATGTCTTCATGCAGATGCTGCCGGCAACCATCATCACGACCCTCCGGAGCGCTGACCGGCTCCGTTACAACCCCTACTTCTTCGGCACCTGGACCTCCACGGACCCTGATTTCTTCCGGCAGGGCAAGGGACTGATCCGGAACCGCCTTGCCATGCAGTTCCCGGGAGGGCTCCCGTCGGACAACGCACCGGGGATGAATGTCATGAAGGAGCTGTGGAAACGCTATCGTTCCGTGAGCCGTTTCGACGCTGCCTACTGGGAGGGCGTCGCCGTCGGCATGATCATGGAGCGGGCCTTTGTCCGGGCCCAGGAGAAGTTCAAGCAGGTCAACCGCGGCACCATCAACCAGGCCATGGAATCTTTCAAGAACGAGGATTTTGGTGGCCTGCTCCCGCCGGTGACCTACACAAAGAAGGATCACGGCGGCTCGTTCCGGGCCCGAATCGTCCAGGTCCGGGAAGACGGCACCTATGTTCCCCTGACCAATTTCTACACGCCGGGGAAGGAAAAGATCCGGCTCCTGAAATAACAACCGACCTCGCCGGCCCGGATAGGTTGCCGGGCCGGCCGGGAAAGCGGTTCCGCAGCGTCATATACGGTTGCTGCGGCATCAGAAAACAAGGAGCGATAACCATGAAGGCATTCCGGGGAGAGCCGTCCCTGTTTCAATCCTCCGCAGAGGAGGACCGCCGGGCGGACCTGGACGTGGAAGGCCTGTCGCTGGCCTTCGGAGGAGTCCAGGCCCTTCAGGACGTGAGCCTCACGACGCGGACCGGCGAGCTCCTGGCCGTAATCGGCCCCAACGGAGCGGGGAAGACGAGCCTCCTGAACTGCATAACCGGATTTTACCGGCCCCAGAAGGGAACCATCCGCTTCAACGGCCGGGACATCACGCGGATGCATGCCCATCACCTTGTGCGGACCGGAATCGGCCGAACCTTCCAGAACATAGAGCTGTTTCCGGGAATGACGGTTCTGCAGAACCTGCTTTTGGCCCGGCACATCCACTGCGGATACGGCCTGGCCGATGCCTGCCTGTTCAGCCGCGCCACCCGTCGCGAAGAAATCCGTCACCGTTTTCTCCTTGAAGAGCTGATCGACTTTCTCGAGATTCAGGCCATCCGGAAGAAGACCGTGGGATCTCTTCCCTACGGCCTGATGAAGAGGGTGGAGCTGGGACGGGCCCTGGCCCTGGAACCGAAACTCCTCGTTCTGGACGAGCCCTTCGCCGGAATGAACCTGGAAGAAAAGGAGGACATGGTTCGCTTCCTCCTGGACTTGAACAAGGGATGGGGCCAGACCATGATCCTGGTGGAGCATGACATGTCCATCGTGATGAGCATCTCGGAGCGCGTCGTGGTTCTGAATTTCGGCGAGAAGCTTGCCGAGGGGACGCCGGAAGAGGTCCGGAACCACCCGGAGGTGATCCGGGCTTACCTGGGGGACGAGCATGGCGGCTGAATCCGTTTTACGATCGCGCATGAACGGAAGCTGGCTCGGCCGGCTGCTGTCCGGGGCGAGTCCCGGATCGTCGGAGCCCTCACAGGCGGCCGCGGCGGGTGCCTCCCCGGCATCCAACCCGGGTGACGCACGGAAAGACATCTCGCGCCTCACTCTGCCGCAGGTGCTTGCCCGTCAGGCGGCGCTCCTGGGCGACAGCACGGCCATCCGCGAGAAGGCTTACGGGATCTGGCAGACCCATTCCTGGAACGACTACCTGGCCTATGTCCGGAAGACGGCCCTGGGATTGAATTCCCTGGGACTCAAGCGCGGCGAAGCGGTTGCACTCATCGTCAACAACTGCCCCGAATGGCTCTTTGGCGAACTGGGTGCCCAGGCCCTCGGCGCCGTCACCCTGAACCTCTTCACTTCCTCTGTCGCCAGCGAACTTCGCTTCTCCCTGAACCGGGTCGTCGCCTCCTATATCATCGTCCAGGACCAGGAGCAGGTGGACAAGCTCCTGGAGCACCGGCAGGATCTCCCTCACGTCCGGAAGGTCATTTATGTCGATCCGACGGGGATGCGGTTCTACCGGGAGGATCCCTGGCTGATGAGCTACCGGGAGCTCCTGGAACGGGGAGAGGCGGCGGACCGGAGTGACCCGGAACGCTTCGACCGGGAAATGGCCCGGGGAAATCCCCGGGATACCGCCCTGATGATCCAGACCTCCGGAACCACGGGGGTCTCGAAGCTGGCCATGCTGAGCCACCGGGGCCTCATCGCCATGGGCCGGAGTTGGACCGGATATCTTTCTCTCCGGTCCGGGGAGAACTGGATCTCCATCTCGCCCCCGGCCTGGATCGTCGACCAGATGTGGGGCCTCGGCGTGGCCCTGGTGAGCGCGATGACGATGAACTTTCCGGAGACTCCGGAGACCGTGACAGAAGACTTCCGGGAGATCGGCCCCTCCGTCCTGATCACTTCGTCCCGTTTCTGGGAGGATCTGGCCTCCCGAATCCGGGTCCGCATGTCCGACGCCGGCTGGATAAACCGTCTGATGTTCTACTGGGCCGAGGCAGCAGGCCGCCGGGCAAACGGGCAGGGCCGGGGCGACGGCTCCCCTACCTGGCCCGGACGTCTGGTTCAGGGCCTCGCGAAGCGGATCGTGTACGATCCCCTCCTGGACCGCATCGGCTGCTCCGGCTTCCGGTGCGTCCTCACGGGAGGCCATCCCATCAGCCCCGATGTGATCCGCTTCTTCCGGGCCGTGGGTCTGAACCTGAAGCAGTGCTATGGGCTGACCGAGTCGGGCGGCATTTTCCAGATCCAGCCCGACGACGAGGTGAAGCCGGAAACCGTGGGCAAACCCCTGCCCGGGACAGAGGTGAAAATCGCCGAGGACTCGGAGGTTCTGGTTCGGGGGGATGCCAACTTTTCAGGATACTACAAGGACTTCGCCGCTACCGAAGGTGCCTTCCTGGACGGCTGGCTCCGGACGGGTGACGCGGGCTACCTGGACGAGGATGGACACCTGGTCATCATCGGCCGCAAGGAGGAGATCATCCGCAACAAGACCGGTGAGGCCTTCTCCCCCGATTTCATCGAGACACGCCTGAAATTCAGTCCCTACATCAAGGAGGCGGTGATCTTCGGCGAAGGCCGTCCGTTCCTCTCCGCGTTTATCAACATCGATTTCGGAAATGTCGGCAACTGGGCGGAGGAGCGGATGATTCCCTATACGACCTATCTGGACCTGTCCCAGCAGCCGGCGGTGGAAAAGCTGATCCTGGCCGAGCTGAAGGATGTCAATGAACGGCTTCCCGCGTTCATGCGGATCCGCAAGTTCATTCTCCTCTACAAGCTTCTCGATGCCGACGACGACGAACTGACACGGACCGGCAAGGTCCGGCGCCGCTTCGTCTACGGGCTGTACCTCCGCCTCATCGAGGCCATGTACCGAAACGAGGCGGAAGTGGACGTGAAAACCCCCGTCCGCTACCGCGACGGCCGTGAAGGATGGATCGAGACGCGGGTCCGGGTCATCCCGGTAGACTGAAACAGAAAGGGTATGTCATGGATTTCTTCCTTCATCTTCTCGTCAGCGGTCTGAGCATCGGTTTCCTCTACGGCCTGTCGGCCCTGGGCTTTGTCATGATCTTCAAGTCCTCGAGCGTCCTGAACTTCGCCCACGGGGAACTCCTGGCCATAGGGGCCTTCCTGTTCCTGGCCCTGGTGACATGGGCCCAGATGCCCATCGCCCTCGCCTTCCTGGTGACCCTCATGGGGTGCTTTATCCTCGGCTTCGTGATCGAGCGGCTCTTTCTCCGTCCCCTCATCGGGGAACCGCTGATCTTCGTCATCATGCTCACAGTCGGGCTGGCCTCCATGTTCAAGGGGCTCCTGCTTTTCATCTGGGGCGGAAACCTGCACAGCTACCCCGAGTTTCTTCCCGAATGGATGGGGCTCACCCTGGGAAACATCTCGGTACCGCCGGTGTACACCGCCGTTCTGGCCGTGGGGACGGTCTTTCTCATCCTTTTCGGCCTTTTCTTCAAGTTCTCCTCCCAGGGAATCTACATGCGGTCCGTGGCGGACAACCAGCGGGCGGCCCTCTCGCTGGGCGTTCATGTCAAGCGGGTCTTCGCCCTCTCCTGGGCCATTGCGGCGCTGGTGGCGGGGATGAGCGGCATCGTCCTGGGCATCATCAACGGCATCAACGTCCACGACCTCTCGGCCATCGGGCTCAAGGTCTTTCCGGTGGTCATCCTGGGAGGCCTGGACTCCATCGGTGGAGCCATCCTGGGCGGCATCATCATCGGCCTCCTGGAGACCTTCACCGGCGGCTATCTCTCCCCTTCCCTTCGGGATGTGGTGCCGTATATCGCCCTGGTGGTCATCCTGATGGTGAAGCCGTACGGGCTCTTCGGACTGAAAGAAATCGAGAGGGTTTGACATGTCGACGAGGAAACGGATCTTTCATCCCTGTGGAAACTACCGGGAACGGTACGACCAGGAGCTGACGGTGTTCGAGACCGACTTCGGCCGCCTCTGGGCCGTCGTCGGACTGCTTCTTCTCTTCGGGGCCGTCCCCTTCGCATCCTCCCCATATTTTCTGCACGTTCTCAACATGACGGGCATCGCCGCCGTCGCGGCGGTAGGCCTGAACATACTCGTCGGCTACACCGGACAGATCTCCCTGGGCCACGGGGCCTTCGTCGGCGTGGGTGCCTACGCGGCGGCCGTCCTCGCCACCCGCTGGAACGTTCCGTTCCTGGCGGCGGTTCCGGCGGCGGGCCTGGTCGCGGCGGCGGTCGGCATGGTCTTCGGCATCCCCTCGGGACGGTTGAAGGGTCTGTACCTGACCATCGCCACCCTGGCGGGCCAGTTCATCATCGAATACGTCCTCGTTCACTGGGAATCCGTCACGCAGGGAACCATGGGCATCACCGTCCCCCGGGCGGAGATCCTGGGATGGTCCATCGCCGGCGACCGGTCGTTCTTCTACGCCATTTACCTGGTCCTGGCCGTGATGATCTGGATGGCCGTCAACCTGATGCGGACCCGGTACGGCCGGGCTCTCGTGGCGATCCGCGACAACGACCGGGCCGCCGAGGGAATGGGGATCCCCGTGTTTCCCTACAAGCTCCTGGCCTTCGGGATCAGCTCCTTTTATGCCGGCGTCGCCGGCGCCCTGTGGGCCTACTACCTGGTCAGCATCACGGCAGAGCCTTTCAACCTGGGCCTCTCCGTCGAGTACATCGCCATGGTGATCATCGGCGGCATGGGAAACATGGCCGGCGCCGTCTTTGGGGCGATCTTCATCACAGGCCTGAACGAGATTCTCCGATTTGCGACGGAGGCCGTGATGAACATGGGCCTTCTGTCGGAATACGGCCTGAACCTGGCTCCCCTGCGGGAGTTCACTTTCGGACTGGCCATCGTCCTCTTCATCCTCCTGGAGCCCCGGGGGCTTGCGGAGGTCTGGCGGATCATCCGATCGAGCTTCCGCCTCTGGCCGTTCTCATACTGATGGGAGAGTGTCAACATGGATAACGGGACGCTGCTGCAGCTCAACAACATATCGGTGGTCTATTCGGACGTGATCCAGGTTCTCAAGGGCGTTTCCCTGGCTGTGGAAAGGGGGCGGATTGTCTCTCTCCTGGGAAGCAACGGGGCGGGGAAAACATCCACCCTCAAGGCCGTCTCGGGTCTTCTCAAACCGGAAAACGGCCGGGTCACCGACGGCACGATTCTTTATGACGGGACGCCGGTCCAGAACGAGTCGCCCGAGACCATCACCCGCAAGGGGATCATCCAGGTCCTGGAAGGGCGCCAGCCCTTCAAGTACCTGACCGTGGAGGAAAACCTCCGGGTGGGCACAGCCACCCGTCCGCCCGGGCCGTACCGGAAGGATCTGGACATGGTCTATGCCTATTTCCCGGCCCTCGTGAAGCGGCGGAAGAATCTGGCCGGCTACTGCAGCGGAGGGGAGCTGCAGATGATCGTCATCGGCCGGGCCCTGATGGCCCATCCGTCGCTCCTCCTCCTGGACGAGCCCTCCCTGGGCCTCGCCCCCCTTGTCGTGAAGGAGATCTTCACGATCATCCGCCGCATCAACGAGGAGCAGGGAACCACGATCCTCCTGGTGGAGCAGAACGCCAGGATGGCCTTGTCGATCGCTCACTATGGATACGTCATGGAAAACGGAAAGATCGTCATGGAGGGGCCGGCGGGAGAACTGGCGGAGAACCCGGACGTGAAGGAGTTTTATCTGGGGATGGGCGCCGAGGGGACGCTCCGTTCCTACCGGGACGTGAAATCCTACAAGCGGAGGAAGCGCTGGCTGTAACCGCCCGCGGCACAGGAAAGGCGTGACCGGATCGAATTCCGGTTTCCCCTCGCCGGCTCAGGCGGAATCCGCTCTTTTTTCCGCAAGCGGGACCGGCCGGGATTCTGCAGGAAAGGACAGACGGCGGCCCAAGTGGGTTCCCAGCCGTTTCCCCAGGGCGGCCAGGGTCCAGATGAGAGGGGCTCCCAGGGATTGCGGCAGCACGCCGGCGTCGCAGCAATAGAGATGCAGGATCCGGGTCTCAAGGTTGGAATCCACGACCTCACCGATACGGCACGCGGCCGACGGGTGGGTCCCGATGGGATTCAGGGCCAGGATGCTGTCCTCCCGGGCCCCGACTTTTTTCAGGATCTTCCGGATCAGGACCACGCCCTTGTCGAGGCGCTTGCGATCCTGCATGGTGATGGGCTTGGAGAAGGAGCCGCCCGGGTAGATCTCGCCCTCCGTTTCGTCCTGCACCTTCACCATGACCCCCGTATAATTTTTGAACTGCCGCAGCTTCGAGAAGTGCTGGAGCCCCTTGGAGGCCAGGAGAACGGCAAACTGGGGACGGCTGGGAAACACCGGCAGGATGATGATGCCGTCGGACTCGCAGAGGTCGGTGGTCCCCACCGCCATGGGATGGGCACTGTGCGTGCTCATCCCGGGCACGACACCGCCGACGAACTGGAGCCAGTCACAGCAGAATCCCTTTCCCGCTTCCCGGATGCCCACTCGCCGGAGCAGGTGGACATCGGAAATCCCCGCCGAGAGGACCACTGCCTTCCCGCGGTATTGAACCGTCCTCCCGAAGCGCTTCGCCTCCACGCCGGCGGCCGATCCTCCTTCGCAGAGAACCCGGTCCACGCGGGTGTTCGTCTTCAGATCCGCCCCCAGGCGGACCGCCTCGTCCACCCAGGCCCGGGCCGTCCACTTGGCACCCCTTCGGCAGCCCAGCATGCAGTCGCTGCAGCCCTCGGCGCATTTCTCGGGATCGATGAATTTTTCCATCTTCCGCCAGGGCAGGCCGACGGATTCTGCGGCATCCATGAGGCGGAAATTGGCCTCACCGATGAGACGGTCCGGCAGCTCGGCAATGCCCAGTTCCCGGCGCACCTCATCTGCCTCCATGGACAGATCGATGCCCAGCGGCGCGAGGATCGACGCCGGCGGGGGCATGGCGCATCCGGCGGACAGGTTGGAGGCCCCTCCCAGGGCATCGGCGAACATCACGGGGTTCTGCTCCCGGCTGCGGGTGAGCCCGCATCCCTGGAGGACCCGCATGACCGTCAGGGTGCTCCCCATACGGGTCACCCGGCCCCCCCGCTCCAGGAGAAGGACCCGGCCGCCCTGCTCCGCCACGCTCCGGGCGACGGCCGCCCCGGATACGCCGGAGCCGACGACGATGACATCGTACTCTTCCGGATGTCTACCTGCCGGCGTCACGACCTCGCCCCCCCCGGCGTTGCTCCTTTTCTGTCCATACCCATGCAGACCCGATTCGGTGCGCCTCCATTCACCGGCCCGCTCGTGCCCGTTTTCAGGAACCGCCTTTCGCGTTTGCATCTCTTTCCGGCCCCAGTCCATGTCCAGCGGCAGGGGCTTCTCCGGATCCCGGTAAAGGCTCCGAATCTTCACCGCCTCCAAAGAGGACGGGACTTCAGCGTGGCAGCGATCGAAGACGGCCCGGAAGAGCACCACCGACGGCCGGAACCGCTTCGGGGCTGTCATCGCCAGCCGTGTCATCGTCGGCATCAGGCGCATGTACGGACGGTGTCTGGTGAAGGACAGGCAGTGGTGAAGGGTACGATCGATCCGCCGGTATGCTTTCGGATCATGGCTCAAGTGGACGTCTTTATGCAGAACCTGTCCCCAGCGTCTTTTACCATCGATTTCGGCGACCCTATCGCCTCTGCCCGGGCGTGTCAAGCCCGCAGGACCGCCGATGTCCATCGAACCGGTTCGCCGCCCTTGACAACCATCACCGGATGACTAAATTACCGGGGTTGTTTTTCCTGCAGTTCCGATTCCGGACCATGATATGAATATCGTCGAGCCTGTCAGGCCGACGGGAAAACCGGAACAACCCGAATTCAATGAGCAGACAGGCTGTTCGGGTTGCCTGTCTGCAAAGCGAAAATCACAAAATCAGGAGGTGTCCGAACATGAAGGTGAGACCGTTACACGATCGAGTCCTGGTACAGCGCGTGGAGAGCGATGCAAAGACGGCCGGAGGGATCATCATCCCCGACTCGGCCAAGGAAAAGCCCCAGGAGGGCAAGGTGGTGGCCGTCGGTCCGGGACGGATGGACAAATCGGGAAAGCGGATCGCTCCGGAAGTCAAAAAGGGAAATCGGATCCTGTTCGGTCGCTACGGGGGAACGGAAGTCAAGATCGATGGGGTGGAATACCTGATCATGGGCGAGGAAGACATCCTCGGGATCATCGAATAAGGACGGGAGGGAAGAACGAACATGGCAGCAAAAGAGATCAAGTACAATGTCAAAGCCCGGGAACGGATCCTGCAGGGCGTCGATACCCTGGCGAAC
>CAYNEJ010000064.1:0-7809 GCA_964396205.1 uncultured Syntrophaceae bacterium
AATTCATGTTCGACAGCGAGCAGGCCATGATCCGGATCGACATGTCGGAATACATGGAAAAGCATTCGGTGGCCCGACTGATCGGGTCGCCTCCGGGATATGTCGGATACGACGAGGGAGGGCAGCTGACCGAGGCGGTCCGGCGCCGCCCTTATGCCGTTCTTCTGTTCGACGAGATCGAGAAGGCGCATCCGGATGTGTTCAATGTACTCCTCCAGATCCTCGACGACGGCCGTTTGACCGACGGCCACGGCCGGACGGTCGATTTCAAGAACACGGTAGTGATCCTGACATCCAACGTCGGCAGCCAGTGGATCCAGGATCCGAACATGAGCGAGAATGACAAGAGAGCGCAGGCCATGGAAGCGCTCAGGGCCACGTTCCGTCCCGAGTTTCTCAATCGGGTGGACGACATCATCATGTTCCGGGCACTGGCCCTCGAGGATATCCGCCGGATCATCCTGATCCAGATCGGGCTGATCGTGAAGCGGCTGGAGGAGCGCAAGCTGACCCTCGAATTGACAGACCGGGCGAAAGATACTATAGCCGAGGCCGGATACAGCCCCGTGTACGGCGCAAGACCGCTCAAGCGGGCGCTTCAGAAGCTTCTGCTGGACCCGCTGGCCATGAAGATCCTGGAGGGGACGTTCCGGGAGGGCGACACGATCCGGGTGGATGTGTCCGAGACCGGCGAAATCACCATGCAGAAACCGGAAACAGAGAAAAGGAGGCCCACATGAATTCGTTCCGAACGGCACTTCTCCTGGGGGCGCTGACGGGACTCCTGATGCTGATCGGAGGATATTTCGGAGGGCGGGGCGGGGTCGTCCTGGCCTTCGTGTTTGCGATGGTTATGAACTTTGGGAGCTACTGGTTTTCAGACAAGATCGTCCTGAGAATGTACCGTGCCCAGGAGGTCACGGAGGCCCAGGCACCGGAGCTTTATCACATGGTGAAGAACCTGGCCCTGAAAGCGGCTCTTCCCATGCCTCGCGTTTACATCGTTCCGGGCGATACGCCCAATGCTTTTGCCACGGGACGCAACGAGCAGCATGCCGTCGTGGCCGTGACGGAAGGAATCCTCAGGATCCTGAACCGGGACGAGTTGGAAGGGGTCATCGCCCATGAGCTTACCCATATCAAGAACAGGGACATCCTCATCGGCTCCATCGCCGCGACGCTGGCGGGAGCCATCGTCATGCTGGCCAACATGGCTCAGTGGGCGGCTATTTTCGGCGGTGCCAGCCGGGATGACGACGAAGGGGGAGGAGGGATCATCGGCCTGATCGCGATGGCCATCCTCGCACCCATCGCTGCGACGATCATCCAGATGGCCGTCTCCCGCTCCCGGGAATACATGGCCGATGACGGCGGTGCCAAAGTGTCGGGCAAGCCTTACGGGCTGGCGGGCGCCCTCGAGAAACTATCCCGTGCCTCACAGGCCGTCCCGATGGAGGCCAATCCGTCAACGGCCCACATGTTCATCGTCAACCCCCTGACGGGACGGTCTCTGATGAGCCTGTTCAGCACCCATCCGCCGATCGAAGAGCGGATTGCCAGGCTGCGCGGCATGAAGATTTCGTGAGTACCCAATCGGACTTCCGGCGATACGGGCATGTTTCCGGTTATTGCCGGGAGTCCTTTCCTATCGGAGGCGTGTGTCATGGCGGAAGAAAAGGAAGGAAAAGGGTTTGTCATCAGGGATCGGCGGCTTTTCGACGAATCGGGAGCCCCGAAAGAAGGGACGGCTGATTCTGAGGCTGCGTCCACCTCCACGGATGATCGGCCGGCTGACGGCGAAGCGTCTTCTCCCCGGCAGGAAACTCACCACGACGAGCCAGCCCCGGCAGACTCCCGGGAGGGAGAGGCCTCCTACCCCGAGGTATCGTTTGCCAGCTTTGTCGTGTCCCTGAGCACGTCGGTTCTCTATCATTTCGGTGACATTGCGGATCCGGTAACCAACCGGACAGAACGAAACCTGCTCGCGGCCAAACAGACAATCGACATCCTGGGCATGCTCCAGCGCAAGACGACGGGCAACCTGGACGAGGGAGAGAAGGCCCTCCTGGACAGTGCCCTCTTCGAGCTGCGAATGCGGTATGTGAAAGAGAGTGCAAAGGAATGATCCGGAGGCTGTCTCCGGCAAAGGTGAACCTCGTTCTCAGGGTCCTGGGAAAGAGAAGCGACGGTTATCACGAAATCGCTTCCCTGATGCAAGCGATCAGCCTCTACGATGAACTGATCTTTCATCAGAAACCGCAGGGAATCACCCTCCACTGCCCGGGAAGCGGTCTTCCGGAAGACGAGCGGAACCTGGTGTATCGGGCTGCCCGAGCCTTTTTTTCCCGTTCCTGCATACCCGGGGGTGTGGAGATCGAACTCCGCAAGCAAATCCCCATGGCCGCGGGGTTGGGCGGTGGCAGTTCCAATGCCGCGATCGCGCTGTCCACTCTGAATGAAATCTACGGATTTCCTCTTTCCACGGACGAATTGATCCGCCTGGCTGCTTCCCTGGGAGCCGATGTCCCCTTCTTCCTGTCCGGAAGCCGGGCCTGGGCCTTTGGAATCGGCGAACGACTCGAACCGGCGGAGCCCCTTCCTTCCTTCGACCTGGTTCTTCTTCATCCCCCCCTCGAGGTGCCCACCGGCCCGGTCTACAAAGGGCTGAATTTGGCATTGACAAACGGTCTTATCCATTATAGCATCCCGCGATTTTATACGATCTGTGACTTGGCGCAGGGTCTTAGAAACGATCTGGAGAGCGTGACCCTGAAGCGCCATCCGGAGCTTCAGGAATTGAAGAATCTCCTGCTTCGAAAAGGCGCTTTGGGAGCCCTGATGTCCGGCAGCGGTCCCTCCGTCTTCGGTGTTTTCGAAAAAGGAGAAGATGCCCGGAGAGCGGCGGCGGCCCTGACGGGATCCGGGAAATGGGACGTGTACACGGTCCGTTCACTGTGACTCCCGATCGCTTTGTTGTCATCCGCCGGTTGACTGATCCCGGGTCCGGATATACGTGACGGTCTGGATACTGCACTGGGGCGTCGTCAAGCGGTAAGACACAAGAATTTGGATCTTGCATACGGAGGTTCGAATCCTCCCGCCCCAGCCATGTCCGTGACCGGTTAACCCATCGGGGGACTGATCCCCATCTAGTGAGAGTTCAACATGCTGGAAAGAATCAGAGTATTCTCCGGGAACGCCAATCCGGAGCTTTCCCGAAAGATCTGCGATCATCTGGGAGTAACGCTCGGCAAGGCCCATGTCTCTACGTTCAGCGATGGCGAGACAAGGGTGGAAATCGACGAAAACGTCCGCGGAATGGATGTTTTCATCATCCAGTCGACCTGTCCGCCGGTGAACCTCACCTGCATGGAACTGCTGATCATGATTGACGCCATGAAGCGAGCCTCCGCGGATCGCATCACAGCGGTCATTCCGTATTACGGATATGCCAGACAGGACCGGAAAGTGGCACCGCGGGCACCGATATCGGCAAAGCTTCTGGCCGATCTCATTACGACGGCCGGCGCCAGCAGGGTTCTCTCCATGGACCTTCACGCCGGCCAGATCCAGGGCTTCTTCAACATCCCCGTCGACAACCTCTTCGCCACCCCGATTCTTCTGGATTATTTCAAAGAACGTTACACGGAAAACACCGTTGTCGTATCTCCCGATACGGGGGGCGTCGAACGGGCGAGGGCTTTTGCCAAGCGCCTCGGGGCGAGTCTGGCCATCATCGACAAGCGCCGGGACGGCCCCAATGAAGCACAGGTAATGAATATTATTGGTAATGTTGAGGGGAAACGGGTCATTATCCTGGATGACATGATCGATACGGCAGGGACAGTCGTTCAGGGCTGCAATGCCCTGAAAGAGGCGGGAGCCCTCGAAGTGGCCGTTTGCTGCACCCATCCGGTGCTTTCCGGTCCGGCCATTGAGCGGATCGAAAGCTCTTCGCTCAAGGAAGTCGTCGTCACCGATACAATCCCGCTTCACAAGGGGGCGAAGGCCTGCAACCGGGTCCACGTGCTTTCCGTGGCCAAGCTGTTAAGCGAAGCGGTGCGGCGGATTTACTATAACGATTCCATCAGTTCACTATTCATATAGCAGGAGGAAGTCATGGAAGTCATGGAGTTGAGGGCCGAGGCCCGGACAGGATCGGGAAAGGGGCTGGCCCGGCGTCTGCGCAGCCAGGGGAAGATTCCGGCCGTGTTTTACGGCGGCGGAGCCGACTCCGTGCCCATATCCGTCAGTTCCCGCGATCTGCTCAAGCTGTTGAAGGAAGCGGAAGAAAATGTCTTTGTGAAACTGATGATCGAGGGATCCGGGGAAAGAGCGGAAAAGCTGTCCGTGATCAAGGACATTCAGATCGATCCGGCCAGCCGCAAACTGTTCCACGCCGATTTTTGCGAAGTCAGCATGGACCACAAGATGACCTTCGACGTTTCCCTCCATTTCACCGGTACGCCCGTCGGAATGCAGGATGGCGGCGAGATGCTCCAACTCAAGAGGGATGTTCGGGTGAGCTGTCTGCCGGGATTGCTTCCCCAGTTCATCGAGGTGGATGTGACCGACCTCAAGATCGGTGACTCCCTGAAAGTGGCGGACCTCAAGGTGGCGGAAGGGATCATGATGGTCGACAGCGAGGAAACGGCCGTTGTTACCGTTATGGCCCCGAGAGTCGCCGAAGCGGCCGAGACGGAAGCCGGCGAGGATGGTGCGAAGGAACCGGAAGTCCTGAGACAGAAGGCGCGCGAGGAGTAAGGATCGGGGAATCCGATGAAGCTCATCGTGGGGCTGGGCAATCCGGGGGAGAAATACCGGTTCAGCCGGCACAACCTGGGATTTCTGGTCATTGATGGGCTGGCCGACCGTGAGGAGATACCCCTCTCCCAGAAGCGGTTCGAGGCGATTTATGGCAAGGGATCCGTCGGTCCATTGCCCGCCCTTCTCGCCAAGCCTCAGACGTATATGAACCTCAGCGGGATGTCTGTCCGCAGGCTCTTTGACTTTTATAAAATAGACCTGGGAAACCTCATCGTCGTCCATGACGATCTTGACCTGCCCTTCGGAACCCTCCGCCTGAAAAAAGGGGGAGGTGCCGGCGGGCACAAAGGTTTGATCTCCGTCATACAATCCCTTGGGGAGGACGATTTTATCCGTGTTCGCATGGGGATCGGCAAGCCGCCCCATAAAGGAATGGTAGAAGACTATGTACTCCAGATTCTCCCCCGGGAGGATCTGGAGAGATTGTCAGAGGTCATTACTGAAGCGGCGGAAGCCATTGGCTTGCTCGTGACGTCGGGACTTCCGGCGGCCATGAACCGGTACAATGGCAGAGCCAAGAAAAATTTTGAGGAAGAGGAGGTTTAATGATGCGTAAAGGTAAAAGAAGTATTCTTTCCCTTACCTTGGCCATTACGCTCATGCTTTTGTGCATGGCGCCCATGGCCTTTGCCGGTGAGGCGGACATCAAGCTGCCTGACCTGAGCCAGGTATCCTTCATGGCCGGCTCACTGAGCGGCATGCTGATCCTGAACCTGGGTCTGGCTGTTTGCGTGATCGGTTTGATTTTCGGCTGGATGCAGTACACCCAGACGAAAAACCTGCCGGCCCATCAGGCCATGCTGGATGTGTCCCAGACAATCTGGGAGACCTGCAAGACCTACGTTCTTCAGCAGGGGAAATTCCTAGCGGCGCTGTGGATCCTGATCGGTGCCTGCATGGTTTACTATTTCGGCGTTCTGTCGCATATGGGCGCAATGGAAGTGATCATCATTCTCGCTGCTTCCATTTTGGGAATCCTGGGTTCCTATGGTGTGGCCTGGTTCGGCATCCGGATCAACACCGTGGCCAACTCCCGGGCGGCCTTCGCCTCCCTGAGCGGGAATCCCCTCAGCATCGTCAACATCTGTCTGCGGTCCGGCATGAGCGTGGGTCTGCTTCTGGTCAGCATCGAGCTCTTTTTCATGATCATCATCCTGGCCTACATCCCGGGTGAACTGGCCGGTCCCTGCTTCATCGGTTTTGCCATCGGTGAGTCCCTCGGCGCCTCCGCCCTCCGTATCTGCGGCGGTATCTTCACGAAGATCGCCGACATCGGCTCCGACCTCATGAAGATCATCTTCCACCTTCCGGAAGACGATCCGAAGAACCCCGGCGTCATCGCCGACTGCACCGGTGACAACGCGGGCGACAGCGTCGGTCCCACGGCGGACGGTTTCGAGACCTACGGCGTCACGGGCGTGGCCCTGATCGCGTTTTTGGCCCTGGCCCTGGCGGACAACCCCGCAATGGGCGGCAAGCTGGTCGTCTGGATCTTTGCCATGCGTATCCTCATGATCCTGACATCCCTGGCATCCTACTTCGTGAACGACGTCGTCAGCAAGTCCGCCTTCAGCGGCAAGAAGGACTTCAATTTCGAACACCCCCTGACCAATCTGGTCTGGATCACCTCGATCGTTTCGATCGCTGTGACCTTCGGCGCCAGCTATCTCCTGCTGGCGGAACTCCCCCCGGTGGGTGACTCCATGGCTCTCTGGCTGGCCCTGTCCATCATCATCAGCTGCGGGACCATTGCCGGCGCGCTGATTCCTGAATTCACCAAGGTCTTCACCAGCACAAGTTCCCGCCACTGCGAGGAGTGCGTCAACGCCTCCCGCCAGGGCGGCGCTTCGCTGAACATTCTCTCCGGTCTGGTTGCCGGCAATTTCTCCGCCTTCTGGGAAGGCCTGACGATTCTGCTCCTCATGCTCGTCGCCTATCTCGTGTCCCAGGCACCCGCGGTGATGGCCATCCTTCCGGATGCCTTCAAGTTTGCGGCCCCGGTCTTCGCGTTCGGCCTCGTGGCCTTCGGCTTCCTCGGCATGGGTCCCGTGACGATTGCCGTCGACAGCTTCGGTCCTGTTTCCGATAACGCCCAGTCCATCTATGAATTGTCCATGATCGAGTCCCGTCCCGACGCCAAGGACGTGGTGAAGAAGCACTTCGGTGTCACTCCCGACTTCGAGCAGTCCAAGCACTTCCTCGAGTCGGGCGACGGCGCAGGGAACACCTTCAAGGCGACCGCCAAGCCGGTCCTCATCGGAACGGCCGTCGTCGGCGCCACCACCATGGTCTTCGGGATCATCATTCTCCTGGAGAAGATGTTCGGGAACGTCATTGCGAAACTCAGCCTCGTCCAGCCGGAGATCATCCTCGGTCTCCTCATGGGCGGTTGCGTGATCTACTGGTTCACCGGCGCCTCGATCCAGGCCGTTGTTACGGGTTCCTACCGGGCCGTCGTCTACATCAAGGACAATATCGACCTCAACAAGGCGCAAGCCTCCATCGAGGACAGCAAGGAAGTCGTCCGGATCTGTACGGTCTATGCCCAGAAGGGGATGATCAACATCTTCATCGTCGTCTTCTTCATGGCCCTGGGTCTGGCCTTCTTCGATCCCTACTTCTTCATCGGCTATCTGATCGGGATCGCGTTCTTCGGGCTCTTCCAGGCTATCTTCATGGCCAATGCCGGCGGTTGCTGGGATAACGCCAAGAAGATCGTCGAGGTCGATCTCAAGATGAAGAATACACCCCTCCACGAAGCGACCGTTGTCGGCGACACTGTCGGCGACCCCTACAAGGACACTTCGTCGGTCTCCATGAACCCGATCATCAAGTTCACGACCCTGTTCGGTCTCCTGGCGACGGAAATCGCCGTTACGATGACCAGCAAGGGCATGAAGCTTGGTCTGGCCTCGCTGTTCGTTTTGATCGCCCTGATTTTCGTTTACCGGTCCTTCTTCGGAATGCGGATCTCGGCGGAAA
>CAYNEJ010000064.1:7909-19079 GCA_964396205.1 uncultured Syntrophaceae bacterium
GTCTGCCCGCAGGAATAGAATCGCCGAAAAATTTAGAATAGGGTAATGATTTCAAAGTTTTTTAATTCGTTGTCGGGCTAAAGAATTTCAGGCTTTGGTTCGATAGGAAAAGTGGAGAGTCCCGGTTCGGGAATCACGCTGTTCTTGCGCCACTCATTCGTGAAACGGCAAAACAGGCGGGGTAGCGGAAAACTCTCTTCCTGCAGAAAGACAGGGCCATGCTTCCGAAGACATTCGTTCAAAACAAAAAACGATATCTCGCCTACAACCAGTTCCGGAAAGGGCTCTTTGCCGAGCTTGCCCCGAAGGACAGCGAGGCCATCCTGTATCTTCTCCCGTGGATGCTGAACGAAAACCATCCCCAGGTTCCCGGATATGTCCCTCACCTGGCACGCCCCATCGGCGTATCCAACCTGGATCATGACCCGGAGATCCGGAAACGGGAGGCGTCTTTCAGTTTCCTGTTCCATATCGACAAGGCAAGGCGAAAGGCGAAATTCAAGCCCGATTCCTGGATGATCCAAGGCATCTATACGATCGGCAGCATCGGTTCCGTAACGCAGACCGCCTGTTCGGACTGCGACATATGGCTTTGTGTGGATCGGGAGTGCTTCGGCGAGGAGGGAATGGCTCAGCTGCAGCAGAAGGTCAACCTGATCAAGGACTGGCTCGATGCGAACATCCGCATGCCCGTCTATTTCTTTCTCTGCGACGTGGAAGACGTCCGGAACGGGCATTTCGGCGATGTCTCCAGCGAGAGCAGCGGAAGCACCCAGAAAAACATCCTGAAGGAGGAGTTCTACCGCACGGCGGTCCTGATTGCCGGTAAAATTCCCCTCTGGTGGCTGGCCTTCGATCCGGATGGTGACGTCGATTACCGGAAGCTGGCCGCCGATTACGAACGGGACGTTTTCGGGGATTACGATGCCATTGACCTGGGGAACCTGGAGCGGGTCGAGCGGGAGGAGTACTTCGGCGCCGCCCTCTGGCAGTTCAACAAGGCTCTCACCCATCCCCTGAAATCCATCACCAAGATGCTGATCCTGCAGATGTTCCTCGCGTTTCCCCCCGGCCGCCTGCTCTGCCACCAGTTCCGGGCGGAGGTCATGAATCCGGCGAAGGATCACCCCTTCATCGATCCGGGAACTTTCACGATCCGGGCCATTTTCGATTTCAACCGGGAGCGGAACCGCGACGATTTCCAATTCATCCAGAAATGCATCTACCTGCGGTGCGACATGAAGATGCATTCCCGGAAGGCGGGGATGCGGGAGGAACTCCTCGGGGAGACCTTCCGGAAAGATCCCCTTTCCAGGGAGGAGATCCACAGCCTCAACAAGTTCAAAACATGGCATTTCCATGACCAGGTCCGCATCGGGAACCGCGCGCTGGCGCTGCTCCTGAAGATATACAAGGACATCACCGGGGTGCAGTCGAATGCGGAGCCGAGCCGGGTCAGCCCCGGAGACCTGCGGATCATCGGCCGGAAGCTTTCCTCCTGTCTGGAGAAAAAGCCATCCAAGATCGCTGTGATTCACAAACCGACGGATTCACTGAACCAGCCGACTCTCGTTTTCCGCTTCAACGGGAAAAAATGGCAAGTCCTTCCCGCCGATGATCCGGAGACGGTGATCGTCGAGGACATTCACATCATTCCCTGCATCGCCCATCTGGTCTGGAACGATCTCTTCCGGCCCGGGGAGGTTCGCATGCTTCCGAATCCCACGTCCGTGACCCTGCAGGAAATCCTGAACCTTGGAAAAAAGATCCGGAATCTGTTCGGGATCTACAACATCTCCGCCATCGACTTCCAGAACTTCAGCATCCAGGAGCAGTTGGAGACCATGCTCGTCATCGCCAACTTCGAAGATGCGTCGGGGGTCAGGAACGGCGACTCATACAGTGTGCTGTACGCGAACAACTGGGGCGAACTGTTCCTGGAGCGGGTCGGTTCCGCGGATGAATTCCGCGGGACCTTCAACGGGCGGAGCCGAAAACAGCGCTACCTCAATGTGCATTACCACGTTCAGCGAACCAGCCTGCAGTACGAAAAGATCATCGAGCGGGCGAAGCATATGGTGATGGAAACGCTGGGGGAAGCATGAAGAGACACGCGGATGAGCCATTCGCGCCGCTTATGCCTCAGAGCAGCGCCAGCCGATCCGCCATGGCCAGACCCGCCCGGGTCGGTCGCAGGAATCCCCTGGACAGCTCCACGACACCTTCGTCCGCAAGCTTCCGGAGGAGGGGACCTTTCTCTCTTTTCAGATCCAGCCCGAATTTCCTTCGATAGCCTTCCAGGTGGAGCCCCCGTGCGGTCCGCAGGGCCAGGAATCGCGCCTCCAGGGCCATCTCTTCCCGGGAAAGAGTCTCCGCAGCGGCGACGGGGGGGCTTCCCGACTCGACGGATGCCAGATAATCATCCAGGGAGCGTACGTTCCACCAGCGCCGGGTTCCCCGGAACGAATGGGCCGAGGGTCCCAGGCCGAGATAGGGGACATGCCGCCAGTATTTTGAGTTGTGGCGGCTGACATGCTGAGATCCCCGGGCGAAATTCGACACCTCGTAGTGGAGATACCCTGCTTCGGCCAGGAATCGGGATGTGGCGAGGAAGAAGTCGGCCGCAAGAGATTCTCCTGCCGGCTCCAGCCGGGATTTCCCGAGACGCCGGCCGAGGGGCGTGTCGGGCTCGACGGTCAACTCGTAACAGGACAGGTGAACGATCGGGAGAGCAATGGCGGCCGCCAGCGTCTCCATCCAGCCCTCCATCGACTGTCCGGGGATGCCGTACATCAGGTCGATTCCCAGGTTTCCGAATCCGGCCTGTTGTGCATCCCGGACGGCGTGCAGGGCCTGCTCCGCCGTGTGCCGGCGCCCCAGTAAGGAAAGGATCCGGTCGTCGAGGGACTGGACGCCGATGTTCAGGCGATTCACCCCGACGGCCCGGAGAGACCGCAGGTCCGCGGTGGTCCGGTCGGCGGGATTCATCTCCACGGTGATCTCGGCATCGGGGGCGATACGGAAGGTGTGCCGGGCGTCTTCGATCATCCGTCCGATCTGCTCCGGCGCGAGCAGGGACGGCGTGCCTCCCCCGAAATAGACCGTGTCGAAGGACCGGAAGAAGCGCCGATAAAAGGCCGTCTCGCGGCGCAGGGCCTCCAGGAACCGGGGGATTTCCCTCTCCATTCCCGGGAGGGAGTAGAAACCGCAGTAGGCGCACTTGGCGCGGCAGAAGGGGACGTGGATGTAAAGGCCCGCGGCCACGGCGCCCCGCTCAGTCCGTGTCGGACTTCAGGACCGCCAGGAAGGCGCTCTGGGGAATGCTGACGTTTCCCACCATCTTCATGCGCTTCTTGCCTTTTTTCTGCTTCTCCAGGAGCTTCCGCTTCCGCGTGATGTCGCCGCCGTAGCACTTGGCCGTAACGTCCTTCCGGAACGCGGAGATGGTGCTCCGGGAGATGATCTCGCCGCCGATGGCTCCCTGGATGGCGATTTTGAACATCTGCCGGGGGATCTCGTCCTTCAGGCGGTCGCAGGCCTGGACGCCCCGAACACGGGCCTTGTCCCGGTGGACGATCTGGGAGAGGGCATCGACCTTTTCCCCGTTTACCAGGATGTCCAGGAGCGCCAGGTTGCTCTCCCGGTAGTCGATCAGGTCGTAATCGAAGGAGCCGTATCCCTGGGTGACCGACTTGAAGCGGTCGTAGAAATCATAAATGACCTCCGCCAGGGGCATTTCGTACGTGAGTTCGGCCCGTCCCGGGGTGGGATAGTTCAGGCTCGAATTCACGGCCCGTTTTTCCATGCAGAGCTTCATGACGGCGCCCAGGTAGCGCTCCGGGACCATCATCATGGCCCGGATGTATGGCTCCTCGGAGCTTTCTATGGAGATGGGGTCCGGGTAATGGGAGGGGTTGTCCACGTCGACGACGGATCCGTCCCTCAAGGTAAACCGATAGCGCACCGAGGGGACCGAGAGAATGATGGAGAGGTCGTACTCCCGCTCCAGGCGCTCCTGAACGACGTCCAGGTGAAGAAGCCCCAGGAATCCGCATCGGAATCCCTGCCCCAGGGCGACGGAGGAGTCTTTCTCGTAGACGAACGAAGCGTCGTTGAGCCGGTACTTCTCCAGCGCCACGGCCAAGTCCTCGTAGTCGTCCGAGGCGATGGGATAGATGGAGGCGAAGACGACGGGCTTGACCTCCTTGAAACCGGGAAGCGGGCCGTCGCAGGGGCGAGCGTCCAGGGTGATCGTATCGCCCGTCCGGACGTCGGCGACGGTCTTCACGCCGGCGATGATGTAGCCTACCTCGCCTGCCGAGAGGACGGATCGCTTTTCCCGGGTCAGCAGAAAGCGCCCGACTTCTTCCACCCGGTAGGTTGTCCCGTTGTACATGAATCGGATTGTGTCGCCGCTTTTCACCGCGCCGTCGAAAATCCGGCAATTAATGACGGTGCCCCGGAAGGGGTCGTACTTGGCGTCGAAGATCAGGGCCGCCAGGGGGGCCTCGGGATTTCCCCGGGGTGGCGGAATCCGCTCCACCACGGCCTCGAGGATATCCTCAATGCCGATGCCCTCCTTGGCGGAGCAGCGCAGTGCGCTGTCCGGATCCAGTCCCAGTTCCGCGTCGATCTGTTCCAGGACGCGCTCCACGTCCGCCGCGGGCAGGTCGATCTTGTTGATGACCGGAATGATCTCCAGGTTGTGCTCCAGCGCCAGATAAAGGTTGGCCAGGGTCTGGGCCTGGACCCCCTGGGCCGCGTCGATGAGAAGAAGGACGCCCTCACAGGAAGCCAGAGAACGGGAGACTTCATAGGAGAAGTCCACGTGGCCCGGTGTGTCGATCAGGTTGAGCACGTAGTCCCGGCCGTCCTTGGCCCGGTAGGGCAGGGTGATGGCCTGGCTTTTGATCGTGATGCCCCGCTCCCGCTCGATGTCCATGTTGTCGAGGATCTGGTCCTGGAAGTTCCGGTCGTCGCAGACGCCGGTATGCTGGATCAGGCGGTCCGCCAGGGTGGACTTGCCGTGGTCGATGTGGGCGATGATGCTGAAATTGCGTATGGTTTCCATAAACTCCCTTCGAAGCGCCCTTCCTTACTAGAGCCGCGTGATTTTGTCAATCCGTCCGGGAAGTCCGGACATCTTCCTGTCCGGGAATACGACGAGACCGTCCTTTTCGAGACCGACCCATTCGAGAAAGCAGACGAACCGGCGGCAGCCACAGGGGGGAGAGATGAAGAATCAAACCGGAGCGGCACAACGAGGCGGCCGCTCCCCGGGCAGGGAAAGGGGCGGTGCGGAAATCGGCGGATGCGGCCGGACGTCATCTTGCCGGCTGCCGGCCATCCCGGTTCGGGACGCGACACTCCGCCCGACGGTTGCCCTTCGGAGTCTCCCGGGACGGAATCCCGACCGCTCGCCGTGGATGTCCGCCGGGATCAGGGCGCCTTCTGAAAGCTCACCGTCATGGGGTTCTGCAGCTCGAACTTCAGCCCTTCGACTTTGTGGAACAGCGCCTTCATGTCCGCGAAGGACTCGGGCTTTCCGGCGGTCATCTTCTGCATCAGTTCCCTGTTTCCCAGGATCTTTTCGAAATCGAGGTCCATGAGGGTGATCTCTGCGCCCTGCCGCCAGGTGGCGTTGGTCTCGATGATGGAACCTTCGATCCGGACGGAGACGCTCATCCGCATGCCCTTGAAGAGGGTCTGCATCATCTCGATGGTTTTGGGATCCATGGGCTGCTCCGGAGCGGTGGTTTCTTTCTTCCCGGGGTCTTGGAGCCCCTTCTCCCTGTTCGGGTCCTTTGCCTTCTCCGGCAGGCGGACGGTCAACAGGGCCGGGGAGCCGGCAGAGGACTTGGCGAACTCGAAACGGATGGCGTCATCTTCCTTCGCCTTATCTGCCGGTTTGTCGTTCGGGGCGCTGTCTTCATGTTTCTTTTCCTTGCCGATCCGGATCCGGCGGATGTCGTCGAAGGCGTAAACGGCACGATAGCCCGCCGCGGACTCCGTTTTCTCGGGTACGACGGATACGAACCGTACACCGGTTCCGAAATGGGGCGATTTCTCCCTGGCCTCCTTCATCATCTTGGCGACCTCGTCGGGCTTCTCGGGCTTTGCCTCCTTCCCGCCGTCCTCTTTCGGGTCGGTGCCGGTCTTCTCCTCCTGCCCCTCCTTTTCCGCCGCCTGGTTCATGCTCTCCATGAATTCCTTGACGGTATTGGAGATGAGGAGCTTTTCCTCGATGGTCCCGGATCCGTCGGGACGAACGGAGACCCGGATATCATCCTCGATGCATCCCTGCAGAAGAAGCGGCAACAAGGCGATGAAGCCGGCGATGAGCAAGCGTTTCATGGGTCCTCCCGGAACCTTCGGCATTTCCCTCTCAGGATGGTTTCCACTGTCAACATAAAACCATTTGGCAAGCAAGATAAATTCCCCGGACAGGCTGTTCAAAAGGGCTGCATGCAAGGTGCCTGAAATCCGGAGCCGTGAGGCGTCCTCGTCGTATGCCGAGTGGCTCGCGACAAGGGCAAAGCTGCGGGCAGCTCTTGTTTCGGCGTCGTGAGCGGAAAAAAAAGCCCTCCCGCTGGCCGGGAGGGCCTGTGTTTCTGAAGACGCCACCGGGATGACCGTGCTCCATGCCCGGGGCCGTCCGTTCTGTCGGGAAACGGCTTACACCAGTTTTTTAAGCAGGTCTTCGGAGACTTCCTTGACGCCCGCCGTCCCGTCGACTCCGATGACCTTGGTGCGCTCCTTGAAGTAGTTCACCGCCGCCAGAGAGCCGGTCTTCGTGTCGTAGTAGATGCCGTGACGCTTGTCGATGGCGTCCTCGTCCTGATCGTCGGCCCGGGCCGTCAGAGTCTCGCAGCCGCAGACCCGGCACACCGGCTTGCCGTCTTTTTCCGCCGGCTTGATGGCGTCGATGAAGATGTTGTTGGGATGGTTGTTGTCGTTGGCGCAGAGCCTCCGGCCCATGATGCGCTGCTTGGCGATCTTGCGGTCCAGGAGGATCTCGATGACGAAGTCGAGTTTCATGCCCGCCGCCTGCAGGGCCTTCCAGAGGGCCTCCGCCTGGGCCAGATTCCTCGGGAAGCCGTCCAGGAGCCAGCCCTTCTTGCAGTCGTCTTCCTGCAGTCGGCTCAGAATCATGGGAACGGTGATCTCGTCGGGAACCAGCTCGCCCTTGTCGATGAAGGCCTTCGCCTTCATGCCCAGCTCCGTTCCCCCCTTGATGTTCTGGCGGAAGATAACGCCCGTCTCGATGTGGGGCACGCCGAACTTCTTCTGGACGATGGCGCCCTGGGTGCCCTTGCCGCTGCCGTTGGGTCCGAAAATAAGAATGTTCATGCAGGAACTCCTTTCGTCTTTATGAGACCCCGGAACGCCTCCGGCTCCGATTCGCGGTGTCGGACTGTTTCGGTTGGGGCTCTCCGGAGGGACTCTGCGGTGCGCGAGCCTTATAACCAATCCGGGGCATGTTGGCAACGGGAAAATGCGGCGGACCGCCGCATCGGCTCAGTGGCCTCAGCCGGGACTGCAGGATGTGGCGGCGCAGGATGAGCAACCGGTTTTTCCACCCGCGACGGCGGACATCAGCTTGCGGATTTTCTTCGACCGGCAGGTCGGACAGGCGAGGTCCGAGTCCCGGTCGCTTGCCCGGACCAGGAGCTCGAAACGGTCCTTGCACTTCTTGCATTCGTATTCGTAGATGGGCATGGCGATATCTGGTTTTCCTCAGGATTTCCCCCTCCGGCCACGGCGGTGGTGCCGGAATCCGGCCGCGGGGAGATGGAGGCAGTCTAGGGCAGGGGAGGCGGAATGTCAAGAATTCCGGGGACGGTACATGGCCTTGCGTTGGCGGAGATGTCGTTCCCCGACGGGTCGGCACCCCCGCGTTGACGCCGCCCGGCCCCTGTGGTACAAAGCTGCCGGCGCCGCCCGGCGTCGGGCTGGAAAGCCGGGCAAACACCCGCCAGGAGGCGTTTCATGGCCATTTCCCGGAAGATCCAATCCTTCATTTCCAAGTCTTCCTGGATTCGCAGGATGTTCGAGGAGGGTGTCCGCCTCAGGCAGATCCATGGCGCCGAGAATGTCTACGACTTCAGCCTCGGGAACCCGAACGTGGACCCCCCGGCGGTCTTCAAGGAAGAGCTGCGGCGACTGGCAGCCGAGGAGATAGAGGGGATGCACGGCTACATGCCCAACGCCGGCTACCCGGATACCCGCCGGGCCGTGGCGGACCATCTCTCCGGGATTCACGGCGTCGCCCTGACGGCGGATCACCTCGTCATGACCTGCGGGGCCGGCGGAGCCCTCAATGTCATCCTGAAATCGCTCCTGGACCCGGGGGACGAGGTCGTCGTCCCGACGCCCTTCTTCGTGGAGTATCGCTTTTACGCGGACAACGCCGGTGGCGTCCTGAAACTCATTCCGACGAAGCCCGACTTTTCGCTGGACCTGGAGGCCATGGCCGCGGCCGTCAACGACAAGACGAAGGTTGTCCTCATCAACTCGCCCAACAACCCGACCGGCCGCGTTTACGACGAGGCCTCCATCGTCGCCCTCGCGAAAATCCTGGCGGAGAAAAGCAGGGACCTGGGGAGGCCGATTTACCTGGTGTCCGACGAGCCCTACCGCGAACTGGCTTACGACGGGGTGAAGGTTCCCAGTATCCTGGCGGCCTACGGGAACAGCCTGGTGGCGTCATCCTACTCGAAGAGCCTGTCCCTGCCGGGGGAGCGGATCGGCTTCATCGCCGTCAGCCCTTCCGCCGAGCCGATGGAGGATCTCCTGGGAGCCCTGGTCCTGTGCAACCGGATCCTCGGTTTCGTCAACGCTCCGGCGCTGATGCAGCGGGTGATCAGCCGCCTCCAGGGAGTCCAGGTGGATGCGGGCATCTACCGGAGAAAACGGGACCTCCTGTACGAGGGGCTCGTCAAGGCCGGCTACGAGGTGACGAAACCGGAGGGGGCCTTCTATCTCTTTCCCCGGAGTCCCCTTGAAGACGACGTGGCCTTCGTCCGGGCCTTGCAGGAGAAACGGATCCTGACCGTTCCCGGAAGCGGGTTCGGCGGGCCGGGACATTTCCGCATCGCCTACTGCGTCGACGACCGGACTATCATGGGAGCCCTGGACGGTTTCGCCGAGGTCCGGCGCGCGTATCGCTGAAAAAAACCGGGAGCGGCCTCCCCGACCGCTCCCGGATGCATCAACCTCCCGACTTCTTTTAAAAAAACGAAGAACCACCGCCTCCCCGGCGGAGGCCGATCCTGCCTGCCCTCCCATTTTCTCCTTGATTGCACCAATATGTAGTGGTAAAAGGTGTCCTCCACCCCAATATGTAGGGCACATCATCGTCATATTCATAATCGGTTCATAGGAAAAAGCGGAGGGAATTTCCATGCGTGGCAAGATCAGGAAACGGGACGGTCGGCTCGTCAAGTTCAATGCCGAGAAAATCACGAATGCCATTGCCAGGGCCGGGGAGGCGACGGGGGAATTCGATGAAAAGGCCGCCCGGAAACTCACCATCCGGGTCCTCAATCTGGCGGAAAAGCTGTACAACGGCAACATCATGACCGTGGAGGATGCCCAGGACATCGTGGAGGAGGTGCTTCTCGACTCCCCCTACCGCAAGACCGCCAAAGCCTACATCATCTACCGGGACCAGCACGCCCGGTTGCGGGAAATCACCCAGAAGATGGAGGTGGACCTGGTCGACCAGTACCTCAAGAAAAAAGATTGGAAGATAAACGAAAACAGCAACATGGACTATTCCCTCCAGGGACTCAACAACTACATCTCCTCGGAGGTGAGCAAGGTCTACTGGCTGAACGAGATCTATTCCCCGGAGATCCGCAAGGCCCATTCGGACGGGGATTTTCACATCCACGACCTCTCCCTCCTGTCGGTCTACTGTGTCGGCTGGGACCTCTACGACCTGCTCCTGGAAGGCTTCCGCGGCGTTTCCGGGAAGGTGGAGAGCCGGCCCGCCAAGCACCTCCGGAGCGCCCTGGGACAGATCGTCAACTTCTTCTACACGCTTCAGGGCGAGGCGGCCGGCGCCCAGGCCTTTTCCAATTTCGACACCCTGCTGGCACCCTTCATCCGCTACGACAGCCTCGAATACATCGAGATCAAGCAGGCCCTCCAGGAATTCATCTTCAACATCAATGTCCCGACCCGGGTCGGTTTCCAGACCCCCTTCACGAACGTGACCCTCGACGTGACGGTGCCCCGGTATTACGCGGAGCAGTCCGTCATCATCGGCGGCCAGCCCCAGAAAGAGGTCTACGGAGACTTTCAGAAGGAAATGAATCTCTTCAATCGCGCCTTTCTGGAGGTGATGGCGGAAGGGGATGCCAAGGGAAGAGTGTTCACGTTTCCCATCCCGACCTACAACGTCACCAAGAATTTCAACTGGGAAGACCCGAACCTCGCCAGCCTCTGGGAGATGACGGCCAAGTACGGCGTTCCCTACTTTTCCAACTTCATCAACTCCGACATGAATCCGGAAGATGCCCGGAGCATGTGCTGCCGGCTCCGCATCGACAACCGCGAACTGGAAAAGCGGGGCGGCGGGCTCTTCGGCTCCAACCCCCTGACGGGCTCCATCGGCGTCATCACCATCAACATGCCCCGGATCGGCTACCTGTCCAAGTCGGAGGAAGAGTTCCTCCAGCGTCTGGAACGGCTGATGAGTGTCGCCCGGGAGAGCCTGGAGACGAAGCGCAAGGTCCTGGAAAACTTTACCGACGGGAACCTGTACCCCTACACGAGGCACTACCTGCGCAAGATCAAGGAGCGCTTCGGCGAATACTGGAAAAACCACTTTTCCACCATCGGCCTGGTGGGGATGAACGAGGCCTGCCAGAACCTGCTGGGGGAGAACCTCGCCAGTCCCGAGGGCCAGCGGTTCACGAAGAAGGTTCTCGACTTCATGAGGGACCGGCTGGTTCACTTCCAGCGCCAGACGGGCAACAACTACAACCTGGAATCCACCCCTGCCGAGGGGACCAGCTACCGGCTGGCCAAGATCGACAAGGAAAAATATCCCGAGATCCTCTGTGCCAACGAACACCGCTTCCGGGACGAAAAAGCGGAGCCCTTCTACACGAACTCGACGCAGCTGCCGGTAAACTACACCGATGACATCTTCGAGGCCCTG
>CAYNEJ010000065.1:0-19015 GCA_964396205.1 uncultured Syntrophaceae bacterium
ATTTTATCATGATGTACGGTGGAGGGGGGCACGGTCCTTTTGTTTATCCAGGCTGGTTTCTGACTCTTCTCTTCTGTTTGGTATCCGGTCACGGGATCCTGGTGCCGATTCCGTATGTGTCCGTCGGGACCGGCTTTTGCGGCAGATCTGAAAAAGGCCGGCCTCTATCTGTACGTACCCTTTTGCCGGAGCCTCTGCCCTTTCGGAAACTATAACATGTTTGAATACGGCTAAGGCTTGTTCAGAGAATAGAGAATACGCTTCATGAAAGAATGCCAGGTGAAGAAATAATGGTGCATATCAGTAACATGGTCAGGCTTTATGGGAATAGAATTATCACTTCGATATGGGCTTTAGCCTTTTTAATAATAATAGTGTTTGCTGTCGTTGGTTATTTTAACAATGAATCCGTTACTTATATATTTTTCAGTCTATTCCCGGTCGCTCTGTTAGCAGATATATCGATTGTCATTTCTTTTGTGGTGGAAAGGAATAGTTGTGCCAAGGCGGGATGGCTCCTATTTACATTGTTTATCTTTGTCTTTGCTTTCGGCGCGTCGACAGTTAATCCTATAAAGTCAGAAATTTACCTTTCTGCAGGGATTCTCATTATTTATCCCATGTTGGTCCTTTCGTTTCCATCGAGCATCATATGGATATATTTATACGGTGGTGTTTCATATATATTCGATATGTCAGGCTTTTCTACTTCAATAGGGCCTCATTGGGTGAGAGCTTTCTTGACAAATTTTGTGTTGTGGATGGGTTTTGCCATTTTTGGCTATTTGCAATGGTTTAAACTGTTGCCATCCGTGATCAACAGGATGAGACTTTTGAGTTTCTTGAACAAAGAAAATAATAAATTCTGATGTCCGATATTTCGAGCAATGACCAATATAAGGACTCAAGCCTGTCTGGTTAAACAGAAGCGATCTTCGTTAAACTATAAGAAATAATATCGATCATTAACCGTTTCGTTTTCCCGATTTGAGCTTGTCCGACAACGATTTAAGGTAGAGATATTTGTAAATTGTAATCCTGATAAATCGAAGTTGGCTCACTTTTTTTTGCTTTTCGTCGGGGACATCGTTACGGACTTGATTTTAGGATCGATTGCCAAGAGTATGATGATTACGTCAACAAAAAATGCGGGCAGCAATGCGAAGTAAAATAATTGAATATTTCTCTCAAATATCTGTTTCGCGCGGTGGGAAAGTACTGGTTGTTCTATGGGGATTCATTCTGGCCATCCTCATCTTGACGCCTGCCGTCACTATTTTTTCAAATGGTGATGAACTATTGGGAAATATAGCATTCAGTATACTTCCTTCTGCAATCCTGCTCAATATTTCAATCGTGATTGCTTACATAGTTAAAAGCCATAGTGTACAAGTTGTAAAAATGGGTTGGATGTGTTTGAGCCTTTATGTCGTTATGCTGGTTATGTATATTGCTGGCTCAGACCATATAAATGCACAGATGGAGGCCGAAATAGTATTCGCATATTCAATGCTGATCATGTCGTTTCCGGTTGGTTTTCTCGCACCTTTCGGGGTGACAGCTTTAGATCAATTGCTGAATATCGGAACGCTGGGTGTTTATACATCAATTGTTTTCGTATGGCTCCTTTATTCAATATTAGGATATCTGCAATGGTTCAAGTTTGTTCCTTGGGTAATGGAAGTGATCATGACCAAAATAAGTAAAAATACCGATGGGTTTTAGAGATAGTATAATACGATTCTTTTTCATGGCCTTGCAGGTGAAATTGAGGATTAAGTCATTTGACAATTCTGTCGGACAGACGAGGCAAGAGGGGCTATCATATAGATCTTACATGATCAATGTTCATTTTCCAATCATGCTACATCCAATATTTCTGTTTGGAGAGCATGATGAACTACAAGAAAACAGGCATTTGCTGATTCGGCGAATAATTATCGTAGAACGATATGCTATAGAAGACAGAAATGATTACTAAGTACACATTATGGAAAATTACATGGTTTGTTGTAGGAGTGATGCTTATTGTCTATCCTTTTTATGATCATGATGCCACGGTTGCAATGTTGATCTATTACATGTTATGGACTGTTCCTTTTGGTACGATCTGGCTGCTTTATATTTACGAATTGTTCCTCAATGATGTGCTTTGGCCTCCGTATCCATGGTTGGAAATAGGTGGTCAGTTTACTACTCTAGTAATTGCATACATATTCTGGTTCATCTTGATGCCAAGAATCAGGTCAAAAGCAAGAAAGGCGAAACAACCGGAATTACCGCCCCTTTAAATCGCCTCAATTGGTATAGGAAGATATGAAGCATACCGATCTTCGATATTATAAATCTTCATCTGGTCATGGTTGCCGGTCCAACATTTCAGTTCAGCGAATAAGAAACTTGCTGCCAGACAGCCCGACAACAAAATACGTGTCCCTGATTATGCCCGCCATATCTACATACAGCCATCATCCATCCTTTACGGTCCTGAATTACGCCCTGTTGCCTCAACCGGACGAATAGCCGCTTCCACAAAGGGCATGCTCCCGGCGGATCTTTTTCTCACGCAGCGGATCCGCAAGGGGATTCTGTTGCCTGAAACCGGCGGTGGGCAGGTTCATCCAATCGGTTGAGGGGCGGATTGCGGGCCGATCCTTTCGTTTCCGTCACGGAAAGGAATGGGTGAATGATTCCGGCTCGTTATCGAATGTTTCTTGCGGCCCTTCTGCTGTCCGTCCTAGTGCTCGCCGTGTACTTCAACGTGCAGCATTTCGATTTCATCCAAATGGACGATCCCCAGTACGTAGTGCAGAGCGACATCGTCACGGGCGGCCTGAGCCGGGACGGGATACGGAAGGCTTTCTCGACGGTTCAGGTTGCGAACTGGCATCCATTGACAACGCTTTCCTTCATGCTGGACTACCAGCTCTTTCGACTGAATGCTGCGGCCTACCACTGGAACAACGTTCTTCTTCACCTGCTCGCCAGCCTCCTGCTTCTGGCTGCCCTGAACCGCATCACGAAGGCGTTCTGGCAGAGTTGCTTCGTTGCGCTGCTTTTCGCTCTTCATCCCCTGCACGTGGAGTCGGTCGCCTGGATCTCCGAGCGCAAGGACGTCCTGAGCGCCCTTTTCTGTTTTCTGACGATCTATGTATACAGCCGCTACACGGAGAAGCCTTCCATCGCGAATTATTCAGCGGTGATCCTGGTTTATGCGGCCGGGCTGATGACGAAGCCCATGCTGGTCACGCTGCCCTTCGTCCTGCTGCTCCTGGATTCCTGGCCCCTGAAGCGCTTCGACGGGAGCCGACAGAATATTCTTCGTCTCGTCTGCGAAAAGATCCCGCTCTTCGTCCTGTCATCCGTCTCCTGTGTCGTGACTTTCTGCGTCCAGAGGAGCAGCGAAGCCGTCGTGTCTGTGGATTTGATATCTCTGCCGGCTCGGATTTCCAACGCCCTGGTTTCCTATGCCAAGTACCTGGCGATGACGTTCCGGCCGGTCGATCTGGCCGTTTTTTATCCGCATCCGGGGATGCCGTCCCTCGAACAGCTGCTGCCGGGCGTCGCTGTTCTGGTCCTGATCACGGCCGCCGTTCTGTTTCTTGCCTCCCGCTACCCGTATCTGTTTGTCGGCTGGTCCTGGTATCTGGGCACCCTGGTTCCCGTGATCGGCCTCGTGCAGGTCGGCGTTCAGGCCATGGCGGACCGTTATACGTATATTCCGCTGGTCGGGATCTTCATCATGATCGCCTGGGGGATCCCGGATCTCCTCAAAACGTGGCGCCATAAGAGAATTGCCATGGCAACGGCGGGCGCCGCCGTGCTCTGTGTCCTGGCGGTCCTTTCCTGGCGGCAGGTCCAGGTGTGGGAAAACAGCCACACGCTCTTCCGCCACGCCGTCGAGGTGACCCGTGAAAACTCCGTAGCCCACAGCAATCTGGCCTTTGCCTATGCCCGGCAGGGAGATATCGATACGGCCATCCGGCATTTCGACCTGGCATCGAAAATGACGCCCCATTTTCCCGATACCCATAACAATCTCGGTGTTCTCCTGGTGCAGATCGGGAAATACGAAGAGGCGATTCGGGCGTTCCGGACGGCCTTGAACGAATATCCGGGCTACGAGCTGGCCAGGAAGAACCTGAATGCCGCCCTTGACCTTCTGACCAGGGAAACGCGCCCTTGACCGATGCCGTACCAGGCGACGCGAACCGCCGTGTCTTTTATTTCTTGAAGATCCCCGGAAAGATCGTTATTCTCCCGCCGACTGTGCGAACGGGAAGACACAGGCAGCGGGTCGGCGGTCGCGGCGTGGAAAGAGATTCCCTTTGCACCGGGGATCCACTGGAACGCCCGCTTTCCCCGCACACAACCCCTGACCGGGCCGGAACGGCCTCCTTCATTCCATGGAAATCCCTGAAAAAAACATCATGCCCTGGCGACGCTGGATTTTCCTTTCCGTGGGACTCGCGGTTCTGGTCGTCGGGCTCTTCGCGGCCTTCAACCTCTACACCGACACCTACGGAATCCGCTGGACGTACTGCGGCCTGATCCTGCGGGGCGAGGACCCGGCGGTGATCCGGACGGGGATGGAGCTGAACCAGCACCTCTACAAGCCCGCCTATATTCTGGCCCACCCGGAGCGTTTCGACTCCTTCCTCTTCGGCTCCTCCCGGGCGGGGGCGATTGACGTGGCCTCGATTCCCGGGGGCCGCTATTACAACATGAACTACGCCGCGGGCCTTCCGGCCGAGCATCTGGAGATCCTGAAGGTCCTGCTCGCCAGGGGGGGCCGTGTCCGGAACGTCGCGGTGGCCCTGGACGAGTTTTCTTTCCGGATTCGTCCGGAGGATCACCGAACGGAGCTTCTTCGGATTCCCCACCCGTTCGTGACGGGGGAATCCTGGCTGTGCATCTTCGGCCGGTATTTTCTCCGGGTGCCCGAGGGGTTCGAGGTGACCGGCGCGGGACGGAAACTCACGGGGAAGACAAGGATCCATCCTTTCGAGATGGACAATCGGGGCATGATGCGCATCTGGGGTTCCTTTGAGGAGCAGGTCGAGAAGGACCCCGAGGCCTACCGGCGATCCCCCGTGTTCCGGGAGGAGTCGCCGTCCTACCCCGGCCTTTACATCCCCGAGACGATCGCCGTTCTCCGGGAGATGTCCGATTTGTCCCGGAAACACAATTTCCGCCTGGTCCTGTTCATCAATCCCATCCACTGGAGGGTCTTCCTGAAGAACGCCGACGCCCTCCAGGCCTTCAAGCGGGAACTGGCAAAGGTCTCCCCGTTCTACGACTTCAGCGGGCTCAACCCGGTCACGACGGACAACCTGAACTACTACGAGACGTCCCACTACCGGTACGGCATCGGGAAGCGGATTGTGGACCGGATTTTTCGGGAGGATCCCGCCGGTCGCCCGGGGGATTTCGGCCAGTACGTCACCGTGGAAAACGTGGAGGAGGTCCTGGCCCGGGAGCAGGACGAAACGGCCCGGTTCCGGGTGTCGCACCCGGAGGCGCAGGTCTCAGCGGTCCAGTCCCAGAAAAACAACCCGCAGGGGCTTGATTCGCCGCAATAGGAAGAGAGACAGGGCCAGGGACATGATGAGGCCCGCCCCCGCCGAAGAAAGGTAGAGCGTCCATTCCCGCCCGAAGCCCGTGAGAAACAGGGCGTGGCTCACGTAGATATCCAGCGTCAGCGTTCCCAGCGGGCAAAGCGCTGCCTGGATCCGGCTCCGTGCCGCCGACTGCAGGACGAAGGCCACCATGCCGATCCCGGAGAAGGCGACGAGGTCCTTGTAGACCGAAGCGGCGAGCCGGGCCGGGCCGGAGGCGCCGAGGAATTCCACCAGCCAGGGATAGAACCGGGGCAGCTCGTTCTGCCGCCAGAAGGGCGCCAGGAGCGGAAACAGAATAGCCGCCGCAATCGGCAGCCGATTCCACGAAGGCGACAGGGCGGACCGGTATTTCGAGACGAGAAAGCCGGCGGCGTAGAAGATCAGGTGGTGCTGGACCTCCGGGACGGCCAGCCAATCCGTCCGGATCAGACGGACGGCGAAAACGACGAGGATCACCGCCGCATCCTCCCATTTTTCCCATCCCGCGGAACGCATTCCCCGGATCGCCAGGAAGAGGATGCCGCTGGCCAGAAAGAGAGCCCAGAGGAACCACAGGCCGATGGCCGGGGCGTGGAGAAGTTCAAGGTACGATCCAGCGATGCTCCCCGAGGTGTATCCGCCCCGGACGGCAAAGTACACGGCGTGCCAGGCGAGAAAGGGAACGACCAGGCGGCGGAACTGCCTCCCCAGGTAGGTTGCCGCCGGCCGGTCGAGGGACCGGGGCAGGACCCAGCCGCTGAGGAAGAAAAACAGCGGCATCGTGAAGGAAAAGACGAAGATGAACAGGGGGTTGTCGCGAAACCGCGGGTCGTGGGCCAGGACGGCATGCCCGAAGACGACAAGCAGAATCCCGACGCCCTTCATGGCGTCTATGAGACGGTCCCGGTTTCCCTCCGGGTAGGGCGGCATGGCGCACAGGGACCGGAGGCCGGCGGCGATGGAACGGTCCCCGCCTTCCCGCATCCCGGGGTTGCCGGAGCGTTCAGCCATGGCTCCGGATCTCCTCGAGAACGGTCCGGTAGCGATCCCGTTTCCGCTTCGTTTCTTCCTCCCCCGATGACAAAAGGGTTGAGAGCCCCAGCGTCCAGAGGCGCCAGCGGGCCTGGAGCTCCTGGAGACGGCGGATCCGGGCGATCGATTCGGGTCGGTAGTGTTTCCGGTAAAAGAGGTATTCGGCCCGGACCTTTCGCCGGACGACGTCCGCCGAGGGCGAGTCCTGCTCGCTGCCGCCGCCGGCATGAAAAATCACGGCGTCGTCGATGAAGCCGATCTCGCGCCCGGCCCGCCGGATCCGCAGGCAGAGATCCTGGTCCTCCCCATAGAGGAAAAAGTCTTCGTCGAATCCCCCCAGGCTTCGGATCAGGTCCGCCGGGGCAAACATGGCCGCCCCCAGGACGGCGGCGATCCGGCCGGGCAGGCTCGCCAGTTCCCCCCGGGTGTGCCGCTCCCCGGGGTAGCGAAGGGACACGGACTCCTGGGGCGTTCCGTCGGGATTGATCATCCGGGCCCCCGCGAGACCCATGGCCGGGTGGGCGTCCAGGTAGGCGATCCCGGCGGTCAGGGCGCCGGGCCGGACCTCCGTGTCGGGATTGAGGTAGAGCAGGCAGCGCCCCCGGCACAGCGGCAGGGCCTGGTTGTTGGCCGCGGCGAATCCCCGGTTCTCCGCATTCCGGATGAGATGGACTCCCGGGAAGTCTCGCTCCACCAAGTCCGCGCTGCCGTCCCGTGAGGCGTTGTCGACGACGAAGATCTCCTTGTCCGCCGGATCCGCCGCCAGGACGGAGGAAAGGCAAGGCCCGAGAAACCGCAGCGTATTGTAAGTGACGATGATAACGGAGAGTTCCATTGCAGTGCATCCTTAACGGACCGGACGGATACCGTCAAGGGGGATTGAGCGGGAGCATGCGCCGGCGGATCCCGCTGTTGACTCTCCGCCTGAAAAGGGATAGCAGAGAAACCCTTGAAAAATGGACCTGCACGGGAAAGGAAGGGGTATGTTCAGAAAAACGATCTCACCGAGAATATCCGAAACCAACGCGGCGCGTCACATCGGCCACAATGCGATCCCGGTCTGGCTGGAAGAGGGGTTTATCGAGATTCTGCGACTCTTCAACGACGACCCCGCGGGAGATCCGGCCGTCGCGATGGTGAACCTGAATATCGATTTCCTTGGGGAGATCTTCTTCGGCACGGACGTGGAGCTCACGACAGCCGTGAAGAAACTCGGCAATAGCAGCGTCGTTCTACACCAGGAAATTTTCCAGAAGGGAAAGCTCTGTGTGCGGGCGACCGTGACCTTTGTCCACTTCGATTTCCAGACGAAGCAGTCGAAACCGGTCTCGGGCGAGGCCGTCCGAAGGCTCCGGGAGCACCTGATCATGGATAATTGACCGCGGTGCGGTCTGATGACCGTGCCCCGCGGGATCCTGCCGCCCCAACTTCCGGCGTGCCTTCGGGCTCGTTGATCCGTTGAGGCCGCTTTCGAGCCTTCCGCGGAGGTTTTTCATCCTTCCCGGGGATACAGCAGCCGTCGGTAGTGCGCCTCCACCCGCGCGGCTGCCTTTTCCCAGGTATGCTCCAGGGCCGTCCTGCGGGCCGCCTCCCCCATGCGTTCCCGCTCCCGGGGATTCAGCAGCGTGCTCAGGATCGCCGCCACCTCGGCGGGCCGCTGCGGATCCTCGATGACGTAGCCGTTTTCCCCCGGGACCACGATGTCCCGGGCGCCGACCGTCCCGCTCACCGCCACGGGAAGCCCGGCCGCCATGGCCTCCAGGACCACCATGCCGAATGTGTCGAAGGTGGAGAGCATGGCATAGACGTCCGAGGCCAGGTAGACCTTTGCCAGCTCCTCCCGGGGCACCGGGCCGGTGAAGAGGACCCGGTCGTCGACGCCCATTTTCTGCGCGATTCCGCGGTACTTCTTTTCGTTTCCCCGCCCCACCACCAGCAGCCGGAAGGGCTCCGTGGGCCGCCGGAGCTTGATCTCCGCGAGTCCCGCCAGGATCCGGTCCAGGCCCTTGACCTCAAAGTTCATGGAGACGAAGAGGATCACCGGCTCCCGAGGCCCGATCTGCAGGTGCTGCCGGACTTCCCGGCGGCACTCCTCGCGGTTCAGCCCCTGGTACATCCCCAGGTCCACCCCGGGATGGTGCACCTCGACCATTCCATGATCCAGGCCGTATTCCTCCATGTAAAGTTTCCGCGTCAGCTCCGAGACCGCGAAAAACCGCGAGCAGCGCCCCCCCGTGACGAGCTTTCGCTCCACCCAGGCGGTGGTGCGGTCGAAGAGGCTCATGGCGGGCTTCTCCCGGACTTCGTAAACCCAGTAGCTGTGTGGGGTTCCATGCATCGTGAAGAGATCCGCCGCGAAGATCCGGTCGTGGGTGTGGATCAGGTCGAGACCCAGGGACTCCATCTCCTTGGCGGCGTAGAGGGCGAAGCTGGGGGTGACGAAGAACCGGGGGAAGGGAATGACGGAGACGCGGTGGAAGGTGATGTTGTCAGTGCGCCGGACCCAGCGGTTGGCGAAGACGTGGATCTCCCAGTCGGGGTTCAGGGCGAGGCGCTCCGTCAGTTCCGCCACGAACCCCTCTGCACCCCCGACGGTGCCGTACTTGGGAATGACCACCCCGATCCGCTTTCGCCGCTCCGCCATGTGATTCCCCTTTCGCGGGCGTTCCCGAGGCGGGATGCCCGCGCCTTTCCGTTCTTCAGCGATCGTCGAACCCGACCTCCCGGAAGATCCGCTCCGACGCCTTGCAGCTCCAGTGGGAGTCGTCGGGATGGTACAGATCCACGGTTCCTTTCCGAAGCTCCTCTCCGAGGATCCGCTTCGTGTCGATGAAGCCGTATTCCTTCGGCAATTCCCGGAGCAGCTCGAAAAACCGGCTTGCCGGGTACTTTTTTTCAGCCAGGTAATCCCGGTAAAGATTGTATTTATCCGGAGCGGGCATGAACAGCAAGCGGATGTTTCGCTCCTTCAGCATCCCCGCCAGGCGGTTCATGTTTTCGTTCAGTTTCCTGATGGTGGCGTCGTTGGACTTGGGCAGATCCAGGAGGTCGAAGGCTCCGAAGATCAGGGTCCGGCCATCGCCGGCGGAGAAGAGGGGCCTGTCGAGCTTCACCTTGTATGCCTTCGAGAAAAATGCATTGTCCCTGAAGGGGTAGAGCAGCCTGTAAAGCACGTACTTGAAGTTGCCGTCGTTGACGAACCCCACGACGGGGAGAGTCGTCTCGTAGTCGTAGACCCGCTGCCGATAGTCCCGGTCGATCTTTTCCATGGGTTCGGAAGCCGCGAAGTCCATCTCGCGGGCGAAGCCGCCGATGCAGGACCGCTCCACCGCCTCGATGAGGACATACCGGGGCTTGACCCGGTCGAGCCAGCCGTTGTTGAGGAGGAGGATCACCGTGGCGACGGGGTCTTCCCGGTAAACGGGGATGTTCAGGACGTTCAGGTTGTGGAGGGACGCGATGTAATCCTGGTAGAAGGCGTTCCGGCCGCGCCCGCCGCCGAAGGAGAAGGAATCGCCCACCGTGAGGATGTCCACTTGCTCGCCCTTCCAGTAGCGATAGTCGAAATGCCGGCGCGGGAGATCCACGAAGAAGCGCTTCGGGACGAGGACCTCGGTGACGTATCCGATGCGGGAAAGGTCTCCCGGACAGTACCCGTTGCGACAGGTCAGAAGCTCCCGGGTGGCGAGATTCCAGACGATCACGTTGAAGGCCGTGACGGCCAGAAAGAAGACAAGGAAAGAGAGAAAAAAGCGCCTGTTCGTCATGTTTAAAAATTAAAGTAAAGAAATTCCGACACCTTGGCCAATTGGAACAGGCCCGCCAAGGAAAGGGCGATGAGGAACCAGAACGTTGCCCGGCCGGGTTGGAACCGCTCGGCCATCTCGTTGGAGTTCTTCAGGAGCAGGCAGAAAAGGCCGAAACCGAGGATCATCCAGACGGCCCGGGTCCCTCCCGGGAGGGTGATCCACTTGCCGAAGCGGACGCCGTGGTCCGCCAGAAACCCGAAGGGACCCCGGAGGTGCTCCGAGACGACGACGCCGTTCAGGCCGATCATTCCCTTGAGGACCAGCCACGCCCGGTCCCACGATTTGGCCCGGAAGAAGATCCAGGCGATATTCACGAAATGGAAGGTGATCATCCAGGCCGCCCAGTCCGGCATGGACAGGCCCATCCGTTTCCAGAGGCGGTGGACGCCCATGGCGGCTCCGTGGAGGAGCCCCCAGAAGACAAAGGTCCAGCCCGCCCCGTGCCAGAGACCGCCGATGAGGAACGTCAGGAGAAGGATCGCCGTCACCCGGCCTTCCGTCCCCCGGTTTCCTCCCAGGGGGATGTAAAGGTAGTCCCGCATGAAACGGCTGAGCGTCATGTGCCAGCGGCGCCAGAACTCCCGGATGTCCAGGGAGCGGTAAGGGCTGTTGAAGTTTATCGGGAGCCGGATGTTGAACATCCGGGCGCTTCCGAGGGCCATGTCGGTGTACCCCGAGAAGTCGAAGTAGAGCTGGAAGGTGTAGGACAGACTGGTGATCCAGGCCTCCATGAAGGCCAGGTTCTCCGCCGTGTCGAAGCCGCTGTTCGCCCAGGGGGCGAAAGAATCGGCGATGACGACCTTCTTCACCAGGCCGATGAAAAACAGGTAAACGCCCACGGAGAGGTTTCCGTAGTTCAGGCGCCTGCTCCCCTCGTCGTCGAACTGGGGCATCATCTCCCGGTGATGAAGGATCGGGCCCGCCAGGAGGTGAGGGAAGAAGGAGACGAACAGGGCGTAGTTGGTGAAGCTGTATTCCTTTGCCCGGCCCCGGAAGGCATCCACCAGGTAGGCGATCTGGGTGAAGGTGAAGAAGCTGATCCCCAGGGGAAGGACGATGTTCAGCAGGGAGAGGTGGAGGCCCGCGGCGCTGTTGACGTTGACGATGAAGAAATCGGCATACTTGAAATATCCGAGAAGGAGGACGTCCCCCGCGATTCCCGCCGCCAGGAGCCGTTTCCGCCAGGATTCCGGCTTCTCCCCGAAGTGGGACAGGGTCCGGCCGACGGCGTAGTTGAACAGGATGCTCCCCAGAATCAGCGGCAGGTAGCGGGGATCCCACCAGCCGTAGAAGAAGAGGGACGAGAGGGCGAGCGAAACCTTGGCCGCCTTCGTCCAGCCCCGGCTGCTCAGAAGAAAAAAGAGGACCAGGGAGGCCGGCAGAAAAAAGAAGATGTATTCGTACGAATTGAAGAGCATGGCGAATGGATGGCCCGCTCAGGATTCCGTCTTCGAAAAGATGAAATTGGAAAACCCGTCCGTGTCCTGGCGGCGCAACCAGGAGGTTACATCGTCCCTGGAAACGATTTTTCCCCCTTTCATGGCGACGCGGGCCTCGAATCCGGAAGCCCAGAAGACCTCGAAGATGTCGCCGAACCGGCTGGAGTATCCTTCGGGGGACCAGCCGCCCAGCCCCGTTTCGATGAACCAGGCCGGTGACGGCCGACGGTCCAGCGTGTGAGAAGCCCCCTGCAGCACGTCGTATTCGACGCCTTCCACGTCGATCTTCACAACCAGTTTCTTGCCGGCAAACCGCTCCCCCAGCAATGTGTCCAGCGTTGACAGGGGAATGACCCGCCGCTTGTTGGAGGGGCCCGCCCAGTTCTCCACGAGGGACGCCGACGTCCCGGAGCCGTGAAGAACGGCCTGGCCGGGATGGCTGGAGAGACCGACGGGAAATACCTCCACATCGTCCCATCCGTTGGCCAGGAGATTGGCATAGAGAAACTGCAGGTTGCGGGACAGGGGCTCCACGGCGATCACGCGCCGGCCCATGGAGCGGGCAAGACAGGAGTAGAAGCCGATATTGGCCCCCACATCCACCAGAATGTCTGCTTCCCGGAGAATGTCCCGAAGGAGTCCGGTTTCCTCCGCCTCGAACGTGCCGTCCTGCATGGCCTCGGGTCCCAGAAACGTGAAGCCGAAGGGCGTGAGGCGGGGAACAGCCTTTCGGATTTCCCGCGTGGCCTGGTAGGCTTCGCTGGCGGCGGCAAACTCGGGGAATGCCCTGTATACGGTTGCTTTCAGCCGGTCGATCATGGACGCTTTTCCGTCTCCGAGTATTGCCAGTGAAAGCGGATGGACTCTGTTTTTCTGCGATGTCTTCCCGGGCGGAGCGAACGATAACCCGCGAGTTTGATCTTTTCCAGGGGACTCATCCCGTCATGAAACGACCGATTCATCTTGTCCTGGAAATGGTTTGTCAGATCATCAAAGCGACGCTTCCACTTTTCGCGATTCGTTGTCTTGACCCCGATGCCGACAATGGATACGGGATTGTCGGAATCGCCTTGCGCCCCGACGAGGACAGCGTCGAACCCGCACAGAAGGCGGCGAAAACACTCGGGGGTAAAACGCCAGTAATCGTAGGGATGCGCATGGATTGGCCACTGGAAGACGGAACTGATGACCAGCAACCCGTCGTCGTCGCGAAGAATCCGCGTCATCTCCGACATGGCTCCCGTGACGTCGAAGACATGCTCCAGCGTGTCGAAGGACAGGACCGTGGACGCCGTGCCGGTTGGAATGGTCAGCCCTTTCTCCAGGTCTTCAACCTGGTCCACGCCGATTCCCTGTCGCATGTCGCATCCGATGTATTGTTTTCCCGTGAAAAACCCCCGGAGATCCGAGAATCCTACCTGGTCGGCTACCTGCAGGGAGCCGAACTCAAAGACCGGTTCTCGACAATCCAGCAATTCGACGCAGGATTCAACGAAGAGCTTGATGTGGTGCTGCATGAATTTCATCCGTTCCGGGAGGGATCGGTCTGTGAAACCGTCCCCAGTGGCTTACAAAGAAAATCATTATTAATCAACAGTTCATTGTGGTATGGATGCGGCCGGAAGAGCCGCCGTGCAAGACAACCATAGAGCTTTGCCTCATTATGATTCCCGACGTGACGTACCAGATTCTGAATTACAATCCCCGGGGGGAGGAGACGGCCCAGGAGATCCTGGGGGAGACGATCCGATCTCTCTATGAGCGGAAAAGCTCTCGTCTCCGGGCCGAGGTTCACCTGCTGGACCAGGGGACGACGGAGAGGCACCGGAGATGGCTCCGGGAGCAGGAGGCCCGGTTCGGGTTTTCCCTTATTCTCCTGGAAGAGAACATCGGGATCAGCGGCGCCATCAACCGGCTTGTGCGGACGGCAAAATCACCGGTGGTGGCCCTCGTTACGTCCGACGTGATCGTCACGACGGGGATGGACGAGGATCTGTTTGAAAAGGTTCAGGTTTCGGAAATCTTCCAGGCGCTGCCCTTCACCGACAAGAGCGACGTGGATCGCCACACCTGGACCCCGGCGGAGTCTTTCGGTTCCGACGGCCTGGACCTGGCGCCCCTGCGGGAAAGGGAGCTGTCTCTCCTGGGGCGCCTCGCCGGGCGGAAGCGGAGGGGCTACCTGCGCTGCATCGGGGCGGAGCTCAATGTCATGTTCTGGCGCCGCTCCGTCTTCGACGAGGTGGGTTTTTTCGACGAGCGCTGGAAGGCCTGTTACGAGAACAACGATTTTTCCCTCCGCTGTTTCCTGGCGGGGGGATGCACGGCTGTCAGTTACGATTCCTTTGTCTGGCACCACCACAAGGTGACGGAGAAAAACGACTCCCGGAGCCTTGTCTTTGCCTGCTATGGTGAGGACGGGACAGCCGTGATGAAAGGGCTCTGGGATGAAAAGTGGCCGGAGCTGAGCCGGCACCTGGATATCTACCGGCCCCTGGGCGACCGGACGATCCGGGATTTCCCGGAAATCGGGAGGCGCTACGGCCACAACCGGTATCTGCCGGATCCACACGAGACGGGGAGGAGCAAACCGGGTGGGAAAATTTGAAAAGTCATGGGCCCTGCGGAAAACACCGGCAGGGGCCCTCAGCAAAGCCCTGGGGGAAGTCCGGCTCCGCGCGACCCGCCCGACGGACATCTGCGACCACCTGGAGACGCTCTTTCTCCTCTGCCTGGACAAGGAACTGCGGCTGATCGTGGAGCTGGGCGTGGGAGACGGCGAATCCAGCTTTGTTTTCGAACGGGCGGCAAAGCTCTGGGACGCCGTCCTCGTGAGCGTGGACATCGAGGACCGGGCGAGCATCTCGACTTACGGGAAGCGGCACTTCCTCCACGGCGACGACGTGGCCTTCGGCAAGACCTTTCCCTCCTGGTGCGCGGACCGGGGCCTCCCGTCGCTCATCGACTTCCTTTTCATCGACACGAGCCATCTCTATGAACACACCGTCCGGGAGGTCCGCGCCTGGTTTCCGCATCTCGGGCCGGCCGCGCGGGTCGTTTTTCACGATACGAACATGAAGGAGGCCTTCGTTCGCCGGGACGGTAGCGTCGGCGCCGGATGGGACAATGAGCGGGGCGTCATCCGGGCCGTCGAGGAGCACCTGGGGCAGTCGTTTCCCGAAGACGAGGACTTCACCCGGATCATTCCCGGCGGGCTGAGTGAGCCCGGCCGGCCCGGCTGGCTCGTCCGCCACCGGGCGTCCTGCAACGGGCTCACGGTTCTGGACCGCTTATGACCACGAAGGTGCCCCTTTCCGTCGCCATCATCACCAGAAACGAGGGAGAGAACCTCCCTGGATGCCTGAAGAGTGTTCTCTTTGCATCCCAGGTCGTGGTGGTCGACTCGGGAAGCACCGATGACACAATCCGAATCGCCAAGGAAACGGGCTGCCAGGTTTGCACACACGGCTGGGAGGGATTCGGCGTCCAGAAACAGTTTGCCATCGAGCAGTGCACCCAGCCCTGGATCCTGGTTCTGGATGCGGATGAGCGGATTCCCCCCGATACGGCGGCGACCATCCGGGAGATCGTCACGAGGCCGGAAAGAGAAGAAGATCCGGCGGGATACACGTTTCCCAGGCGCAACTATTTCCAGGGCCGCTGGATCCGCCACAATGGCTGGTGGCCCGACCGGATCCTGCGGCTTTTCCGGCAGGGGAGTGGGCGCATGAGCTCCGCCCGGGTCCATGAGGGTCTGGAGGTGAAAGGGCTCGTGGCGCCCCTGGAGGATCCCATCGACCACTTCACCGAGAGCCGCCTGAGCGCCGTCCTCCAGAAAATCGACCGCTACTCGACCCTCGGCGCCCTGGAGGCCTTCGAGGATGGGAAGCGATCCACCGTCTGGGCAGCCTTTTTCAGGGCGTGCTTCACGTTTCTGCAGGGCTACTTCCTGCGTCTGGGCATGCTCGACGGGGTCCAGGGACTGACCCTGGCCATGACGGACTCGGTCAACAAGTTCTTCAAGTATGCGAAGCTGAGCGAGCTTTCCCGCCAGCAGGACCGGGTGAAGCGCTAGTGGACCTCTCCATCGTCATTGTCAACTGGAACACCCGCGATCTTCTTCGCGATTGCCTCCGCTCGACCTTCGACACGATCGAGGGTCTCACCTTCGAGGTCATCGTCGTGGACAACGGGTCCTCCGACGGCAGCGCGGAGATGCTCCGCGGATCCTTCCCCGGCGTCCGGCTCATCGAAAACCGGGAGAACCGGGGATTCGCCGCCGCCAACAATCAGGCCTTCCGGGTCATGGAAGGCCGGTATGCCCTGCTCCTCAACACCGATGCGGTCCTGACGGAGGGGGCCGTGGAAGCGCTGTTCCGCTTCATGGAAGGACGGCCCGAGGCCGCCATGGCCTGCGGCCAGCTCCTCAACCGGGACGGGAGCCTCCAGAACTCCATCGCCGCCTTTCCCACCCTGCTCACGCTGACGGCCAACATGCCCCTCCTGGAAATCCTTTTCCCCCGGCGGTTCCCCAGCAAACGTTACCGCCACAGGGAACCGCTGGAAGTGGACTCGGGGGTCGGGGCCTGCCTGATGGTCCGCCGGGAGGCCATGGACGACGCGGGCCTTCTGGACGAGCGCTACTTCTTCTATTTCGAGGAGACCGACTGGGCCTACGCCATGTCCCGGAAGGGCTGGAAGGTCTTCCACGTGCCGGCGGCCCGGGTCTACCATCTCCAGGGCCAGAGCGTCGGCACCGGCATCGCCTCCCGGATGTCCTTCTACCGCTCCCGGTATGCCTTCTTCCGGAAATGGTTCGGCAAGCCTTACTATTTCACGGTCTGCTGCATTCTCTTCCTCCGTCTCGCCGTCAACGCCATTCTGAGCACCGCGGGGATGATCCTCACGCTGGGACGCCACGCGGGTCTCCGCCGGAAGGCGGACGTGTACCAGGAACTGCTGGCGTGGCACCTGAGGGGACTGCCCTGACATTTCCAATTCCCGTGAAAGCTTGACCTGCCGATCGGCAATCGAAAAGGGTCGCTCCCACAGCTTGTCTTCCCGACACTCCACCAACAGACAAAGAACTTGACTTCTTCATGAAATATCGAGTAGCTTCGCACATGTTCATCGATTGAACAAACAAAGCCCATGCCCGAATCATCCTATTTCAATCTGGAAAATGAGGAAGTCCTGAAGGTCCTTCGGGAGATCAAGGAGAGCCCGGAGCTGACCCAGCGGGAGATTGCGACCCGACTGGGGATCAGCGTCGGGAAGGCCAATTTCCTCATCAAGTCCCTGATCGGCCGGGGCTTTGTCAAAGCCAGCAACTTCAAGAATTCCAACAACAAAGTTTCTTATCTGTATGTTCTGACACCCCAGGGTATGGAGGCCAAGGCCCGTGCCACCTACCGGTTCCTGAGGCAAAAAATGGTGGAATACGAGCGCCTGCAGGCGGAAATCCAACGGCTGGCGCAGGAAGTGCGGGAGAGCGGCATCCCGCCGGACGCGCCCCAGTAGGGGTGTTCCCGCCCCTGAAGGGGCGGAATATTGCCGCGGTGGCAGGAGGAGCCGTCCATCCTGTTTTTCAGAACGGGCCGGGCGGATTTGTAAGTAGCAGATATGATTACCAACACCATAACCGAGTGGGACTGGATGGAATCCAGGGAGCGGAGCTTTGTCCGCCGACCGACGGTGCAAATCAAACCTGTTTGAGGTGTGCGACATGGGTTCAGATAACGGTGTGAGTGTATCTCCCAACGGTGAAACCTTCCCCCTGCCCGGTCCGGGGGATTACGAGCGGGAGACCCGGCGGCTCCATCAGTTGGTGGCGGAACAGAGAGCCCTGGACCGGGAGATCGTGGTGGTCATGGGCGTCGGCTTCGTGGGCGCCGTCATGGCGGGTGTTGTGGCGGACTCGGTGGACAAGGAAACAGGAAAGCCGGGCAAATTCGTCATCGGCATGCAGCGGCCCTCATCGCGCTCCTATTGGAAAATACCCTATCTGAACCGTGGGGTTGCGCCGGTGGACTCGGAAGACCCGGACGTGGCGCCCATGATCGCCCGCTGCGTCAAGGACAAGAAAACACTCGTTGCGACATACAGTTATGACGCCCTGGAACTGGCCGATGTCGTGGTGGTCGACGTCCAGTGCGACTACTTCAAGGAGACCCTGGGGAACTGCCGGCAGGGACACGCGGAGATCGCCGCGCTGGAAGACAGCCTGCGGGTCATCGGCGAGCGGATCCGGCCGGAGTGTCTGGTCCTCATCGAGACGACGGTTCCGCCGGGGACGACGGAGTACGTGGCCTATCCGATCGTGAAAAAGGCCTTCGAGAAGCGGGGGATCAATACAGAACCTCTCCTGTCGCATTCTTACGAGCGTGTCATGCCGGGGCGGGAATACGTGGCATCCATCCGGGACTTCTGGCGGGTCTGCAGCGGTACGAGTGAGGAGGCCCGCTGCCGGGTGAAGAAGTTCCTCTCGGAGGTTCTGAACGTCGATCGATTTCCGCTGACGGTCCTGGACAGGCCCATCGAGAGCGAAACCTGCAAGATCGTGGAGAATTCCTTCCGGGCGACGCTCCTGGCGTTTCTTGATGAGTGGAGCCTTTTCGCTGAGCGGAACGGTGTGGATCTGATGAAGGTCATCAAGGCGATCAAGGTCCGCCCGACCCACTCGAACATGATCTTCCCGGGGCCCGGAATCGGCGGGTATTGCCTGCCCAAGGACGGCGGACTCGGTGTCTGGGCCTATCACACGCTGATGGGCTTCGACGACGATATCTTCAAGATCACGCCCCTGGCCATCGACATCAACGACACCCGGTCCCTCCATGCGGCGGAACTGGTGCGTGACGGCCTCAGGAACATGGGGAAGATCGTGGCGGCAGCACAGGTCACCGTCCTGGGCGCCTCCTACCGGGAGGACGTGGGGGACACGCGGTACAGCGGCTCCGAGATGCTGATCCGCAAGATCACGGAGATGGGCGGTGAGGTGGCCGTCCATGATCCCTATGTGAAGCACTGGTGGGAGTTCGAGAAGCAGGACACCTACCCGGCGCCGGGCCACTCCTGGGCACGGTTCTTTCGCAACCAGGAGAAGCTGAAGGATCTGCGTGTCCAGGAAGACCTGGGA
>CAYNEJ010000066.1:0-18955 GCA_964396205.1 uncultured Syntrophaceae bacterium
CCGCGTCCGGACCTACCAGAAAGTCCTGGAAAGCGAGGAGCGATTCCGAAACCTCGGTGAAAACGCCCCCGACATCATCTATACCCTGGACCCGGACGGCGCCTTCACCTATGTGAACCCCGCCTGGGAAACCCTTCTGGGACACGGACCGGGAGACGTTGTGGGAAAGAATTTTACGGACTTCGCCCGGCCCGAAGAAGTCCTGTCGTATACCAGGACTTTCAAGCGCATCCGCGAAAACCGGGAAACGGTAAAGAGCGTCGCCTCGCGCCTGATCGGACGGGACGGTTCAGAGCGTCTTTTCAGTATCAGTGCTTCCCCCAATATCGATTCCTCGGGGCAGATGACGGGAATCGTCGGGACGATGAAAGACATGACGGCCCTCGAAAAGAGCCATGCGATGCTCCAGGCGGCCCTGCAAAGCACCATCAAGGCCATTTCGGACATCATTGAATCCAGGGATCCCTACACGGCCGGCCACCAGCATCACGTCCGGGACCTGTCCAAAGCGATCGCGGAAGAAATGGGGCTTTCTGACACCCGGATTCAGGGGCTCGAGATGGCGGCCCTGATTCATGACATCGGCAAGGTACAGATCCCCGCAGAGATCCTGAGCAAGCCGGGCCGCCTCAGCGCCATCGAGATGAGTCTCATCCGGACCCATCCGGATGTCGGTTTCCGGATCCTCCGGAACATCGAGTTTCATCACCCGGTAGCCGAGATCGTCCATCAGCATCACGAACGGTTCGATGGCTCCGGTTATCCGGACGGGCTCTCCGGCGCGGAAATCCTTCTCGAAGCAAGAATCCTGGCTGTGGCCGACGTGGTGGAGGCGATGATGAATTACCGCCCCTACCGGCCGGCCCTGGGCATGGAGCAGGCCCTCGATGAAATCGCCGCGAACCGGGGGAAGGGTTATGATGCGGACGTTGTGGACGCCTGCCTGCGGATCTTTCGGGAGAAGTCCTTCACTTTCAAGTGATCCCCTGACCCGCTAAGGGCTTCCGTCCCACGCACTGGATCATGGGAGTATAGGTAAATCGCCGGGGATCCTGGAAAAAGTCATTGAAGTCCGAGAAAAAACCCTGAACCCCGCCCGGATAATCGTCAAAAGCGCCGGACAGATGACCGGTTGTCACCTCCAGCTTCTTCGTCCAGTTAAACAGGTCGGAAGGACGCACAGAACCATAGATCAGGTGATGCGCTTTCAAGCGCACCATGATATCCCGATAGCCCAGATCATACAGATAGGAATAAAGCTTCCTTCCAGCAAAAGGATCAAAATTGAATTCCGCCTGCATCCGATCCATCGATCCCAGCAGAATCCCCTCCATCTTTGGCGGCAGCGGGTAGTGGCTCAGGCAATTGTTGTCCAGATCCATCAGGCACAGCAGCCCGTCCGGCTTCAGGCAGGCGGTGAGGTTCCGCACAATATCGAGACTTTCCCGCAGATTGTACTCCAGGACAAAACGGACCCAGATGAGGTCGAAGGGCTCCATCGGGGGCAGGGGATGCCGTAAATCATGCAGCAGGAACGCGATCCCGGGCTGGCGGCCGTATTTGTCCCGGGCGTCCCGGATCCGCGGTTCCATGTAATCCACGCCCACCACCTGTCCTCCGGGCCCAACCGCCTCCAGGAGGAGGGAACTCGTGAACCCCGGGCCGCAGCCGGCATCCATGACTCGCATCCCCGGCTGTACCCCGCACCAGCGGGCCTCCTCGTGAACGGCCTTCGGATCCGTCTTGATCTCCAGGCGGGCCGTTTCCTCCTCATGGTCCATCAGATAAAATCCTCGATTCTCCATCTCTCCCTTTCCTTTTGCAGTCCCGGAAAGCGGGACCTGCTCAAACCGTTTCTCCTCCACCCCGGTGACACTGCCGGAAATCAGAGATCGACAGGGTTTGCAAACAATCGGTGTCCTTCAGCTCCTCGATCACGTTTCACCATGCAGCGATGAACACGGCCGAAACCTTTCAAATACGATGCGGGTTTTCCCCGGCCGCGTTTCTATCATGGTTTGCCGACCCGAAACAATCAATTGTGCGGGACCGGTGGGGGAAAATCCGGAACGGAACACGTATCCGAAGGACTCGAACGGGCAGGAAAATAGAATGAGCTCGGCCGGAGACCCGGCTCACTCATGCTTGGGATTCTTCTCCAGGATGGATCGGTGCTCCCGGCGTCTCCCGGGTTTGCTGCAGCTCCCGGCGGACGGCCATCCCGATCTGCTCCATGACATACGGTTTGCGGATGTACGTGCCGGCCCCCAGTGCCTGGGCTTCCCGCACACGCTCTGTCAGGGCGTATCCACTGACGATGATCGCTTTCTGGCGGGGATGAAGCCTGACGATCTCTTTCCAGGTTTCCAGACCATCCCACCCCGGATCCATGATCATGTCCAGCACCACGAGGTCGGCCGGCTCCTTCTTCAAATGCTGAACCGCCTCTTCTCCACTCGCCACGGCACGGACCGCATAGCCCAGGCTCTCGAGCATCGAAACGGCGAGATTACGCTGTCCCTCGACATCGTCGACGACCAGAATCCGCTCCCCCCGGCCCTCGTACTCCCTCCGGGAAACGGTAGCCTGCTGCTCCGCAAGGGATTCCCGGCACAGGGGGAAATACAGCAGAAACGTGGTTCCTCTCCCCACCTCGCTCTTCACGTTGATATATCCGTCATGATCCTTGACGGTGCCCCATACAACAGCCAGCCCCAGGCCGGTTCCGCTTCTTCCCATGACTTTCTTCGTATAGAAGGGCTCGAAAATATGATCCAGATTTTCCGGCGGAATTCCGACTCCCGAATCGGCCACAGAGAGGACCACGTATTCGCCTTCTTTCGTGCCCTCATACCCGGGAAGAGGTGTGTCGAGATAGACATTCTCCGTCCGGACCGTCACCCTTCCTTCCCCCGAAATGGCCTCGACAGCGTTCAGAATCAGGTTCATGGCGGTCTTGGTCAGGTGTATCCTGGAGCCCCTGATGTTCATCAGCCCCTGGTCCAGGTGGACGTCAATCCGGACGCTCGGGTTGTAAGACCGTATCTTCTCCAGTTCGGGGGACCTCATGAACTCGGTGATGACCGGATTGAGATTCAGCACCTCCGAAACCGTCACCCCTCTCCTTGCCAGGGTCAGGAGGTCCTGGATGATCGCCGCCGCCCGCTGTCCACCCTGAAGGATCTGATCTGCATACGCCTTGAGGGGACTGCCCTCCGGGCTCTTTATCAGAAGCAGTTCCGAATATCCGACCAGGACTCCGATGACATTGTTCAGGTCATGGGCCACTCCACCGGCCAGCGTACCCAGCGCCTCCATCTTCTCGGCCCGCTGCAGGCGGTCCTGGAGCGCTTTCCGCTCCGCTTCCGCCTCCAGTTGCAGGCTGATGTCATGATGGCTGCTTACATAGTTGATGATGCGCCCCGATCCGTCCCGAACCGGCGACAGGGTGGCTTCAATGGGTATGATGGTCCCGTCCTTCCGTTTGTTGAATGCCCTCCCCGTCCAGATCTCGCCCCTGGCCAGGGTCTCCCGGATGTTCCTGTAGAAGTCCCTGTCGTGCATGCCGCTCTTTAGAAGCCGCGTATGCCAGCCAAGGAGCTCTCTGGGTTCATACCCGAGCATTCTATCAAAGGCGGGATTCGTATAGAGGATGATCCAGTTGGGATCCGCCAGGTAGATCCCTTCCGCCGATTGTTCGATGGCCGTTGCCAGCCGCAGGAGGTCTTCCTCCGTGTGTTTGCGGTGCTGCAGCTCTTCCGTGAGGCGCCTGTTCGCCTTCTCCAGGGCATCGGTCCGAAGCAGGACCAGCTTCTCCAGGTTGTGACGATGCTCCTCCAGTTCTTCGTCACGCGCCTGAATCTGCGAAAGCATCTCATTCAGGTTCCCGGCAAGAAACCCGATTTCATCCCTTGAATCCGACTTCACGCGCAGGCGAAAATCCTTCCGGGTCGCAACCAGCTGCATGACATCCGTGATCTGCAGGATCGGCCTGGCGATCAGCTTGCCCAGCCGGGTCGCCAGGCCGAAGCCGATGCCCATTGCAATGAGCATTGCGATCAGGCTCATGACGATGTAGCCTGCCAGGCGGTTGTAGAACGGAATCAGGCTTGACCGGACCAGGATCGATCCAATCGGCTCCCCGTCCACAACCACGGGCTCGACAATCTGGACGAATCCCCCGAGCCAGTCAAAGGTTTCCTTTGGTTCTTCCGACAGTGCAAACGACGCGTTTGACACATCCCGGTTGTATTTGACGAAAACCTTTCCCTGCCTGTCGTAGACGGCCACGGACAGAATGTTCCTGTCCTGCCCGAGAGCGGCAATCGCCTCCTCTGCATCCTTATGGACTTCAAACACCAGGGCCGCCTTGACATTGTAACCGGCCATATCGGCCTGCGCCGTGAGCCGTTCAAGGAAGGTTGTCCGAAATGTCACAATCTCACGGACCAGGAGGAAGAGCGACATGATGCCGACGGCAACGGCCATCGTGATGAGGCTGACGAAGATCAGCTTCTTCCGGATGGGCATCGTGTTGAATCGATTGAAAGGCATCTTGTTTTTCCTTCTCATTCCGAACCGCTTGATTCCCGGATCACTTTTCCCAGTCTCAGAACCTGGGAGCTGACCTTCAATCCCGCACGTCTGGCCGCATCCACATTGATTTCAAAACGAAGCTTCCGCTCATGAAGAAAAAAGTTGATCATGACGCCCCGTTCCGCAAACCCGGCCGAGTCCCCGACGACCAGTGCATGCATCGGAAGGGCGGAACGCACGATCCTTTCGACCCTCCCCGACTCGGACCGGGAAACGAACAGGACGTCGCAGCGCTTCAGTGCCTGGAGACTGTGCCCCCTGCGGATGACGACGAGGCGTCGGCCGACCATCCTGTCCTTCAGGACCTCAATGGAGGCTCCAAAAGGATCATTGCCGAGAATCCCGATGACCAGGTGGGGACCGCGCTGGATGTCATCGGGCCAGTCGACGAATTTGAGAAGATTGTACAGGAAGGCCGCCTTGAGATCATATTCGTGGACCGGCCTTTGCTCGGGGAAAGCCGTGGATGGAAAAGCCGGAAACCCGAGGATGATCCCCGCGATCAGCATGAAAACCGTGAGTCTGGCTGAGCGATTCCCGGACATGTCCATTCCCGATCAGAAGCGATACGTCAATTTCACTCGGACTTCCCGACCGTCCCGGGTGATCGTGTTCTGCACGTGCTCCTGGGAGGCCGGGTCCTCGTATCGTTTGTCGAATACATTGTACATGCTGACCGACCCTTCCAGGCCCGGGATCCATCCCTTTCCCAGAAGGGTAATGTTCGTCAGGAAGTAAGGGGCCGCGTCGTTCCCCGTGATCGTCCGGCGGCTGTCCACATATTGCTCCTCCAGCGAGAGGATCATCCGCTCGTTCAGAAACGGAATCTGCACGTGCACCTTGGCCAGGTGCCTCGGGGATGCGACCGGGATCGTTCCATCCAGCCTGTTTTCGGACTCCTGGAAGGTGTAGGCGATGCGCCCCCGGATTCCGTTGCGCCAGCGCTTTTCGAACTCCAGGCCGACCCCCGCCGTCTCCATCTTGTCCACGTTCCGGAAAACCAGCAAACCGTCCAATGGATCCGTCTGAAGTGCAATCAGGCTCCGGATGGTGTTGTGGAACAGCGAGCCCGTCAGTTTGAGCTGTCCTGGGAAATAGTGCTCCAGGACCAGTTCGTAGGAGGTGATTTTTTCGGGCTGGAGATCCGGGTTGGCCTTTGACGTCATATTGCCGTCGTTGTAATAAAGCTCGTATACACTCGGTGCCCGGAAGGACTGGCCGTACAGGAGCTTGACATGAGTCGCCTCCCGGATTGCGTAAATGAGCGCCAGCCGTGGATTGACCGTGTCACCGAAGGTCCCGTAATGATCGTAGCGGACGCCCAGATTCAAAATCAGTTCCGGCAGGAGCGTGATTTCGCCCTGCAGGTACGCCGCCCACTGGTATGATGACCTTCGATCATTGAGGTATTCAATCCTCGGATTCTCGTCCCAGTTCCATTGATCCTGCCGGAAATAATCCGTGTATTCCACGCCCGCTACCAGCAGGTGCCGTTCGAAGAGCACCTGGGTGGCCTTGAGTTCTCCTCCCCAGGACTGGCCGATTGCCCGGTCTTTATTCAGGCCGGAGGGAAACATGTAATCCCCGTCGTAACGATAATGATCGTAATAAATGCGGGCCAGGACGCCCAGCCCGTTCTCGAAGGCACGTTCGAAGCGAAGATCGGCGTAGCCCCTGTCATCGACGGATTTCGTCCCCGCCTGGTTGAAAACGGTTCCCCAGGCCGCCGTCGGGATGTCCTTGTCCCTGCTCACGAATGCCCCCTGCAGTTTCAGGAAGCCCTGCGAAAGGTTCACGAAAACATTCCCATGGCCCTCCCCGTCCCCTCCGCGCACGGTCCCGAACCCGGTTTCCGGACCATTGAGCTCGGGATAAAACAGTTCGCTGTTCCCCCTGCTGCGATCCTTCGTCGCCGAGAACAGGACCTCCATGTCCCGCCCCTCGAAACGTCTGCCATAGGTCAGTCGGCCCTTGAGAGTGTGCTGCGTTCCCGCCTCACCGGACAACTCCCATCCGCCGACCTGCCTGCCTTTTTTCGTCAGGACATGAATGACCCCGAGGAACGCGTTGGTCCCGTAGAGGGAAGAGCTGGCACCACGAAGGACTTCCACCCGGTCGATCAGGTCCACATCCAGAGGAAAGTCCGCTCCGATCGCCGCCTGCTCATAGATGCTGTCATTCAGGCGATGACCGTCGATCATCAACAGAAATCGGGTGTTGTAGTCACCCGGACGAAAAAACCCCCTGCTTCCGAGATAGCTGTAGTTTCGATCGCTGCCGACATAGAAATCACGGACACCGGAGAGAATGTCCGCCAGGGTCCGGTAACCATAACGCTGGATGTCTTCCGCCGTGATGATGGTGACGGACGACGGCGCCCGGGTGACTTTCTGTTCATATCGCGACGCCCCGTACACCGTGTCCACTTCGATGTCCATGAGTTCGCTGAGACTCCTGGATATGAGATCTCCGGCTGCACCGTCAGGCTGTTGACGAGCCCCGGCCGGAATTGTGGAGACGGCCATGATGAGGAGAACCAGACCGCAGAGGAATTGTTTTCTGATGCAAATCAATGATATTGAACCGAAGGAAAACTTTTTCATGGAGTGCGGCATTCCTCCTTCGACGGATTGTTTGGATGTGTTTTTCCGCATCTCAGTTGCTTCCAGCAAAAATAATGCCGTCCGGAAGGGTTCATGTTATGCGGGTGGACGGCCCGGCCCTTGCGCGACGGAGGAATGGAATCCACCCCGACATGGGGGTACGGGATGCATGGTTCCCGACCTGCTTCCCGCCCTTCCGGCCGCCGGAATCGCAAGACATGGTTCAGGCCACGGATGGGAACCTCGCAGCCCCTGCGCAGCGTGCACTCTCACGACCTTGGAAAGCAATATGAATCCGCCGGATACCGGACATCGAAAAGTCGTCATCAGCATCTTCCTCTTCCTGCTTGTCCTGACCGTTTTCTGGCCCGTGCAGCATCATGATTTCGTCAACTATGACGACAATCTGTACGTGCAGGACAATTACCGTCTCGCAGAAGGTCTGACCGCGAAGTCTCTGCAGTGGATGCTGACGGCCACGGATGGAGGATTGTGGCATCCCGTGACATGGCTTTCCCTGTTCCTCGATTACCGCCTGTACGGACCCGATCCGGGCGGCTTTCACCGGACGAGCATGCTGATCCATGCCCTGGCGACGGCTCTTTTGTTTCTGGTCCTGTCAGCCATGACCGGTTCCCTCTGGAAAAGTGCCCTGGCAACCGCCCTGTTCGGGATTCACCCCCTCCATGTCGAGTCCGTCGCCTGGATTGCCGAACGAAAGGACGTCCTCTGCGGGCTGTTCTGGATGCTGACAATGGGGGCCTATCTCCGGTATGCGAGAAAACCCCGTACCGGCCGCTACCTCTTGGTCTGCACTCTCTTTCTCATGGGCCTGGCCTCCAAGGTGATGATTGCGACCCTCCCCTTTCTCCTGATCCTCATGGACTTCTACCCGCTCCGCAGGGTCGCCGGCCGCGGCATGCCCCACGCGGAGACGTCACCCTGGAAAAGGGCCTCCCTCTCCGCTCTCATCCTGGAGAAAATGCCGCTCATCCTGCTCGCCGTCGCGGCGAGCGCGGCCGCGGTCTTAAGCCAGGGCAAAGCCGGCGCCCTGGTGCCCGTCGACACCTACGGTATCGATGCCAGGCTGGCCAATGCGATTGTTTCTTATGGAACCTATCTTGTCAAAACCATTTGGCCCATGGACCTGGCCGTCTTTTACCCGCTTCCGGCTGCCTGGCCGGTGCACGCAATCCTTTCGTGCGGCGCCCTTCTTGTCGCCATCAGCCTGGGCGTCCTGGCAGGAGAGCGGCGTTATCCCTACCTGGCCCTGGGCTGGCTCTGGTACCTGGGCACCCTGATTCCGGTCATCGGACTCGTGCACATCGGCTCCCAGGCCATGGCAGACCGCTATACCTACATCCCGTTGATCGGCGTTTTCATCATCCTCGTCTGGGGAAGCGCAGACCTGGCGGCTGCCCTGCGTCTCCGCCGGCCGCTCACGCTGTTCCTGGCGTCGGTGCTGGTCCTGGCCCCGGCGGCTCTCTCGGTGCGCCAGGTCCATGTCTGGCAGAATGACCGGACGCTGTTTTCACAAGCCATCCGGGCAGTCCCGGGCAACTATCTCGCCTACAACAACCTGGGCACCACCCTGAGGAAAGAGGGGGACTACGAAGCGTCCATCGCCGCCATCCGGAAGGCCCTGTCCATCAGGCCGCATTATGCCATCGGTTACAACAACCTCGGAAACACGCTGATGGCGAAGGATGATCACAAACAAGCCGAGGCGCATTACCGAAAGGCCCTGGAAATCCAGCCGGATCTTGTCCCGGCCCACAGCAATCTCGCCAACAGCCTCATCGCCGCAGGGAAGACGGAAGAGGCGCTTCTGCACTACCGAACAGCCCTTCGGATGGATCCCTCCTTCGTCGATGCCCACTACAATCTGGCCATTGCTCTTGTGAAACTGGGACGGATCGATGAGGGGCTCCTGCATCTGGAGCAGTCCGTGTCCCTGCAACCCAACCATTCCGATGCGTGGAACAACCTGGGCGTTGCCCAGGCGCTCAGAGGGAAACGAGAGGAGGCGACGGCTTCGTTCAGACGATCGCTTCAACTGAACCCGAACCATCGTGAGGCGAAAAAGAATCTGCTTGCCACGGGAGCGGAAACGGCGAAGAGCCGGTAAGACAGATCCCGGAAAGCAGGAAAGGCGCAGTTTCCTGCGCCTTTCTCATACAAACGATCTTCCTGAATCCGGACGCCTACTGGGCTTTCTTTTTCCTCAAGGCTCTGGCAGCCGCCAGTTTCTCAGGAAGCCCCCGGTCAATGGCCATCTGGCGCCTCGCGGCGGCGTACTGCGGGGCGACCAGGTCCACGTCCTTGGGAATCTTGAACATCCTCTTGTACTGGCCGGGTTTCAGTCCGTGTTCGGTCGAGAGATGCTTCTTCAGGGTTTTCATTCCTCGCTTGCCGCAGATCATGCATCCCACCTCATCCGGCTGGAACGCCTCCTCGAACGATAACGCGGGTCCTTCGGGAACAGGCGGTTTTGCGGGTTCCGCAGCTTTCTCCTGCTTCGCCGGCTTTTCCACCGCAACCTTGGTTCTTGGTCGTCCTCTTTTTCCTTTCACCGCAACGGCCGGTTTCGGCTCGGCGCCGGCAAGCGGAGTCCCTTTTTCCAGTGCTTCAAGAGTTGAATAGACTTCTTTTATTGTTTCCAGAAGCTCTTCTTTTGTCAGCGCTGCGCTTGATGCATGGGAAATAACAATTTCCGCGGTTAATTCGACGAGTGGATTGGCCATATCGAGTGAATCCTCCTTCTTTAAAATAGGATTTTCTTACTCATCTTGCATGCTTTACATGAACTGTCAATAATCCTTTTTTTAAAATTTCTTATAAATGAATGTATGGTATGATCATTTGATACTAATTATATACATTACCATAAGCATGACATGTATCACGCAGTCTCTTGATGGTTCATGGATACTTCACTCTTTTCTCCAATGGACGGATTTTTTCACCTGCCGGGGTTTAAGTACTGAAATCCCTGGTATCGTACCTTGAACATGATGGTTCATTTCGGTTTCAGCAAGATTTTGATTGGACAAATCGTCATTTTCCTGACAGCTTTTTTCGTGTCGCGGGTTCGGGATTCATATTCACCGATACCGATCAAGCACGAACTTTTGCATTGTCTTTCCCGTCCCGTGAAACCGTCATGAGGACAACAAATAGAAAATCCGGAGACAGCCGGTGACGGTCATGAGATCCTCGCAGACCCCATGAGACCATCGCGATCCGCACAAAAACCAATGCACTCTGCGGCTCGGCTTGCCCTGCTCCTGGTCTGCGTTCTCCTCCTTTCGTGTTCCACCCTCCCGGAGAGGATTGATCCTCCGCGATCCGCACCCGCAGGCTGCCTGCCCTCTTTTCCCGACCGGGACGGCTGGTACGGCGGAGACGGCGCCTATTCGATCAGTTTGGATGACCGGCGTGTTCTGTGGCTTTTCGGTGACACCTTCGTTTCGGACAAGGAGGGCAGACGGGATCGCCGGGACATGAAGGTAGTCCTGGGAACCACACTGGCCGTTTCAACGTGCAATGACGATGCCGGTTTTCAAATCCGCTATTACCTGAAGAAGAAAAACGGGGATTTCATCTCTTCCTTTGGGGAAAAGGAGTGGCTCTGGCCGCAGGACCCCTTCCTGGCCGACCGTGTGCTTTATATCCCGCTCCTGTCCATAAAGGCCGATCCGGAAATGTCGGGCCCCTTCAAGTTCGAGATCGCGGGACACAAACTCGCCCGGATCAGAAGCTTCGAGGAGGCCGATCCGAACCGGTGGACCGTCGATTACCTGGATCTGACTCCCGGAATCCCGAAGGAAATTCTTGCCTTCGCAACCACATCCGTCATTTTCAGAGGCCATGTGTATTTCTACCCACTGTATCGAGCGGTCGGAGACGGCATGAGCGTTCTCGGCAACATTCTGGCCCGCATTCCCGTTGGGAAACTGGACGATCCGGCAGTGTCCATCGAATACCTGACCGGGAAGGGGCGGTGGGAAAAGGAGCCGGACCCCGCGAAGATCAGGATCGTCCTCGACGCCGCCGTCTCGGAACTGAGCGTTCGATATCATGCGGGAATCGGGAAATGGATCGCCGTTTACCTTTCCGTCCGGAACAACGGCGACCGGATGCTGTACCGGACGGCGGACGCTTTGGAGGGCCCCTGGTCCGAGCCGAAGGTCCTCATCGCTTCCATCCCCGAGGTTGACCCGAACAGCCCCCGGTATGACGGGAACAACTTCTGCTACGCCGGCAAGGAGCATCCGGAATTCGCCCGGAACGGAACCCTCGTCGTCACTTATGTATGCAATTCACATGAGGATTTTGAGAAGAAAGAGAGTTTCATCCGCAGGCATCTTTTTCTCTATCGTCCTGTCGCAAACAGGGTTCAAATCTCCGATGCGGATGAAGCGAAGGAAACAAGACGTCCCTCACGACCTGCGGAGACCACTGATGGAGCGGCTGCAGGGGACCGCATCCATTGAATTTTTTCATTACCACTTGTACCGGATTCCCGCCGTTCCGCCATGCTCCGCGCCGTCTCCCGACAGAACGGCATCATAGGACAGGGCAAGGCTGAAGCTTTCTCCGATCTCCCAGCTCAGCCCGAAACCGATGGTCGCGCTGTCCTGCGGCATCCTGTCGCCCCCGATGGTGGATGTTGCGGGTTGTGTCGCAGCGGTTGCAGCCATAGGTGACCAGGCCGTGAACATACCGATGACGGAATCGCCTGTCATGCCGCCTTCCTTGGTGAGGGAGCCCGTGCCCGAGATTTCCCCGGTTATCGTCAGGTCGTTGCCATTCGAGTCGATGTTGCCGCCGCCGCTGTCTAGCGTAACGGAACGGTTCATCGTAAAGGCGCTTGTCACATCGAGGGTGTCGCCGCCTATGGTGAGTCCTCCCGATGCATCCCCGAGATTGCCATCGCTGCCCACGCTGAGTGTTCCGTTATGGATGTTCGTGCCGCCGGCGTAGGTGTTGACGTCGGATGAGGTCAGCGTGCCAGTACAGCTTGATCGTCAAATCGCCCGAGTTGACCTGGTCGCCGAAGTTGGTCACCGTGCCGGTGTTGACGAACTCGCCTGAGTTGTTCAGCGTAGCACCCGTGCTATTGATCAGCGTACCGCCTGATTCATAGAACAAGCCTGCCTCCCGACCGGTTGTGCAGCGTGGCGCCCGAATCGTTGCGCAGTGTGCCGTAATTCAGCAGCAAGGCGTCCTATTTGTTGCGAAACGTGCCGTAGTTGTCCAGTGTGCCATAGACGTTAATGATCCCTTGATTTGTGTAAGGATCATCGTCCGCGTAACGGTCGTCAGAAATGTTCATAATAATATCGGAGTAATTCGTGTCCGGGACGAGCTTCGTAGCTGCATGCGCCGTCATGACGGTACCGGACAGCATGATGTCAACACAGGGGTGAAAAGAATTTCGAGAACGAATGGATTGATGCCGCTGACATTCACGATCCGGCGGTGATTCCCTGACCGGGGAACCGGCCGGCCGGCCGGAAGGATAAGCCGCATTTTTCGATGATCGGGAAGGGCGGGAAAGGGGATGCCTGGCAGCAGGATGGCAGCACGGAAAATCAAAGGGGCTTGAGCGATCTGCCCAAGCCCCTTTTTTGATTGGTAGCGGGGGGTGGATTCGAACCACCGACCTTTGGGTTATGAGCCCAACGAGCTACCGGACTGCTCCACCCCGCGTCATGTCTGTCTCAAAGAGTCCGTCTTTTACGCTCCATCGGCTCCTTTTGTCAAGCGGTTTTCTCCTCGTGGTTCCCCACGCTCCCCACGAATCTCGTATATCGCTACCTGCCGTTTGATTCCCCGGATGGGGAAAGGATCCAGGCGGACGGCGTCCATGGCGTCCCGGACCCGCTCCCAGGTCCGCTCGCAGACCAGGATCTGGTTCACCCCGGACACACCGATCAGCCGGGCGGCCAGATTCACGGCGGCGCCGAAGACCGTGTACTCCTTTTTCCGATGAGACCCGAAGATGCCCGCCATCACTTCCCCTGTTGCGATACCGATACCAATGGCCAGTTCCTTCGGATGCCCCCGAAGCCGCTTGTTGATTCGGACAATCTCGTCCCGCATGCCGATGGCGCTGCGAACCGCACGAAGGGCGTCGTCGGGACCCGCCACGGGGGCTCCGAAGAGACTCATGATCCCGTCCCCGATGTGTTTGTCCAGAGTCCCGTTGTGCTCCAGAATGATCCCGTCCAGCGGGGAAAAATAGTACAGGTTCAGAAAGCGGGCGACCTCCTCCGGCGTCATCCCCTCGGCGATTTCGGTGAATCCACGGATGTCGGTGAACACGACCGTCACGGTCTGGCTGATGGGCTGGATTCCCTTTCCCCGTCTCTGGATCTCCCCGAGAACCTGTTCGGGAACGAACTGTTTGAGCCGTTTCTTGATGTTGAACTCCCGGATCTTTGCCCGGAGCTCGTTGTTCTCGAAAGGCTTCGTCAGAAATCCGTCGATCCCCTGGTTCACGGACTCAATGGCGCTCTCCATCGTGGCGTATCCCGTCAACATGATCCGGGTGATTTCGGGATTGATCCGCCCGATGGCGACCAGGGTTTCCAGTCCGTCGATTCCCGGCATCTTGTAGTCGGAGATGACCGTCTCGATGGCCTCACCCCGCTCCCGGACAAGCTGGATCGCCTCCCCGCCGCTCTCTGCCAGCGAGACCTCGTATCCATCCCGCTCCAGGACCTTTTTCAGAGACCGGCGCACCCCTTCCTCGTCGTCAACAATGAGCAGTCCATTCATGCATTTCTCCTTGTCGGCAGGAGAACCGTCACCTCCGTCCCCTGTCCCTCTTCGCTGCGGACGAGGATCTCGCCCCCGTGCCGTCTGATGATCTCGTGGGAAATATAAAGCCCGAGACCCGTTCCCCGTCCGACCTCTTTGGTGGTGAAGAAGGGCTTGAAGATGTCCACCAGCCGATCGCCGGGAATCCCGTGCCCCGTATCGCGGAACGATACGGACACCCGCTTGCCCTCCCGGTCGCCGTCGGTGGCGGTGGTGATGGTGATCGCTCCCCCCTCCCCCGGCAGCGCATCGAGGGCATTCTTGACGATGTTGACGAAGACCTGGCCAAGGTTGGCAAAGTTGCCCTCCACCCGCGGCAGGTCAACCGCATATCGTCGTTCGATTTGTATCGGCAGGAGCTTGTGGCTGTTATACAGGATCCGGAGGGCGTCGTCCACCGCGGCGTGCAGGTCCACCGGCTCCGTGTAGGTCTGGGTCTGGCGGGACAGATCCAGCAGACTCCGGACGATCGAGCCGGCCCGCCGGATCTCCTTCAGGGAAAACCGGAGATCCTCCAGCACCTCTCCGGACACCCCGCCACCCGGTCGCTCCTGGAGCTCATCGAGGGATGATTCGATCAGGCTGGATGCTCCGGCCAGGGGGTTGTTCAGTTCATGGGCCGTTCCCGCCACAAGCTGGCCGATGGCGGCCAGGCTCTCGGAGCGGATGAGCTGCTGCTGCGTCTGTTCCTTTTCCTCCAGCGTCCTGCGGAGGTCAGCGGTCCGTCCCTCGATCCGCCGCTCCAGATCCCGGTTCATCCGCTCGATCTCCTCAAACCCGGCCGCGTTTTCAAACGCGACGGCCGCCTGGTTGGCAATTGTGCCCAACAGTTCCAGGTCTTCGTGGACGAACAACGCACCCGAGCGTTTCTGTCCCGGCGCAATCACGCCGATGAGCCGGTTCCGCGACAGCATGGGCACCGCGAGATCGATTCCAAAGGTGGCCACGAAATCGGCAAGAGGCTGTTCCGTCTGTGTCCCAAGGGCCTTCTCTTCGATCTGGGTACGGCTGACCGGTTCGCCTGCCGCTTCGAGGAGCGAAAACAGGGGGTGGTCCGGCAGAACCTCCTCCGACCCGGCAAGGTCCCTGTTTCTCTCATACACCCGGAAATGGCCACTCCCGGCGTCCCGGACGAACAGAAGGAGCCGCTCCACCGGGATGGCCTCCGCGATGGAAGAAAACAGCAGGTCCCGAACCTCGCCGGACCGGCGCAAGCTTGCCAGCTCACCGCTCAGTCTCCGGAGCAGCTTGCGGGCGTCGTATCTGCCCCGGAAGAAGAGGCGGTCCAGCAAGACCTTCACCCGATCCCGGATCGGCTGAAACAGGAAAACCATCATCAGGGCCAGCAGGAAGGACGTCCCGACGACATCGAGGAAACCGCTCCGGACGAACAGTGTGTGGATCATCGTAAGGCCGATCACGTAAAGCGCCGCCAGGAGGAGCACCAGGGTCGAATAGACGATCCCTTGGCGAACCACAGCCCCGACGTCCAGCAGGTCGTAGCGCAGGATGCCGTAGGCAAGGATCGCCGCCGGCACGAAACTGAAGCCCCCCAGGGGAAACACATTCAGGCCGATCACCGGCAGGATGTTCAGGGCCATCAGAAACGAACTGAGCCCCACGCCGGCCGTGACATATTTCAGGCGGTTCCGCTCCCGGTTGTCGATGGTCTTTCTCATGCCTCGCACAAGCAGGAAGATGCAGTAGACCAGCGTACCCGCCGCCAGGATGGAAAAAGCCTGAAATGCGAATCCCGCCTCGGCAACGAACCCGTGGGCACTCTGGCGAAGCCCCCGGATGAACAGGTCCGTCTGCGTGATCGGGAGGAACCCGAAACCGAACAGCCAGGCAAGACGCTCGAGCCATCGCCTCGCCGTGATTCCCAGCAGGCGGTGGACAAACTGGATGTAAACCGGCAGGCTGAACACGAAGGCAACATAGATCCATCGCTCAATGGCGAGCATCCGGTCCCCGTCGGTGACAAGGCTCAGCAGTGCTATGTCCGCGTTGTTGAGAGCCCCCATGAGGCAAAGGACTGCGAATAGACGGTTGACGGGAGTACGCCGCCCCTTCAGAAGGGTGATCGCGAAGAGAAAGACGAGAACAAAAATTCCGAGGATGGGGGGAATGGCAGCGGCGTGAGAAAGGTGGCGGGGATCAGGAAGCATGCCTTTGGCCGGAAAGGCTCCGGCTTCTGCAATGCCTCACCCCCCCGCGGGGTGCCCCTGAGGGCGAGACGGGAAAGACGGATCCGCGTGCGGGCCGCCCCCGAGAGGATGCCCCGCTCCGCACGGTTTCGCCGGCCGACTCAGAAAAGAAACACGGCCGCCGCCAGGACGGTGGTGTAACTGTTTGCCTTGACGATGCTCGACTGGGTGCTGTTGAGGGTCCGGACGATCTTTCCGCTGATCTTGAAGATTTCCTTCTTCTCGTCCCAGCTCTCGTCGACGTTGAAGTCAATTCCGAGGGTAGACGCCAGCATGGCCGCCGCCAGGTCCTCGGCATATTCCCCGGCCTGTTTTTCCGTCTGGCCGAAGGCATGGTGCTCGCTGATGTACCCGTAGGCGCCCTTATCCGCGGGCACGGCACAGCCGACGGAAGCGGCGAGCAAGCGCCGCATCTCGTTGCTGCAGCAACGGCTCATGACACAGAATGTAATGGCCCCGGGCTTGAGTTCCTTGAGTCCATTCGGCTTGGAAACCACTTTGCATCCGGGCGGCATGATGCTGGACACCTGAACCAGGTTGCATTTCTCGATACCCGCATCCCGAAGAGCCAACTCGAACGAATGGAGTTCTTCCCGGTGCACGCCGACCCCCTTCGTGAAAAATATCCTCTTCGGTACGTATCCGATCATCATCCTTTTCCTCCAGCCTGAAATATTTCTGCCGCCTGCGCCGAAAGGCTTCATGCGCTATTTTTTGCTTTTTTTCAAGTCGAATCAGCGGGCTCTGCAAGGTCGCCCGTTTCTGATTATAATCATAGTGATACAGGCGTGCAGGCATACCCCATCATCCGGTAGACAAGCTTTGCCGCCAGGAAATCGGGTGCCACCAGGCCGGGAAGAGGGGAAAGCTCCACCACGTCGAATCCCCGGATCCGGGCCCTCCGGGAGACCCGCCGGAGCAATCCCGTGAGGGCTCTCCAGTCGATTCCTCCGGGCTCCGGTGTTCCGGTCGCGGGCATGAAGGCCGGATCAAGGGCGTCCAGATCCACGGTAATGTACAGGTCCCCCGCCAGGAGTTCGCTGATGCGATCCAGATTCCCCTCTCCCGCCATGACAAAATCGGCGCTGAAAGACCGGACTCCCCTTTCATTCTTCAGGTATCGCGCCTCCGCCGCACTCATGCTGCGGATGCCCGCCTGGACGAGAGGGCAGATCTCGACGATCCTCCGGGCAATGCAGGCATGGCTGTAGGGCGTGCCCTGGTATGCCTCACGGAGGTCTGCATGGGCATCCAGTTGAAGCACTTTGAGATCCGGATATTTTTCCCGAACCGCCTGAACGGCCCCCAGGGAAACGCTGTGTTCGCCTCCCAGAAGGACGGGAATCTTATCCAGATCGAGGACTTCCTCCACCCGTTCCCTCACGGCAAAGACCATGGATTCGGGCCCCGATGCATCCGCCTCGACGGCCGCAGCGGTGTAGATCCCGGCCTGATATGTCTCCCGGTCCAGTTCCTCGTCGTACAGTTCCATGTTGCCCGAGGCCTCCAGGATCGCGAGCGGTCCCCGCCGGGACCCCGACTGGTAGGTCGAGGTCAGATCGTAGGGAACGGGAATCACGACGAATGCGGACTTCTCCAGAGTACTGAATTCAGGTTCCAGGCCGCCGAAGTTCATAGACACCTCCCCAAAGGACAGGGATCCTAACATACACACCCGGCCGATGTCGAGCCCTCGGAGAGCTTCAGCCAAAGAGGGAGCGGCGTTGAAATCAATCCCCTCTTCCGCTTCTTTCAGGACTTGAAAAAAGACAGGGAAAATGCACCGTCTTCGAAGACGCCGAAGGAGCAGTGGTGGATCCAGTCGCCGAGAGTCATGAACGTGCGGATGCAACCGTCCGTCTCATAACGCTCGATGACGGGCCGGTGGCTGTGTCCGCAGAGAACGGCGTCGTATCCCTCCTTGAACTTTTCCAGGGCGAAGCGGCGCATGCCGTCGACGAGAAGACCTTCTGCCTCCGCAGAGAAGCGGCGGCTTGCCTGAGAGGTGAGACGGGCGGCCCGCCAGACGAACCGGGCCGGCAGGAGCCGCTGGAGCCTGTACAGAAAGCCGCTCCGGAGTATTTTCCGGATCAGGGCGGCCCCGGTGTCGGACGGATCGACGAGGTCGCCATGGGACAGGAGGACCCGCTTCCCGTCCAGATCGAGATCCACCCAGTCGGGATAAACCTCCATGCCCAGGACACCGACGAAGTAGTCGCCCAGGAAGAAATCATGATTCCCTTCGCAGAGCCCTACGCGTACGCCCTGGTCCCTGAGGGCGATCAACCGCTCGATCACCGGCAGGTAGTCGGGAAAGATCCGGCCCTCCCGGCCAAACCAGAAGTCAAAGAAATCGCCGACCAGAAACAGGGCGTCGCACCGCGCTCCCCCGCCGGCAGCCTCTCGCGTAACCTTCCCTTTCCGGGGCCCCTCCAATCCGGCCAGGAACCGCATCACGGCCTCGTAGCCGGGTTGTTGCCGGTCGATCAGGTGCGCATCGGAGAGAAAGATTGCCCTCATGGATTTTCCCAAGCAGGATCGGAGTCCAAGAAATGGGGCAGATTTTTCATTGAATCTGTCCCTCTGCCTTGCATACGCGGGGGCGCCGCCGGGGGTCTCCAGAGGAGCATTCCAGGCGTTTGCGCCAGAATCACTTGGCGGGCGGCTCAAAAATGCCCGGATGCAAGGCCCCCGAAATCCTGAGCCATGAGTCGTACCCTT
>CAYNEJ010000067.1:0-14419 GCA_964396205.1 uncultured Syntrophaceae bacterium
GGAACGTCGCCGGCCGGGTCATCCTCTACGCCGACCGGGAGACAGAGGCCATCCGGGCCTGCCTTTCGGAGACGAAACGACGCCGGGAGCTCCAGCACCGCTACAACGAGGAGCACGGCATCACTCCCGAAACCATCCGGAAGGCCATCTCCGACGTCCTCTCCTCGGTCTACGAAGCGGATTACGTCACCGTCCCCGTCGTGAAGGAGCCTGCCGCGGCCTACGGCACGGAGGAGGAGATCACCGCCGTCATCGAGCGGCTGAAGAAAGAGATGAAGGCTGCGGCGAAGGACCTGGAGTTCGAAAAGGCCGCGGAGCTTCGGGACCGCATCAAGGAGCTGACGGCCGTCATGCTGGCCATGGGGGAGATGGGCTGAGAACGGGCGGTGGGCTTCACCACTGGGTTCCGACGGTCCGGCGGCATCCCGCCGAACCGTCCGGACAGAAATCATGATCCGTGTCTGACAGCGATTCCTACTTCCACTCCCGCTCGTCGACAATCCGCTTGTCGTCGTCCGCGAGGGTCCCAGGCTTCAGGAACTCGATCCGGTCGATCCGGACGGTGCAGATCTCCCGGAAGACCTTGTGAAAGGCCTGCTCCAGGGAAGACGGGTCGCCCGGCACCTCCAGCGGATCGATGCGGACGTCCAATCTGTCCTTGTCGCCGCTGCGGCCGACGACAACCTGGAACTTCCGGATCTCCGGGACCTTCGCGGCCACCTGCTGCAACTGGCTCGGGGCGACGAAGAGACCCCTGACCTTCACGGCGTCTCCCACCCGGCCCAGGATCCCGGCCAAACGGTACGAGGTCCTGCCGCACGGGCAGGGCTCCTCGATAATGCGGGAGAGGTCGCCCGTGCCGAAGCGGAACAGGTAGAAGACGTCGTTGAACCGTGTCACGACGATCTCGCCCGGGGTACCCGGAGGAACGGCCTTCCCCGTCGCGGGATCGACGATCTCGACGTAAACCTCCTCGCAGAGGTGCCAGCCCTTCTTTTCCCTGCACTCGTAGGCGACGTCCCCCACCTCCGTCGCTCCGTACATCTGGTAGGTGTCGATGCCGAACTCCGTCTCGAAGCGCGCGCGCATGGCCGGAAACAGGGGCTCCGCGGCGAAGCAGGCCTTCCGGACCCGGAAGTCCTTCCGAAAGTCGTACCCCATCTCCTTTGCCTTCTCGATGATCGCCATCAGGAAACTCGGCGTCCCCGTGTAGGCCGTGGCGCCGAGGTCGCGGATCAGCTGCACCTGGGCCTGGGCGCTCGAGGCCCCGGAGGGGATGACCGTCGCGCCGACCTTGCGCAGCCCCCCGTGAAACGTCAGCCCCGCCGCGACCATGTGATAGGAGAACGCGTTCAGGACCACATCTCCCTTCCCGAGGCCGGCGGCCTTGTAGGCCCGGGCCCAGAGGACATCCTCCTCGCCCAGGTGGGGCTCGTAGACGGGACCGGGGGAAATGAAGATCCGGTCGATGGGTGCGTCGGGGTTTTCCAGGCCCGCGTACGGCGGGCGTTTCAGCTCCATCTCCACGAGCCGTTCCCGCGAGACGACCGGCAGCCGCTCGAAATCCGCAGCCGTCCGGATCCCGGAAGGGCTGACCTTCAGGTCTGCGAACTGGCTGCGCAGGACCGGAGACCGGCGGCCGGCATTCTCCATCATCCGGGAAAGGGCCTCCACCTGCATGCGGAGCCGTTCCTCCCGGCTCAGCGTTTCCCGGTCGTCGAAATAGGGTTCCATGGTGTCCTCCCCGGCATGTTGATGATCGGAAGGCGTGCCCGTCGCGGATCGCTGTCCCCGGGTTTCTTCCTGCCCGGATATGTAGTGGAAAGCCTTTTGCTTGTCAAACACGCTTCCCGGTTTCTTCCGCCTCTATCGCACGTTTCCCGTTTTCCGGACCGCACCGTGCGCTTGCAACAAATCCGTGCAATCGCTTTCAATCGGGACATTTCCGTTCCGTATTTGGACGCGCTGATTCGCACAACCTGTTGACATTACTCATTTCACACTCTGGCCGGCAACTTGCAATTTGTGGATCCATTTAACGAAGGAGTGGAGATGATGAACACCCCCATCAATGCGGGCGACACCGCCTGGATTCTCGTGTGCTGTTCCCTGGTCCTCCTGATGACCCCGGCCCTGGCGTTCTTCTACGGAGGGATGGTCCGGAGGAAAAACGTCCTGTCCACCCTGACTCTCAGCTATGTTTTCATGGCCCTGATCGGCGTCCAGTGGGTCCTCTTCGGCTACTCGCTGGCCTTCGGCCAATCCATCAACGGGCTGATCGGGGGACTCAACTTCCTGGGCTTCGAGGGCGTCGGCGCCGCCCCCAACCCGGACTACAGCAAAACCATCCCCCACAGCCTCTTCGCCGCCTTCCAGATGATGTTCGCGGTCATCACACCGGCCCTCATCACCGGAGCCTTCGTGGAGCGGGTGAAGTTCAAGGGCTTTCTCCTCTTCAGCCTCCTCTGGGCGACCCTCGTCTACGACCCCCTGTGCCACTGGGTCTGGGGCCAGGGCGGCTGGCTGAAGAGCATGGGCGTCCTGGATTTCGCCGGCGGGACCGTGGTCCACATCGCCGCGGGGTTCTCCGCCCTTGCCTTTGCACTGGTGATCGGCCCGCGGAGGGGGTTCGGGAAGTCGCCCATGGAGCCCAACAACATCCCCCTCACAGTCCTGGGGGCCGGGCTGCTCTGGGTCGGCTGGTTCGGCTTCAATGCCGGCAGCGCCCTCGCCGCCAACGGCACGGCCGTGAATGCCCTCCTGACGACCAACACCTCGGCGGCGACGGCCGGGCTGGTCTGGATGCTCCTCTCCTGGCTCGACGGACGGCCAAGCACACTGGGAATCGCCACGGGCATGGTCGTCGGGCTGGCCGCGGTGACGCCCGCCTCGGGCTTCATCACCCCCCTGGCCGCCATGTTTGTCGGCGCCGTGGCGGCGCCCCTGTCCTATTACGCCATGCGCTTCCGGGACCGCCGCAAGCTCGACGAGTCCCTCGATGTCTGGGCCTGCCACGGCATCGCCAGCACCTGGGGCATGATCGCCACGGGCCTGTTCGCCACGACGGCCGTCAACGGCGACGGCGCCAACGGCCTTTTCTTCGGCAACCCCGGTCAGGTCGGCGTCCAGATCGTTGCGATCCTCGTCACCATCGCCTTCTCCTTCGGGATGACCTACGTGCTGGCCAAGCTCCTCCACTGGAGCATGGGGCTCCGCGTCTCCCCCATGGAAGAGGAAGTGGGGCTGGACATCAGCTCCCATGGGGAGAGGTCCTACTCGTAGCCTCCCGGAATCAAAAACCGCATTTTCAAATAGATTTCAAAGGCATCTTGGAGATTTTACCATGCTGAAGAAGATTGAGGCGATCATTCGCGAAGACAAGGTCTGTCACGTAAAGGAGGCCCTGGCGGAGATCGGCATCGTGGGCCTGAACATGTTCGAGGTGCGGGGTCACGGGCGCCAGGGCGGCGTGCAGCTGGTCGGCCGCGCCGGAACCTACCAGGTCAACATGCTGCCCAAGATCCAGATCAACGTTGTCCTGTCGGACCGCAACCTGGAGGCCGCCCTGGAGGCCATCCTCTCCTCCGCCTACACCGGCGATCCCGGCGACGGGATCATCTTCGTCACCCCCGTGGAAGAGGTCATCCGCGTCCGGACGCGCGAGCGGGGCCAGGACGCGATGATGTACCCGGGTGACATCGACACGCGGAAGTCCGGCACACCGGGGTGAGACGAAAACGGGCCGGCGGGAGGATGGGCGGGCGTTCCGCTCAAGGGGGCGTGCAGACCCGGTCCCGGCCCTCCTGCTTGGCCCGCTTCACCGCCAGGCGGACAGCCTGGAGAATGTCTCCCGCCGTCTCCCCGTTCTCCGGCGAGGAGGCCACGCCCATGGAGAGGGTCACCCGCCGCATGTGCTGGTGACCTGCCACCCGTTCCTGCTCCTTGAGCATCGCCCGCAGGTTCTCCGCCCTTCTCCGTGTCGTGTCCAGATCGCTTCCCGGAAGCATCAGGACGAATTCGTCCGCCCCCCAGCGGCAGGCGATATCCTCGTCCCGGACGTTGCCGCCCACGAACGCGCCCAGGTCGCGGATGATCCGCTCCCCCTCCTCGATGCCGTATGTCTGGTTGATGTGCCCCAGGTGATCGACATCCATGAACACGACACCCAGGGGTTGTCCCTGCCGTTTTGCCTTCTTCAGTTCCCGCTCCAGCGTCGTCTCCAGGAATCGTCGGTTGAGGAGGCCCGTCAGGGCGTCCCGGGTCGAGAGGCTGCTCAACTCCTCCCGCAGTTGAATGTTCCTCAGGGCCAGCCGGACCTGCTGGGCCGCCAGGACGGCCAGTTGCTCCGCCGCGTCGACGGCCCGCCGCGATTCCGCGGAGGGCAGGTCGAAGCGGATGTGGAGCAGGCCCAGAAACTCGCCGTACACTGTCATGGGCACGCAGACGGAGCCCCTGCCGTCGGTCTCCGCCTCAGTGTGGCGGCAGGGCAGGCCCTTGGCCGCTCCCGCCACCAGGTGGGGCCGGTTTCTCCGGATCCCGTGGCAGTCCGCGGGCGCGAAGACACTCTCCCGGGGTGACATCCCCCAGGACGCCTCGGCCTCCAGCAGGTCCCGTGCGGCCTGATGCCGGTAAAAGACGCCCGCGGGGAACAGCCGGGGCATTTCCCGGACCAGAACCCCGCAGGCCTCCTCCATGTTGAAGGAGGCAGAGAGCAAATCCGCCATCTTGATCAGCCGTTTCACCTTATCTCTTGCGATGGCCATGGAGCCCTCCTTCGATTTTTTTTCGATAGGCCTCGGGGGCCACGATTCCCAGCTCCTTGAGGCCGGCATCGAATTCCTTCATGGTCCTGACCGCAGCGGCGATGTTGAGAAAAATCTCCATGTAGGTGCCGCCGGTCCCCTCGATCTCTCCACGGAATGTCCGATCCGAATCGAGCAGTCCCTCCACCGCGGGTACCGAACCGGGCGCAAGTTGGCGTCCCACCGACCGGTAGGCGGCGAACCGCTGCAGCGCGTCGCACTCGTAGTCCCTCGCCCGGATGCTGCGATGGACCTGTTCCAGGTCGATGCCGTCGACGACGACAGCACCGGGAAAGGTTTCCAGGTCCGGCCGGAGTGCCTCCAGCGCCTCTTCGAGCCAGGGCCCCGCTCCGCCCCCACCCTTCTCCCTTTCCGGAGAATCACCGCGGTGGAGATAGACGACCAGGTCCAGATGCGGCGGCGAGCCGGGGCCGTCCGAAACGCCGCGGCTGAAGAGATCGACTCCCGCATCCATACCAAGACGTGTTCCGATCCGGCCGCAGCACGAAGCAACGTGCTCCTGCAGGGACCCGGTGTCGGCCTCTCTCCCGGGACCGGGGAAAAACTGCGCCATGAGGGCGTTCAGGCGATTCCGCGGTTCCCGGTTGTCCTCACCCCGCCCTTCCCGGTCGACGGGCTTTCCCCGCAGGAGGGCCCCGTAACGGTCGCGATCCAGCACGGTCCTGGTCCACCCCGCGCCGCCCGGTTCGAAAACGGCGATATCACAGACTCCGTGCCGGGTCAGTTTGCGCAGGGTGATCCGGTCCAGCCGGCGGTTGGCAGTCTCCACGGTGTAGAAAAAGCCGCCTTCGGAGATCCTCCCGCCGGGCTCATGGATCTCTCCGAAATTGGAGGGGTTGAGATACACCGTCCCGTCGATGTCCTCGAATCCCCACTGGTCGTGCAGGTGGCCCGTCAGGCACAGGAGCGCCCCTTTCTCCTCGCAGTAGCGACGGAGCTCCGGCGATCCGCTCTCGCCCCGCGACGGGAGATGGTCGAGGACGCCGTGGGCCGGCTTGTGGGTCGCCACAATGTCCGGTCGCGCCTCGCCGAAGAACCGAACCATCTCGCTGGCTCCCCGGTCGGCCAGATACTTCACCGCATACTGCTCGGGAATGCCGGGCGTCACGATGTCGGCCCCCCCGTAGCCGGCGATCCTCAGCTCCCCGGCCTGAATCCAGTGCCGGTGCAGGTCCCGCTCATGGAGAGAGGTGTATTGAAGATCCATGTCGTAATTCCCGGGAAGGCACAGAACCCGGGCACCCGTCTTGAGACGCAGGATGCTCTCAAGGATCTTGTACTTCTGCTGCATGACCCGGCGGCCCCGGATGGTCTCTTCCCGGAATTCCTCCGCCTGCCGCCGGACGTCGTCCGGTACGCCGGCCCGCTCCAGGAGGGCGGAGACGAAATCCTCGACGTCCATTTCCCCGTCACCGAGCCGATGGCGGAGCGCGGAGAAGGACGCCTGCCTTTTCCGGTAGCGGGCGGACATCTCTTTCGTATAGAAGGGCCGGTCAATGAGGTCGCCGGCGATGATGTAGACGTCGGCGCCGGTCCGGGACAGGAGTTCCCTGACCCGGTCGAAGGCATCGTGGACGTCGGAGAGGTAGACCAACTCCATGGGTTCGATCCGTGATTGGGATGGTCTCCTTATAGCACGATTCCATCTCCCGGTCAGTATCGGCTTCGATCGGCACGGATCAGGCACCATTCTGTTTTACGAAGACTCGCGTGGACCGGTGGTTGCCACCTCGATATCCCCGGCGCCCCGAACCTGGCACCCGGCCGTGCCTCGCCGGATCGGCCTGTCGGTACCGCTCCGCCATATCATCCATTGAACAATGCGGGTGATTCCCATATAATGGATACGTTTTACAGGCACCGTTTTTGAGGAGGCGATCATGAGGCAACCGGTTGCGCGACGGGGCGGGAATGAGACGGAGGAGGGGGCGGAACGGCCCGACAGGACTCCGGGGAAAGAAAACACCGTTCGTACCGTGTCCTTTGATGAGCGGATTCCCGTCCCCCGCAATCTCCTTGCGAACCTCAAGCACGAATACCTGCACCGTGAGGGCTGGGTTCCCCTGGAGCGGCGGGAGGGGCGTATTTCCGTCCTCGTGGACAATCCGGCAGACCTGCCGCGACGAGACAGCATCGAAAACCTGCTGAAGACGAAGCAGATCGAGTATTGCCTGGCATCCCGGGAAGACATCCTGAAGTTCATCGACCATTTCTACGGGACCGGCTACCTGCAGGAGGCCCGGACCCAGGAGAGCTCGGCGGAAAACGGCGACCGGCGGGAAGAGTTCACGGACGTCAGCGAGACGGACGGAACCATCGTCCGCCTGGTGAACGAGATCATCAACGAGGCCTGCCTTCGCCGCGCCTCGGACATCCATATCGAGCCGGACGTCCGGGACCGGGAGGTCATCGTCCGGTTTCGCGTCGACGGCGAGTGCTTCCATTACCGCACCCTCCCCTATGATTACCGGGCGGCGATCGTTTCGCGCATCAAGATCCTCTCCAATCTGGACATCACAGAGAGGCGCCTTCCCCAGGACGGAAAGATCCGGCACACGAGACCCGGGGGCGAGGACATCGAGCTCCGGGTGGCCACCATGCCGACCCACGGCTACGTGGAGGACGTGGTCCTGCGGATCCTGACCCGGGGGAGCATCATGACCCTGGACGAGCTGGGCATGCCGCCGGAGACCCTGGCCCGCTTCATTGAACAGCTCGACAAACCCTACGGACTGATTCTGATCGTCGGCCCCACCGGCTCCGGCAAGACCACAACGGCCCACGCCGCCCTGCATCGCCTGAACCGTCCCAACACCAAGATCTGGACCGCCGAAGACCCCGTCGAAATCACCCAGAAGGGAATCCGTCAGGTCCAGATGCATCACAAGATCGGCCTGGACTTCAGCACGGCCATGCGGGCTTTTCTGCGGTCCGATCCGGATATCATCATGGTGGGCGAAATGCGGGATTACGAGACGGCCAAGATGGGCGTCGAGGCCTCGACGACGGGCCATCTCGTCCTCTCCACCCTGCACACGAACAACGCCCCGGAGACCATCGTCCGCCTCCTGGACATGGGAATCGACCCCTTCGGATTTGCCGATTCGCTCCTGTGCGTCCTCGCCCAGCGCCTCGTCAGGCGCCTCTGCGTCCACTGCCGGGAGTCCGTCCCCATCAGCCGGGAGGAGTGGGATGAACTGGTGCGGAACTACGGAGAGAAGCCTTTCGCCTCCCTGAACCTGGAGTATTCGGAAGACCGCCGGATCAGCCGCGCCAAAGGCTGCCCGGAATGCAACGGCACCGGATACCGCGGGATGATGGGCATCTACGAACTCCTGGTGGCCAGCGACGGCATCAAGCAGATGATCATCAGCCGGAAGTCCATTGCCGCCATCCGGAAGACCGCCACCCTGGAAGGGATGAACACCTTGCTGCAGAGCGGGATCCTGAAGGTGCTGGAGGGAGAAACGGACTTCATCGAAATTCTGAGCGTCTGCCTGCGCTGAGGGAAAAACAGGCGGGATCGTGGCGGATACGCCGCCGCCGGATCCGGCAGCAGGGAGAAGGATCCTTGCGGGGAAAACGAGTGGGAGGGAATCCGTGAAACACAGAATGTTCGTGTGGGCTGCCTGCGCCGTACTGCTGCTCGTCCTGACGGCGGGCTGCCGCAACACCTTCGTGAACGCCATTATCGCCGGAGACGGCCCGGCGGTTACGAGCTTCCTGAATCAGGGGTCCGACGTGAACGAAAAGGGGGCCGACGGCTTCACGCCCCTTCATTGGGCGGCATATTACGGCAGGGCGGACATGATCACGCTGCTCGCCGGCCGGGGCGCCGACGTGAACGCATCATCCCGGTACGGCACCCCTCTGACCCTGGCGGCACAGTACGGTTTTACCGCCGCCGTCAAATCGCTCCTGGATGCCGGGGCCGACCCCGCCAGGAAAGACGACTCCGGGCAGACCGCAGCGGATTATGCCCGGCAGGGCGGTTTCGCAGAGATCGCAGCCCTCCTCGGCGGCGCCTCCCCACAGACGGCCAGGGCGGCGGCCCGGCCGGAGCCTCAGCCTGCGGCCCCTTCCCCCGTACCCGTGGCCGGTCCGACCCCCGTTCCGGTCGATGCGGCTCCCCCGCCGAGCGGAATCGTCCCAGCCGAACCGACGGCTCCCATCCGGATCGCCGTCTACAACTTCCACTCCCTGACGATCGACGCCTCGTCGATCTCCGCATCCATCACCGACACCCTTGGCCGCTCCCTGCGGAAGACCCCCTCCTTCCACCTCGTGGAGCGGAGGGAACTGGAGGAATTCCTGACCCTCAATGATCTTCAGCAGAACGAGAGGCTGGATGACATCGTCCACATCGGCGAGAGGATGGGCATTCCCTACATCGTGGCAGGAAGCGTGGAGAAGAAAAAAACCGTCTACATCGTGCACTGCCGCCTGATCGACATCACGGCCAGAAAGGTGATCATGGACAGGCAGGTGCGCTCGTTCGGCGAGGCCGGCCTCAGCCGGGAAGTGGAAAAACTCGGCGAAGCCGTTGCCGGGGCGATCCGGAGCCGGTAGGTTTCAGATCTCCCGTCCCGCCCGGTCACCCTCATGAATCGCCTCCAGGAGCCGCCGCGGGCCTGCCGCGTCCCCGACGGTCCGCCAGGATATCCCCAGTTCCTGCAGAGTCTCTTCCAGGGATGTCTCCGCCCTGGCTCCCAGGGCCGTGATCACCGAGGCCGCAGGGATCGTTCCTTCCTCTTCCCCCTGCCGGTAGGAAACGGCTTGCTCTCCGATTCCCGTGACCTTCGCACCGAGGAGAATCCGGGCGCCCCGCTCCTTCAGCCGCAGGTGCAGCCAGTATCCGTGGGAGGTGTGCCTGCCCACGGGATACGCGGGCTGCATCTCGAGGATCGTGACGTCGATCCCCCGGGCCAGGAGATAGTCCGCCGTCTCCATGCCGACATATCCGGCACCGAGGACGGCGACGGGCCCCGTCGGATTCACCCTGCCCGTCAGGACGTCCCGGGCATCCATGACGTGGCAGCGGTGGATGCCGGGGATCTTTGGCACCGATGGGGAGGCTCCGGCGGCGAGGACGACCGCGTCGGGCCGCCCCGTCTTGATGAGCTCCGCGTCGAGCTCCCGGCCAAAGTGAAAGATCACGCCTCGTTCCCTCGCCCGGCGGACCGCCCAGGTCACCCAGTCCAGGAAGGCCTCTTTGTGGGGAGGGCGGCTGGCCGGCAGAATCTGTCCTCCCGGAGAGTCCTCCCTTTCAAAGACCTCCACCCTGAACCCGCGTTCCACGGCCGCAAGGGAGGCGGAGAGGCCCGCGGGGCCGGCTCCGATGACCCAGAGACGGCGACCCGCCGCGACAGCGGGTGCCTCTTCAAGCTCCATGCCGCATTCGGGGTTGAACGTGCAGGTGATCGGCTTCATTTCGTACATCAGCCGCTCAATGCAACCCTGGTTGCAGGAGACGCACCAGCGAATATCATCCCATCGCCCTTCCCGGGCCTTGGCGAGAAAATCGGGGTCCGCCAGATGCTGGCGGCCGAAGCTGACAAGGTCGGCGTCGCCCCCTTCGATGGCCCGGTCGGCCAGCCGGGGATCGTTGATGCGCCCCACGGCGATGACCGGGACGTCCACCCGCTCCCGGATCGCCCGGGAACGGAACAGGTTGAATCCGGCCTCCGTGTCCATGGACGCGATGCTCAGGTTGCCCGGGGTGGAATAGACACCTACCGAGGCGTGGATCGCGTCGGCACCGGCGGCCACCAGTCGCGGCGCCAGCCGTTTCGCGAACTCCAGGTCGTAGCCGCCCTTGATCAATTCGTCCGCGGAGATCCGGACGAGGACGGGAAAGGCGTTTCCCACAGCCTGCCGCACCGCGGCGACGATCTCCAGGGCAAAGCGCATCCGGTTCTCTTCGGTGCCGCCGTACCGGTCCGTCCGCTCGTTGGAAAAGGGTGACAGGAACTGGGTCAGGAGATATCCATGGGCGCCATGGATCTCCACAGCATCCAGCCCCGCCTTCTGCGCCCGCAGGGCCGCGGAGGCGAAGGCTCCGACGACCTCGGCAATCCTGTCCCCGCTCATCTCCTCGCAGGGCTGCCTCATGATGACGCTGGGGATGGGCGACGGGGCCTCGGGCGTACCCCCGGCGGCGGCCGCAAAGGTCTCCCGGCCGGCATGGTGGAGCTGCAGGGCGATTTTCGCTCCTTCGCGGTGGACCGCCTTGGCCATGCCCGCCAGGCCGGAGATGAAATCATCGCTCCAGGCTCCGATCTCCCGAAGAAACCCCTTTCCCCGGGGCGTGACCGCGCAGACTTCCGTGATGATCAGTCCCGCCCCGCCCTGGGCCCTCCGGGCCAGGTACCGGACCAGGCGGTCGCTGACAGTGCCGTCCGTGTTGCCGTATCCGGTCCCCATGGCGGGCATGACGGCCCGGTTCCGAAGGGTCATCCCGTTGATCGTGACGGGTGAAAGCAGAGATTTCAGGCTCATGGTCACTTCCCTTCCTCTTTGACCCGACCCTCAACGATGCCGGGTTTCGTGAAACGGGGCCCCGGGTAGGCATAGAAACCCCGCCCCGTCTTCTGCCCCAGCTCGCCCTGCTCCACTCGGTGCTTCAGGAAAGCGTCGTTCTTCACCACCCGGGATTCCCCCGTCTGTGACGCCCGGTAATCCGCGTTTTCCAGGCAGAGTCGAGACCGAAGCGGTCCATGAGCCCGAAAGGCCCGATGGGCATGCCGGACAGCCTCATCCAGGCGCGGTCGATGCCCTCAACCTCGGCGATCCCGCCGGCCGCCTGCGTCCGGGCCGTCCCCTCCGTCCGCCATCCCGATCCATTTACAGGGAAACATCGTGACCCATGCCGCGCAGGTATTCCTTAACCTGGCGAATGCTGAAGGTTCGGTAATGGAACACCGAGGCCGCCAGGAGAACACTCGCCCCTCCCTCCACGATCGCGGTGTGAAAGTCCTCCAGTTTGCCGGCGCCGCCGGAAGCGATCACGGGGACCTTGACGGCCGCCGAGATTGCCCGGGTAAAGGCCAGGTCATACCCCTTCCGGGTTCCGTCGCCGTCCATGCTGGTCGGCAGGATCACGCCGGCGCCGCGTTCCTCGCATTCCTTGGCCCAAGCCACGGCATCCTTGCCGACGGGCTTCGTTCCCCCCGCCACGACCACCTCGAATCCGGAAGGCATCGCCGGGTTCCTGCACCCGTCGACGGCAACGGTGATGCAGTCCGATCCGTATCTCCCCGCCGCTTCGCCGACCAGGTCCGGGCGGCTGACGGCCGCACTGTTCATGGAAATTTTGGCAGCCCCGGCCTCCAGGAGGAGGTGGATATCCTCCAGCGAGGCGATGCCGCCCCCGACGGTGAGCGGGATGGAAATGACGGAAGCGACACCCTTCACCCACTCGAGGCGCGTCTTGCGGTTCTCCAGTGTCGCTGCGATATCCAGCATGGCCAACTCGTCCGCCCCTTCCTGAGAATAGAAGGCGGCATTCTCCACCGGGTTTCCCGCATCCTTCAGGTCTACGAAGTGAATCCCTTTCACGACGCGACCGTTCTTCATGTCCAGGCAGGGCATGATCTTGATCATGAGCAACAGCCTCCTTGCATCATTCCGTCTCGGTGATCGTCACCTTGTCCATCTTGTCCCCCTGGCGGATCGCATCGACAACATCCAGGCCCGCCACGACTTTCCCAAACACGGTGTGCCGCCCGTTCAGGTGGGGCTGCGGCGAATGCGTGATGAAGAACTGGCTGCCGTTCGTGCCGGGGCCGGCGTTCGCCATGGAGAGTACGCCCCGCTCGTGGATCAGCGGGTTCCCATCGCATTCATCCTCGAAGCGGTACCCGGGGCCGCCCCGTCCGGTACCGGTCGGATCGCCCCCCTGGATGACGAAATCGGGAATCACCCGGTGGAACACCACACCGTCATAGAAGCCCTCGCGGGCCAGGAAGACGAAATTGTTCACCGTCAGCGGGGCATACTGCGGATAAAAATCGATCTCGATGATCCCCCTCGTGGTTTCCATCGTCCCACGGTACTTTTTGTCCGGATCGATCAGCATCTCCGGCGGATTGTCCCATTGCTTCATCATCGTATTCTCCTCCTCAAGCATGTATTGATGCGTCTCTTTCCGACCCTTCGCATCGGGCGGATCCGCTGTCGTCATCGCAACAACGGCGGTTACGGCTGTATGCCCGATTCGTCACCCCCTGTCACGATCATTTTCCATCTCCGAGGATGCGCTGCATCCACACCGTGTCCACGAGGAGTCCCCTTTTCCGGAACACCTCCCGAAACCGGCCGCACTCGGCGAAGCCGTGCTTGCGGTGGAACCGAATGCTGGGCTCGTTGACCGCCGAGACGGCCGCCAGGATCGTGTGAATTCCCTTCACCGCGGCCGCTTCCAGGAGGTGATCCAGCAGGATCCCGCCGACTCCCCGCCCGCAGTGGTCCGGGTGAAGAAAATAGGAGATCTCCGCCGTTCCCGCCATGGTAGGGATCGGGCTGTGGGGGCGAAGGAAGCCGAACCCGACGACCTCTCCCGCCTCTGTCTTTACGGCGGCGGAGGGATATCCCTCCGCCGTCTTGAGCAGGACATTGAAGAAGGCGTAGGGAACCCGGTTTTCCAGGAACGCCGCGAAGGTATGATCGATGTAGTGGTTGAAGATGTCGATGACCGGCCGGTTGTGGTCCGGCGAAAGGGGCTCCAGTTCCAGGCTCATGCTTTGCACCTCGCCATCATGAAAGTTGCGATTCGCTTCCCTCTTGCGGGCCCCGGGGTGTTCCGGGATCCTCCTTCGAGGCGAGCCGTACCAGCTCATCCACGACGGACCGGAACTCCCCTGTCAGCCTCCGGTATTTCCCGGTTCGTTCGAAGGCCCCTGCCAGGGTTTCATAGTACCAGAGAGTCCCGTCCCGCCCGCCGCGAAACCGCTCCCACAGGTCATCGCCCACGGACCGGTAGTCCCGCAGGATCGCCCGGGCGTTATGAAGCTTGTCCGCCAGAGAGACGAGGAGCACATCCTCGGAAACCTCCGCCAGATGACCGATGTAGCGCTCCTTTCGCTCGCGCCAGGGAGGCTTGAGCAATGCTGTCGTATCCGAGCAGGCCGCCACGACTGCCGCCACGGATTCCCCATAGAGGGAGCGGATGCGCGCCAGGATCTCCGAACCGCCCTGGTCTTCCGCCGCATCGTGGAGGAGCGCCGCAATGGCCAGGTCTTCGCTTCCTCCCTCCTCGATCACGGTGACAGCCACGGCAAGCAGGTGCGCCACATAAGGGATCCCCGATCCCTTGCGGACCTGGTCCGCGTGGAGAATCGCCGCAAAGCCGAGGGCCTCCCGGAAACGGGCGGTCAACGTGGTCCGATGGCCTGCGGGTTCATCCTTCGTCGGATTCTTTTGCATGACAAGCCTTTCCCGGGGAAATGAACTCGGCCGTCCGTCCGGGGATTTTCACAGAGAGGAGTGGCGCTCCGCATGCCCCGGACCGCCGCCGGGCGATCGCGGCGGACGCCCCGGAAAATGATTTGTCTATATATCTCCCCCGGCTCACGAGATCAACCGGTGTCGTGATCCGC
>CAYNEJ010000067.1:14429-14848 GCA_964396205.1 uncultured Syntrophaceae bacterium
CGCCCTGCGAAAAACAGCGGACCCCAAACGAATACATACGTTTATTCGGCTGCTTACGTTCAGGGATTGACTTCGAATCTGCGGTAGGCGTATGAAAGATCATCGTCATCAGGCAAGAGCCTGTTGAGCGGAACAGAAAGCAGGGGGTTGTAAGGGGGGGTAATAAACCCATCCATGCAAATGGAAATTCAGGAGGTACAACATGTCGGAAGAAACGAAAACCCCGAAGGCAATGACGAGAAGGAACTTTCTGAAAACAAGCGGCGCGGCTGCGGCAGCAGGCGTCGCGGCGGGCACGCTCACGTTGAAACCCTGGAGCGCCGAGGCGGCTCCCCTGCCGAAGAAGTGGCAGGAGACCTTCGACGTGGTGGTTATCGGCAGCGGTTTCGCCGGTCTGGCGGCGGCCTACGAGGCGAAGA
>CAYNEJ010000067.1:14858-18728 GCA_964396205.1 uncultured Syntrophaceae bacterium
GGCGCCTCCGTGGTGGTCCTGGAGAAAATGATGACGCCCGGCGGCAACTCCATCATCAACGGCGGCGTGGTATCGGCGGCGGGTTCACCCATACAGGAGAAGGAAGGAATCAAGGACTCCCCGGAACTGCTCCTGAAGGACATGCTCGCGGCGGGACTGAACCTGAACCACGTGGAACTGGCCAAAATGGTGGCCGACCAGTCCGTCAGCACCGTGCTGTGGACCATCAATGAACTCGGCGTCAAGTACAAGGACAAGCTGACCCAGGAGGGCGGCCATTCCGTCCCCCGGATGTACAGCACCTACAATCAGAGCGGCTCCGCCATCGTGCAGCAGCAGCTCCTGAAGCTGAAGGAAATGGGCGTCGTACCCCGGACCCGGGCTTACCTGACGCAGATCTACCGGGACGCGGACGGTCGGGTGAAGGGCGTCCAGATCCGCGAGGGATATGCATTCCCGAAGGCCAATAGCGGCAAGGTAAAGGACATCAAGGCCCGCAAGGCCGTCGTTCTGGCCACGGGCGGATTCGGTGCCGACGTGGCCTTCCGGACCCTTCAGGATCCCCGGCTGACGACGGACATGCAGACGACCAACCAGCCCGGTGCCACCGCCGAGGCCCTGCGGGAGGCCTTCCGGATCGGCTGCACACCCCTCCAGCTCTCCTGGATCCAGCTGGGTCCCTGGGGCAGCCCCGATGAAAAAGGGATGGGGCTCTCCCCCTTCTTCGCCCAGCTCTGCGCGGCCATGTACGGTCTCTGGATCGACACCAAAACGGGTAAGCGCTTCGTCAACGAGCTGGCGGACCGGAAAATCCGGGCCGATGCGATCATCAAGGCGGGCAACAAGTGCATTGCCATGACCGACGCGAACGGCTACGCCATCGGCAAGAAGCTGCTCGCGGAGTACATGCCGAAGCTGATGGAGCGGGGCGTCGTGAAGGAATACAAGACGCTGGAGGAGATGGCGGCGGCCTACAACGTCCCCATCGAGCCCTTGAAACAGTCGATCGACAAGTGGAACAAGAGCGTCCTGGCGGGCAAGGACGAGGAGTGGGGCCGCTACCTTCAGAAGAACCAGAAGCCCCTCGGGCCCGGCCCCTGGTATGCCCTGCGGCTCATGCCCAAGGTTCACCACACGATGGGCGGCATCAACATGAACACCAAGGCCCAGGCGACGGACGTCTCGACAGACAAGCCCATCGCGGGCCTTTACTGCGCCGGCGAGGTGACCGGCGGTGTCCACGGCGCCGTCCGTCTGGGCAGCTGCGCCACGCTGGACTGCCTCGTCTTCGGCCGGATCGCCGGCAAAAACGCGGCAGCGGAGAAAGCGTGGGGTTGATCGTTCCCAACACGTGACAAGCGAGGGGGCGCCGATCCGGCGCCCCCTTTTCTTATCCGCTTCCATCCGGCCGATTCCCGAGACATCCTTGCATCGACCGCCACAATTTCGCCCCGATCTCCCGGAACGGGACAATATTGTCGAGTTCCCCTCCCCGCCTTTAACTCTTTCTGGCAGACCGTTCTCCTGTTGAATCAAAAGGTTACAGAACGAACATCCCCGTGGCACAGTCCTTGAGAAATGCACTTCATTCTGTTCGCAAGGAGGAATGAATCATGTTCTACGGGAAAAGGATCTTCATCACCCTGTGCTGCGCCATCGCGGCGGTTTTCCTGATCCAGACGGCAGCGACGGCGGAAGAAAAGCCGGCCGCGGAGGCGCCGACGGGCGACGTTTCGGTCTCCGTCTTGAACCAGTACATCTGGCGGGGTTATGAGCTGAGCCGGAACAGCATCGTCATCCAGCCGTCCGCCACGGTCGGCTGGAAGGGCTTCTCCATCAACCTGTGGGGAAACATCGACACAAGTCCCTACTACGGCGGCAGCGACGGGAAAAGGTATCACGGGACCTGGAACGAAACGGACCTGACGCTGTCGTACACGAAGACGCTGGGGCTCGTGAATCTCGGCGTCGGCTACATCTATTACAGCCTGGCGGCACTGAACAGTGACGGGCTCGACCGGGCCGACGCCCAGGAGGTCTTCGCCTCCATCGGCCTCAACACACTTCTCTCACCGACCCTGACGGTCTACAGGGAGATCGACCACTACCGGAACTGGTATTTTCTGCTCGGAATCTCCCATGTCTTTGAGCTGAACAAGATGGTCTCCCTGAAACTGGCGGCGTCGGCCAGCTACCTCCTGAGCACCTATGCGGACGCCGCCCTGTTCAACGCCGGCGCCGGATACGGCGGATACCCGAAATTCGACGGCGACAGCCTGGCAACGGACGACAAGTTCAGCAACTTCCACGACGGTGTCGTGACGGCCAGCCTGCCCGTCAAGGCAACGGACAAAATCACCGTCACACCGACCCTGTCCTACGTATTTCCCCTGTCCAACGAGGCACGGCTGGAGATGAAAGGCCAGGGCCTGAAGGGAACGGCAACGCCTTCCGAACGGGACAGCTCCTACCTGTACGGCGGAGTGACGTTGAGCTTTTCCTTCTGAAAACCGGCCACAACCTCCCGGTCCCACCCCATGCGGGACGGAACCGGGAGGTTCATTGCCCGGATAACCAGCCTGGAACATCGCCCTCCCGGACAACGCGGAAACGGCCGGGTGCTCCACCCCATCGTCCCCTTCCCCCTGATTGTTTTCCTTGAAAGTGTCTCCCCGTGCTGATATAGGGCGCGCCGAAAGAGGCAAGAGGAACCATCATGGAGCTTGGAATCATAGGGCTTCCCCAGAGCGGGAAGAGCACCCTGTTTGAAATCATGACCGGCACGAACAGCCGGGACACCTTCGGGGAGACCTGCGTCCGCGGACAGGCCGTCGTGCCCGACGAGCGTTTCGACCACCTCGTCTCGATTTTCCATCCAGCCAAGGTCTCTCCGGCCAGGGCACCCTTCGTGGACGTCCATGCCGCCGGCGAAAAGGCCTGGCAGACGGTCCGCCAGAACCTGGCGGGAGTCGACGGGCTCCTGCACGTGGTGGACGGATTTACCGCCGCGGATGTGCAAGAAATGGTTCAGCGGTGGCGCCGGTTGGAGGACGAACTGATTCTCTCCGACCTGATGGTCGTGGAAAACCGGGGGGAACGGCTCCGGAAAATCCCTCGCAAGGCCCTCAAACCGGAGGAGCTGCTTCAGGCGGACCTTCTGCCGCGGCTCCAGGAACACCTCGAGGGAAGCCTGCCGCTCCGGAAACTGGGCCTCACCCCCGAAGAGATGCTTGCTCTTCGCAGTTTTTCCTTCTGGACCCTGCGGCCGGAACTGGTCGTTCTGAACACGGCCGAGGGAGACGTGCCGCAGGTCGAGGAGTTTCGGAAGATGGCCGGCCTGAGCGATCCCGTCATCGGAATCTGCGGCAAGCTGGAGGCGGAAATGCTGGAGCTTCCACCGGAAGAGCATTCGGACTTTCTCGATGCCCTCGGCTTGGTCGAACCGGCGTTTGCCCGTGTCATCCGGGCCGCTTTCGAGATGCTCGGCCGGATCCAGTATTTTACCGTCGGCGAGGACGAAGTGAAGTCCTGGGTGATCCCGGCGGACTCGCGGGCACCGAGGGCTGCCGCCGCCATTCACAAGGACTTCGAGCGGGGCTTCATCAAAGCGGAAGTCGTTGGATATGAGGACTTCGTCGCCTGCGGCGGAGGGCTTGCCGCCGCGAAGGCTGCCGGCCGCCTGCGCCTGGAGGGAAAGGACTACATTGTCCGGGACGGGGATATCGTGACCTTCCGCTTCAACGTATAATCAGGCTGTTCAAAAAGGGGAACGGATTTCCAATCCGCACCTCTTCCTTTTTTTTCTCTTTTTTTCCAGATAATCAAGCGCGGACGAGAGGCCGGATCGCAGGAGGGGGACTTCCCTCGCGC
>CAYNEJ010000068.1:0-18699 GCA_964396205.1 uncultured Syntrophaceae bacterium
TGGCGCCCGGACGGGAGTCGACCTGCCCGGCGAATCCCGGGGCCTTCTCCGTCCCGTCCGGAGCTGGACGCGGGTCGACATGTCCACCGTCGCTTTCGGCCAGGGAATATCGGTGACGGCCCTTCAACTCATTACGGCCCTGTCGGCCATCGCCAATGACGGCGTCCTGATGAAACCCCTCATCGTCCGCGCCGTCGTGGACAAGCAGGGGAAAATCATCCGGGGCAACACCCCGACGACGGTCCGGCGGGTCATCTCTCCGGAGACGGCGAAGCGCCTGTCCCGGATCATGACCTCCGTCGTGCAGGATGAAGACGGAACCGGCAAGAAGGCCCGAATCGCCAACATCAACGTCGCCGGCAAGACGGGAACGTCCCAGAAATTCGATCCGGCCCGCCGGGCCTATTCGTCGGAACGGGTCCGGACGTCGTTCATGGGCTTTTTCCCGGCGGAGAATCCGCAGATCACCATGATGGTCGTCCTGGACGAGCCGAAGATCGACAAGTGGGGCGGTGTGGCCTCCGCACCGGTCTTCAGCGGAATCGGAGAACAGATCCTGAACTGCATCAAGACCGACCTCCGCGAGCGCACCCCCGCGCCGCCGCCGCGGGAGCAGGAACTGCTCACGCCGGACAAGGGGGTGAAGCTGGTCTCTGCCCCGGCGCTCCTTTTGAACGGTACGCGACCGGATGATGAAGTGAACGAGGCGCTGATGCCGGACTTCCGGGGCATGACGATGCGGGAGGCCCTCAAGCGGGCCAGGGAGAAGGGAATCGAGCTGAACATGTCCGGGAACGGGTGGGCCGTCAGCCAGGCCCCCCTGCCGGGGACCGCTTTGAAGGAGCGCCGCCTCTGCAGCGTATCCTTCAGTACAGGCCAGTGAAGGTGGGCGGGTGCTCCTTTCCGATGTTCTTCAGGGTGTGGATGTCCGGGGGGTCTCTGGAGACCTTTCCGGTTCCGTGCGCGACCTCTGCTACGACTCCCGGCGGTGCGCCCCCGGGAGCCTGTTCGTGGCCGTTCCCGGCCTGAAGTTCGACGGACACGGCTTTATCGGTGAGGCCATTCGCCGGGGCGCCGGGATCATCGTCCACGAGCGGGAGTTCACGCCCCCCCCGGGCGTCACGGCCGTGAGGGTGGCCGACTGCCGGCGGACCCTGGGCATCCTGGGACGCAACTTCTTCGGGGATCCGTCCGGCTCGCTCTGCCTGATCGGCATCACCGGCACGAACGGCAAGACGACCGTCACCTATCTCCTGGAGTCGATCCTGGAGGCGGCCGGCGGCCGGCCCGGCATCCTCGGGACGGTGAATTACCGGTTCGGCTCCCGGGTGTGGCCCGCGCCCAACACGACCCCTGAATCACTGGAGATGCAACGGATTCTCCGGGTGATGCGCGACGCCGGCGCCACCCACGTGGTGGGGGAGATCTCGTCCCATGCCCTGGACCTGAAGCGGGTCGACGACTGCGATTTCGACCTCGGGGTCTTCACGAACCTGTCCCAGGACCACCTGGACTATCATGGGACGATGGAGGCCTATTTCGCCGCGAAGAGCCGGCTGTTCCTGGAAGTTCTGCCGGCGAGCCGGAAGGAAAGGGCCATCCGCTCCGTCGTCAATGCCGACGATTCGTGGGGCCGGCGGCTCCTGGCGAAGACGGCGGTGAAGACCCTTTCGTACGGACTGGAGACACCGGCGGATGTGTCGGCACGGAATGTAAGCCTGAGCATCGATGGAATCGAGGCGGAGGTCCGGGGGCCGGGGATCTCGACAACATTGCGCTCCTCCCTCATCGGGCGGTTCAATCTCTATAACATCCTGGCGGCGGCGGCCACGGCGGCGGCCCTGGGAGTCCCGGAGAGCGCCGTCCGGGAAGGGGTGGAACGGCTCAGGAATGTGCCGGGACGCCTGGAGAAGGTGGACGTGAAACCGGGCGATCCCCGGGTTTTTGTCGATTACGCGCACACGGAAGACGCCCTCCGGCGTGTCCTGGAAAACCTGGCCATGTTCCGCCGCGGACGGCTCGTCACCGTCTTCGGATGCGGCGGCGACCGTGACCGGGGCAAGCGCCCCCTCATGGGACGGGCGGCCGTGGAAGGGAGCAGCGTGGCGATCATCACGTCCGACAACCCGCGGACCGAGGATCCCCTGGAGATCATCCGGGAGATCGAGGCCGGCGTGGTCGGATTGCCGGTGCACCGGATCCGGCCCGGGGAATTTGACGAGACGTCCGGGAAGACCGGGCGGCCCGTGTATTTTGTCGTGCCGGACCGAAAAACGGCCATCCAGCAGGCCATCCGGTCGTCCGGCCCCGACGACATCGTCCTCATCGCCGGCAAGGGGCACGAGGACTACCAGATCATCGGGGAGAAGAAGACCCCCTTCGACGACCGCCTCGTGGCCCGGGACGCCCTGTCGGCAAGACGGGACGGGGAGGGCCGCTGATGGCGCCCGTCCTGACCATCCGGGAGATCCTGGATGCGGCGGGGGGAGTCCTCCTCCGTGGTGACGGACGGGGGACCGTGGACGGCGTCTCGACGGATACGAGGACCCTGGGGCCTGGAAATCTCTTTGTGGCCCTCCGGGGAGACCGGTTCGACGGCCACCGTTTTCTGGCAGCGGCCGTGACAGCGGGGGCGACGGGGATTGTCGTCCAGGAGGACCCGCCGGGAGCGTGGATGTCGGGTCTCGCCGGTGTGGATGTGATCCGGGTGCAGGACACCCTGACGGCCCTGGGCGATCTGGCCGGTCATGTCCGCGGGAGATTTCCGGCGCCCGTTATCGCCGTCACCGGCAGCTCGGGAAAGACAACGACCAAGGAGATGGCCGCGGCGGTCATCGGGCGGAAAATGGAGATCCTGAAGACGGAGGGCAACCTGAACAACCTCATCGGCGTTCCCCTGATGCTCTTCCGTCTCGGCCCGGGCCATCGGGCGGCCATCCTGGAACTGGGGACGAACCGGCCGGGAGAGATCGCCCGGCTGACCCGGATCGCCCGGCCGGACATCGGCCTGGTCACGAACATCGGCCCCGCCCACCTGGAGGGGTTGGGCAGCCTGGAGGGCGTCAGCCGGGAGAAGGGAGACCTCTTCCGGAACATGGAAGAGACAGCCACGGCCCTGATCAACCGGGACGATCCGTTCATCCGGACTCTGGAGGCGGATTGGCCGGGGAAAAAAGTGACCTTCGGCATGGACCGGCAGGCGGACATCACGGCAACGGACATCCGGATCGACGCAGAGGGGACCACCTTCCGGCTCGGCATGGGAGGCGGCCGGCAGAACGTGCGCATCTCCCTCTGCGGGAGGCATGCCGTCTCCAACGCCCTGGCGGCGGCGGCCTGCGCCGGGGTCCTCGGTCTCGACGAGAGTGCCGTGGGGGAAGGACTGGAGTCGTTTCGTCCCGTCCAGGGCCGGATGACCGTCCTGCCTCTGGCCAACGGGGCTTTTCTGATCGACGATGCGTACAACGCCAATCCCGCCTCCCTGCGTGCGGCCCTCCTGACGCTCCGGGACCTCCGGGGAACCGGTGCCGGAGTGGCGATTCTGGGGGACATGCTGGAACTGGGGGAGATGTCGGCGGAGCTCCACCGGGAGATGGGCCGGCTGCTGGCGGAAACGGGAATCCGGCGGGCGTACCTGAAGGGTGCCTTCTCGGGAGACACCGCCCGCGGCGCCGTGGAAGGGGGGCTTGCCCCGGGGGACGTGACGTTTTTTGAGGAGCCCGGGGAGATGCTGCCGTCCCTGCAGGGAATGATCCGCAACGGGGACTGGATCCTGGTGAAGGGGTCCCGGCGGATGCGCCTGGAGGAAACCGTCCGGGCCGTCGCCGGTCTGTTCGGAACAAAGGAGATCGCTTAGCATGCTGTACCATCTGCTGTATCCGCTCCATACGGTGATCTCCTCGTTCAACGTGTTCCGGTACATCACGTTCCGGACGATCTACGCCGCCATCACGGCCCTGGTCATCTGCTTCGTCGTCGGCCCCTGGCTGATTCGCAAGCTCAGGAGCCTCGACGTGGGCCAGCAGGTCCGGGACGACGGCCCGAGCACCCACCAGGTGAAGCAGGGAACCCCCACCATGGGCGGGATTCTCATCATCTTCGCCGTCGTCGTTTCGACCCTCCTGTGGGCCAACCTGCGGGTGGACTACATCTGGCTGGTGATTCTCGTGACGATCGGCTACGGGCTCATCGGGTTCATGGACGATTACCAAAAGCTGACCCGGCGGAACAGCAAGGGCGTTCCCGCGAGGAACCGTCTGGCCGCGGAGATCGCCATCGCCCTGTTTGTCAGCTTCATCCTGTTCTTCAAGCCGGGATTCGCCTCGACCCTCACCGTACCGTTCTTCAAGACGGCGCTTCCCGACCTTGGCTGGTGGTACATCCCCCTGTCGACGTTCATCATCGTCGGTGCGGCCAACGCGGTGAACCTGACGGACGGGCTGGACGGCCTGGCCATCGGGCCGGCCATCACCTGCTTTCTGACGTACCTCCTGTTCGCCTATTTCGCCGGCAACGTCCGCATCTCCGGCTACCTCCAGGTTCCCTACGTGGCGGGAACGGGAGAGCTGTCCATCTTCTGCGGCGCCATGGTCGGCGCCGGCATCGGGTTTCTCTGGTACAACGCCTATCCGGCCCAGGTCTTCATGGGCGACGTGGGATCCCTCTCCCTCGGCGGAGCCCTGGGGACCCTGGCGATCATGACGAAACAGGAGATCCTGCTGGCCATCGTGGGCGGCATCTTCGTCCTCGAGACCGTTTCGGTCATCGCCCAGGTGGGCTGGTTCAAGCTTTCCGGGGGCAAGCGGATCTTCCGGATGGCGCCTATTCACCACCACTTCGAACTGAAGGGGTGGCCGGAGCCGAAGGTGATCGTCCGGTTCTGGATCATCTCGATCCTGCTGGCCATGGTGGCCATCAGTACACTGAAGCTGCGGTAATGAAAATGGAACTGGCGGGGAAAAACATCCTGGTGATCGGCCTCGGCAAGACGGGGAAGTCGGTGGCCCATTTCCTCGGCCGCCGTGCCGCCCGCGTGGCCGTGACGGACACCCGGCCCTCCGCCGATTTTCGGGAGTGGATGACGGACGGAAACGGAAGCGGCACCTTCACGTGGGCTCCCTACGATCCGTCTTCGCTCGCGGGGATCGACATGATCGTTCCCTCCCCGGGAATCCCGCCCTCCGATGCGGTGCTCTCGGCGGCCTTGCGCCGGGGCGTGCCCGTCTTCAGCGAGATCGAGCTGGCCGCCCGGTTCCTCCGGATCCCCATGATCGCCGTCACGGGCACCAACGGGAAGACCACCGTCACGACCCTGCTGGGCGAGATTTTCCGGGAGAGCGGAATCGAGGCCTTTGTCGGGGGGAACATCGGAACGCCGCTCATCGACTGCGCCGGCGCCGAGGGGAGCGCCCGGTACGCCGTGGTCGAGGTCAGCAGCTTCCAGCTCCAGTACATCGAGACGTTTCGCCCCTTCGTCTCCCTGATCCTGAACGTCACGCCGGACCATGTGGACTACCATGGGACGTTCGAGGCCTATCGCCGGACGAAGGAGCGGATCTTCGAAAACCAGAGAGAGGGGGACCGGGTCGTCCTGAACGCCGACGATCCATACCTGTCGCCCCCCCTGACGGCACCCGCGGTGCCGGTGCTTCCGTTCAGCACCCTCCGCGAGCCGGAGGAGGGGATCTTTCTCCGGGGGAACACGATGCTTCTCCGGACGGGCGGCGAGGAAGAGGAATACCCCCTGGACATGATCCGGATTCCCGGGCGGCACAACGTGGAGAACGTCATGGCCTCCGTCCTGGCAGCCCGGACGGCCGGCTGTTCCCGGGAGGCCGTCCTCGCGGCGGTCCGGAATTTCCGGGGGGTCTCCCACCGGATCGAGTTCGCCGGCGAGAAGAACGGAGTCTCCTTCTACGACGATTCGAAAGGGACCAACACGGGAGCGGTGCAGCGGGCCCTGGAGACCTTCTCCCGGCCGGTGATCCTGCTCATGGGAGGCCGCGACAAGGACGGGGACTTCGCCAGCCTGGAAGAGACGGTGCGGGAGCGGGTGAAGCGCCTGGTCCTCTTCGGCGAGGCGGCCGAACGGATCGGCAGCGTTCTCGGCGGGATCGTTCCGACAGAGGATGGGGGACCCCTGGAGCATGCGGTCCGGCGGGCCTTCGTTGAGGCGGAGACGGGGGATGTGGTTCTCCTGTCACCGGGGTGCGCCAGTTTCGATGCCTACACGGATTACCGGCAGCGGGGCCGGCACTTCAAGCAGATCGTCGGGGAGCTTTGAACCATGGTGCCCAGGGAAGGAAGACCGGACATCGTGCTTCTGATCGTGACCCTCATCCTGGTGACGGTGGGGACGGTCATGGTCTACAGCTCCAGTTCGATCATGGCGGCGGAGAAATACAAGGACGGCCTATATTTCCTGAAGAAACAGATCTTTTTCGTGGTCCTCGGGCTTGTGCTGATGGTGTTCCTGACGAAGGTTCCCTACCAGAAACTGAAGAAGCTCGCCTATCCGGTCCTGATCGTGTCGGGGATCATGCTGGCGGTGCTCCTGATTCCCCACGCCGGCGTCCGGGCCGGCGGGGCGACGCGATGGCTGCGGCTGGGGCTCTTCAACTTCCAGGTGACCGAGCTGGCCAAGGTGGCCGTGGTCCTTTTCCTGGCCCATTACCTGACCCGGAAGGCGGCCCAGCTGAAGGACTTCAAGCAGGGCATCCTGATCCCCATGGCGACGGTCTGCTTCCTTGTCGGCCTGATCATCCTGGAGCCGGATTTCGGGACCTCGGCGATCATCTTCCTCATCATGATGCTGATGTTCTACCTCTCGGGATCCCGGGTCACACACCTGGCCTGCCTGGCGGCGGCCATCGCCCCGGTGGCCGTGTGGATCCTGATGCGCAAGAGCTACCGGATGGAGCGGCTGCTGACGTTCCTGGACCCCTGGCGGGATCCGGGAAAGTCCGGCTTCCAGATCATCCAGTCGCTCCTGTCCTTCGGGTCCGGCGGTCCCTTCGGCGTCGGCATCGGCGACGGCATGCAGAAGCTCTTCTATCTGCCGGAGCCGCACACGGATTTCATCCTGGCGATCATTGCCGAGGAGAGCGGATTCCTCGGGGTGGCCCTCGTGATCGGGCTGTTCACCGTCTTCGTGTTCCGGGGCTTCGTCATTGCCTTCCGGGCGGCCGATCCGTTCGGCACGCTCCTGGCGGCGGGGCTCACCATGATCATCGCCCTCGAGGCGTTCATCAATATTGCAGGGGTCATGGGCCTGATTCCCCTCAAGGGGCTGGCCCTGCCGTTTTTGAGTTACGGAGGATCGTCGCTCATCATGAGCATGGTGACGGTGGGCATCCTCCTGAACATCTCTTCGTACGAGTCGTGACGTGAAGATGCTGATTGCCGGCGGCGGCACCGGGGGGCACCTCTTTCCGGGCATTGCCGTGGCGGAAGAATTCCTCCGGCGGGACCGGGATCACCGGGTCCTGTTCGTGGGCACGGAGCGGGGATTGGAGAAGCGGGTGCTGCCGACGCTGGGCTATGGACTCGAAACGCTGGACGTGGAAGGCGTCAAGGGAAGGGGACTGGCCCGGTCCCTGGGGGCGGTCCTCAAGATCCCCCGGAGCATTCTTCAGGCAGCGGCGGTCCTCCGGCGCTTCCGCCCCGACGTGGTCCTGGGCGTCGGGGGATACGCGTCGGGACCGGCGGTCCTGGCGGCGGCCCTGAGAGGGATTCCCACGGCGGTGGCGGAGCAGAACGCCCTGCCGGGGACGACGAACCGGATCCTGGGGCGGTTTGTCAAGCGGGTGTTCGTCACCTTTCGCGAATCCGCGGGGGAGTTTCCCCCCCGCAAGGTGAGCGTGTGCGGAAACCCCGTGCGGTCGGCCTTTCTGAAGGAGAGACCGGCGATGGAGAGAAGGGACGACCGGTTCGGTCTCCTCGTCTTCGGCGGGAGCCAGGGCGCCCGGGCGATCAACCGGGCCGTGGAGGAGGCCCTGCCCCTCCTCAAGGACCTGCGGGCCCGGTTGCGGATCGTGCACCAGACCGGTGCCGCGGACGTGGAACGAACGGCGGCGGCCTACCGGGAGCAGGGATTCGACGCGGACGTCACTCCCTTCATCCTGGACATGGCGGGTGCCTATGACGCGGCGGATTTGCTGGTCTGCCGGGCCGGCGCCACGTCCCTGGCGGAGATCACCGTGAGCGGAAAGGCCTCGCTTTTGATCCCCTTTCCCTTTGCCGTGGCGGACCATCAGACCTGGAACGCCCGGGTACTGGCCGGAGCGGGAGCGGCTGAGATGATCCCGGAGAAGGATCTGACGGGATCTCTCCTGGCGGGGAAGATCAGGAGGTTTGTCGAGGAGCCGGAGCGGCTCCGGATGATGGAGGAGCGGTCCCGCGCCCTGGGAAATCCCCGGGCGGCGGCGGATATTGTGGACGCCCTGCTTTCCCTGGCGAAACCGGGAATGGCGGGGACGCAGAGGGCGACCGCCTGAGCGGCGCCGGAAGGAAGGACGGAATGGATACCACCAGGCGTGTCGACGGCATGCGCCGCAAGATCCGGACGATCCACTTCGTGGGGATCGGCGGCATCGGGATGAGCGGCATCGCCGAGGTTCTCCTGACACTCGGATATGCCGTGCGGGGTTCCGACGTGGCGGCCTCGGACATCACGGCGAGGCTGGCGTCCCTGGGGGCGGAGGTCTTTCTCGGCCACGATGCCGCCAACGTGGGGAACGCCGACGTGGTGGTCACCTCCACGGCCGTAGCACCGGACAACCCGGAGGTCAAAGAGGCGAACCGGCGGGGTGTCCCCGTGATCCCCCGGGCGGAGATGCTGGCGGAACTCCTGAAGATGAAGTTTTCCATCGCCGTCTCGGGAACCCACGGGAAGACCACGACCACATCGATGATTTCGATCGTCCTGGCCCACGCCGGCCTGGACCCGACCATGGTCATCGGCGGGAAGCTGGCCAGCATCGGCAGCAACGCAAAGATGGGAGACGGGGAGATCCTCGTCGCCGAGGCGGACGAGAGCGACAAGTCCTTCCTGAAGCTGTCGCCCTGCATCGCCGTCATCACGAACATCGAACTGGAGCACGTGGATCATTACCGCGATCTCGAGGAGATCAAGGATGCCTTTCTCCAGTTCGCCAACATTGTCCCCTTCTACGGGGCGACGGTGCTCTGCTTCGACGACGGGAACGTCCGGAAGATCCTGCCGGGGATCCACCGGCGCGTCGTCACCTACGGCCTCACGGAAGGCTCCGATTACCGCGCCTCCGAGCTGTCCTTCGAGGGGTCCGTCTCGACCTACCGGCTCCACGTCCGCGGGGAGGACCAGGGCACCGTGACCCTGAATGTCCCCGGTCGCTTCAATGTCCTCAATTCCCTGGCAACCGTCGCGGTGGCGCGCGAACTCGATGTGGAATGGGGAGTCCTCAAGGCGGGCATGGCCCTTTACACCGGCGTGGGCCGCCGGCTGGAGGTGAAGGGCGCGGCGGGCGGCGTCACGGTTGTGGACGACTACGGGCATCACCCGACGGAGATCCGGGAGACTCTCGCGGCGGCGCGGCATGTCTGGAAGGGCAGGCTCCTCGTGGTCTTCCAGCCCCACCGCTACAGCCGGACCCAGGGGCTCTTCAGCGAATTCACGACGGCCTTTCCCGACGCCGACGCCCTGATCATCACGGACATCTATGCCGCCAGCGAGAAGCCCATCCCGGGGGTCCACGCGGCCGCCCTCTGCGAGGCCATCCGGGAGCAGGGACACCCGGACGTCACGTACATGAAGGATTTCGGGGAGATCGTCGAGCACCTGGCGGGAATCGTCCAGCCCGGCGATACCGTGTTCACCCAGGGAGCGGGGACGGTCTGGAGAATCGGCGAGGCACTGCTGAAGCGGCTGGCAACCTGACGGAAAGAGGAAAGATGGCGATGGACGCCCGATTTCGGGAAGAGCTGACGGCGGCGGCCGGGGAGGTTCTGTTCGACGAGCCTCTCGCCCGGTACACCTCCATGGGGGTGGGCGGGAAGGCCGACGCGCTGGCGTTTCCCGCCGGCGAGGAGGACCTGGGCCGGACCGTCGCCCTGTGCCGGGAGCGGGGGATCGACTGGTTCCCAACGGGGAACTGGACGAACATGATCGTCGCGGACGCGGGCTACCGCGGGGTCGTGGTGGCCCTGCGAAACCTGCGGCAGGTCCGGCTGGACCGGGATGCGGAGGAACAGGCACGGATCGAGGCGGGGGCCGGAGCGCCCCTGTCGGAACTGGTGGCCCTGGCCGCCCGGGAGGGATTGACCGGCCTGGAGTTCGGTGCCGGAATCCCCGGCAGCGTGGGCGGTGCGGTGCGGATGAACGCGGGGGCTTTCGGACGGGAGATGAAGGACGTGGTGGAGACCATCCGGCTGCTTGACGAAAACGGGCGTTTCCGGGACGTGGTGCGGGCGGACCTGGCGTTTGCCTACCGGAACCTCGATCTCCCGCCCGGATCGGTCGTCACGAGCGCCCGGTTCCTTCTGCAGGAGGGAAACGGGGAAGCGGTGCGTCGCAGAATCGTCGAGATCATGGCGCTCCGGCGGCAGAAACATCCGCTGGAGCACCGAAGCGCCGGGTCGATTTTCAAAAATCCCCGGGAAATCCCGGCAGGGCGGCTCATCGAGGAGGTGGGCCTCAAGGGAACCCGCATCGGCGATGCGCAGGTCTCGGAGAAGCACGGGAATTTCATCGTCAATCTTGGAAAAGCCCGAGCCGCGGATGTTCTGTCCCTGATCGATCTGGTCCGGGAGCGCGTCCGGGAAAAGACCGGCGTGAGCCTGGAAACGGAAGTCCGCATCGTGGGGAGTCCACTGTGAGAACGTCGCTGCGCAGCAAGCTCCTGACCCGCAGGAACCGGATCCAGCGGAGCCGGAGGTCCTTCCTCCGGGAGGCGGCTTCCGCCCTGCTGCTCCTGTCGGTCGTGGCGCTGATGACGGCGGGCATGATCGGGATTTTTTACGGGATCATTCAGGCGCCCTACTTCGGGCTCAGGGAGACGGTCGTCCGGGGCTGCAAGGAGATCACCGAGCAGGAGGTGCTGTCGCTGGCGGCCCTCCGGCCCTCCGTGAGCATCCTGGCGGTGAACCGCGAGAAGGTCGCCCGGCGGGTGAAACAGAATCCCTGGGTCCGGGAAGTATCGGTGGGCCTGGAGCTGCCGGACCGCATGGTCATCCGAGTGCAGGAGCGGACGGTCCGGGCGATCGTGAAGGGTAAAGACGGGCTCCATCTCATGGATACGGCGGGGAACCTTTTCAAGCGGGTGGAGAGAAGCGACGACGTCGATTTTCCGGTGGTGACCGGGTACGAAAACCCGGCAGCCGTGGAAGCCGGGTTCCAGAAGGCGGTGGCCTTCCTGAACAAGCTGGCGGAGACCAAGAGCCACCCGAACATCCAGGACATCGCCAGCGTTCACCTGGATCCGGTCGCCGGCCTCTCCATGGTGACCATGTCGGGTCTGTGCCTGAAGCTGGGCTTCGATCAGTACGACGAGAAACTGGCGCGGCTGACCACGGTCATGGCCGACCTGGAGCGGCGGACCGGGAGGCCCCGGTACGCGGGGGTGGATCTGGACGATCCGTCGAAAGTGACGGTGCAGAAGAAGGACATCCTCGGTCCGCCGAGCAGCGCGGATCCGGGGAAGGAATACCGGATGTAACGAGGAAACGGGGAATAACTCATGGCAGGGAAAGCGAAATCGGTCGTCGTCGGCCTGGACATCGGGACAACAAAGACCTGTGCCGTCGTCGGGGAGTTGACGGAGCAGGGCGTGAGCATCATCGGCATCGGGTCCCACCCGTCGGAAGGCCTCCGCCGGGGCGTGGTGGTGAACATCGAGAGCACCGTCGAGGGGATCCGCCGGGCCGTGGAAGAGGCGGAGCGCATCTCCGGCTGCCAGATCCGGTCGGTCTTCGCCGGCGTCGCCGGGGCTCACATCCAGGGTCAGAACAGCCTGGGCATCGTGGCCGTGAAGGGCCGCGAGGTGGATCAGGACGACGTGAAGCGGGCCATCGAGGCATCCAAGGCGGTGGCGATTCCCCTGGACCGGGAGATCATTCACACCCTGCCCCAGAGCTATACCGTGGACACACAGGAAGGGGTCCGGATGCCCGTGGGGATGTCCGGTGTCCGGCTGGAGGCGAAGGTGCACCTGGTCACGGGCTCCGTCGCGTCCATCCAGAATGTCGTGAAATCGGTGAATCGCGTGGGCCTTGACATCCAGGGGGTCGTCCTGGAGCAGCTCGCCGCCAGCATGGCCGCCCTCGGAGAGGACGAGAAGGACCTGGGAGTGGCTCTCCTCGACATCGGCGGCGGCACCACGGACATCGCCGTGTTCACCGAGGGAAGCATCCGTCACACCGCCGTTTTGCCCGTCGGAGGGAGCTACATCACCAGCGACATCGCCACGGGCCTCCGGACACCGGCGGCGGAGGCGGAAAAAATCAAGCTCAGGTACGGCTGCGCCTACCCGCCGCTGATCTCCAAGGATGAGACCATCGAGGTGCCCAGCGTCGGAGGCCGTGAGCCCCGGGAGGTTTCCCGGCAGATCCTGGGACGGATCATCGAGGCGCGGGTGGAGGAGATCCTCATGATGGCCCAGAAGGAGATCGTTCGCTCCGGCTACGACGACCACCTGGCGGCCGGCGTCGTTCTGACGGGGGGTACGGCTCTTCTGGAGGGGATCACGGAACTGGCGGAGCGCGTGTTCAATGTCCCGGTGCGTCGGGGCTGTCCCCAGGGCGTGGTGGGGCTGGCGGACATCGTCAACAGCCCCCTGTATGCCACGGGGGTGGGACTGGTGGTTTTCGGCGGCATGGAGGCAATCAGACAACAGCGGTCTTTCAGGGGTAAAGGACAGGTGATCGACCGGGCGGTGGACCGGATGAAGAGATGGATTCTTGATAACTTTTAGGGGGAGGAAATGTTCGAAATGACAGATTCATTGAGCATGGCCGCGGCAAAAATCAAGGTGGTCGGCGTTGGTGGCGGCGGGGGAAACGCCATCAACACGATGATCTCCTACGACCTGCAGGGGGTGGATTTTCTTGCCGCCAACACGGACGCCCAGGCCCTGCGGGCAAACGCGTCGCCCGTGAAAATCCAGCTCGGGTCGGAGGCCACCCGGGGGCTCGGAGCAGGGGCGGATCCCGAGGTGGGACGGCTGGCGACCATGGAGGTCCGGGATGAGATGTACCGCCACCTGGAAGGGGCGGACATGGTCTTCATCACCGCCGGTCTCGGCGGCGGGACCGGGACGGGTGGAGCGCCCATCGTGGCGGACATCGCCCGGGAGCTGGGCGCCCTGACCGTCGCCGTGGTGACCAAGCCCTTCCAGTTCGAGGGGAAAAAGAGAACCACCCAGGCGGACGACGGGATCGCGGAGCTCCGGAAGATCGTGGACACCCTCATCGTCGTCCCGAACCAGCGGCTGCTCAGCCTCGGCGGACGGGGCCTCTCCATCCCGGATGCCTTCAAGAAGGCAGACGAGATCCTCTACAACGCCGTCAAGGGGATCTCCGACCTGATCACCGTTCCGGGCCTCATCAACCTGGATTTCGCTGACGTGAAGAACATCATGTCCGGCATGGGGATGGCCCTCATGGGAACGGGAACGGCCAGCGGGGAGAGCCGGGCGGTGGAGGCGGCCCAGAAGGCCATCTCGTCGCCGCTCCTCGAGGACAACACGATCCAGGGCGCCCAGGGAATCCTGCTGAACATCACGGGCAGCCCGGACATCACCCTCTTCGAGGTGAACGAGGCATCCACCCTCATCCAGACGGAGGCCCACGAGGACGCCAACATCATCTTCGGGATCGTCATCGACGAGAACCTGCGGGACGAGATCCGGATCACCCTGATCGCCACCGGGTTCGACGGATCCCTGGGGAAAAAGCGGATGCCCCTTTCGGGGATCAACATGGGCTCCTCGGCGGGCGAGGATCCCCTCCTCGTGCCGGCCTGGAAGCGAAAACAGGTTCCCCTGGAGAGCATGAAGGTGGTGAAGCTCGGCCTGATCGACGACAACGACGACCTGGAGAGGCCGGCGTTCCTGAGACGGCAGGCGGACTGACAAACAGGAGGACATTCCCCCTCCGGGTTTTGAGTTCCCCGGGACAATCTGATACAAGGGAACCGGACCCGGCATGAACTCCTGGACACTGAAGCAGAAATACGCCCGTCTGACCGACGGCGAAGAAGGGGCGATCCGAAAGGCCTGGACGGAGGCGGCCACCGTCTGCCTGGCCTACCCCAACGCCTACCGGACGGGCATGTCGAACCTGGGATACCAGGTTGTCTATGCGCTCCTGAACGAGCGTCCGGACTGGATCTGCGAACGGACATTTCTTCCCGACCCCGGGGACGAGGGTTTCTTCTCCCCGGGGTCCATCCCCCTTTTCAGCCTGGAGTCGCAGCGCCCCCTGACGGATTTCGATCTCCTGGCCTTTTCCGTCTCCTTCGAGAACGACTACCCCAACATCCTGAAAATCCTTGAAATGGGCCGGATCCCCCTGTCCTCTGCCCTGCGGGGCGACCGGGATCCACTGATTGTCGGGGGAGGGGTCGCCCTCACCCTCAACCCGGAGCCGCTGGCGCCCTTTTTCGACCTGTTCCTCCTCGGGGAGGGGGAGGAGATGCTCCGGGAGTTCATGGATGCCTACGGGGAGGCCCGGCACAGCCGCCTTTCCCGGGAGGAGACCCTCCGGAAGATCCAGGAGGAGATCCCCGGGGCCTATGTGCCTTCCCTCTGGCAGGTCCGCTACGGCCCCGATTCCCGGATCGAGGCGACGGAGCCCGTTCACTCCGGCTATCCCGGCCGCGTGACCGTGCGGCGGGTCCGGGACATCAGCCGGTTCGCCACGGAGCAGGTCATCTCCACCGCCGGGACGGAGCTTGGCAACATGTTTCTCACCGAGGTGAGCCGGGGCTGCGGCCGGGGCTGCCGATTCTGCGCCGCCGGATATCTCTATCGTCCGCCGCGCTTTCGATCGGCCGAAACGCTGTTGCCCTCCATCGAGCGGGGCATCGCGCAGGGCCGGAAGATCGGTTTCCTGGGGACCGCCGTCTCGGACCACCCGGACCTGCGGCTCCTCTGCCGGGCCGTCCTGGAGGGGGGAGGCCGGGCGGCCATCGGCTCCCTCCGCCTGGACCGCCTGGACGGGGAGATGGCGGACCTCCTGGCGCGGTCCGGGGTGGAGACGGTCTCCCTGGCGCCGGAGGCGGGAACGCAGCGACTGCGGAACGTGATCCGGAAGGGCATCGACGAGGACCAGGTCCTGGAGGCCGCGGAGGCGCTCATCGCCCGGGGCATCTCCAACCTCCGCCTCTACTTCATGACGGGCCTTCCCACCGAGACGGACGAGGACGTCGAGGGAATCATCGCGCTGGTCCGGGCGGTGCAGCACCGGGTCCTGGCGTCATCGCAGGGAAAGCGGTCGTTCCGCCGCCTGACCCTGAGCCTCAACCAGTTCATCCCCAAGCCGGCGACGCCCTTCCAGTGGCATCCCCTGGAGGATGTCCGGTCCGTCCAGCGGCGGATCCGGCGCATCACCCAGGCCTTCCGCCGCGAGCGGTCGGTGACGGTCCTCTCGGACCTGCCGAAGTGGAACTACATCCAGGCCCTCCTGTCCCTGGGAGACCGCCGCGTCGCGGACATACTCCTCGCGGTCCACCGCTCCGGCGGCAACTGGACGGAGTCGTTGAAGGCGGTCAACGTCAACCCGGATTTCTACGTCTACCGCCGGAAGGAGCCCGATGAGATCCTGCCCTGGGGCTTCATCGACCACGGCGTTTCCGGGGACCTGCTCCGGAGGGAGTACCGGGACGCCCTGGCAGGATGGACGCCCCCGGAGGGGTGGGGGGCGGCGGAATGACGAATCCGCCACAGGCGCACGCCGCGACCCGGGGAGTTTACCTGCGGCTCTTCCTGACGGCCGTCCTGTGGGGCGGGACTTTCGTCGCCGCCCGCGTCGCCGCCCGGGAGGCGGGTCCCTTTGCCGGGTCGTTCCTGCGCTTCTTTGCCGCCTGTCTTCTCCTGGTGCCCCTGGTCTTTCATCGGGAAGGCCCGGGACTCCGGCTCCGGGGCCGCCAGATTTTCTGGGTCGCCCTCCTGGGCCTGACGGGGGTCTTCGGCTACAACTTCTTTTTCTTCCAGGGACTGAAGACCGTGACCGCCAGCCGGGCGTCCCTCATCGTGGCGAACAACCCCGTCTTCATCGCCCTCTTCGCGGCGCTGATCTTCCGCGAGCGGATGACCGGCACCCGGCTGGCGGGGATCTTCCTGTCCCTGGCCGGGGCCGTCACGGTCATCACCCGGGGAAACCCGGTGGAGATCCTCCACGGGGGGATCGGAATCGGTGAGCTTTCCATCCTGGGGTGCGTGGCGAGCTGGGTGGCCTATTCGCTCATCGGGAAGGCCGCCATGGACGGGATGAGCCCCCTCCTGGCGGTGGCGGCCTCCTGTGTCACGGGGATGCTCTTCCTCCTCCCGCCGGCGGTTGCGGAGGGTATGATCGGGCAGGCCCCGGGCTACGGCTGGGCGACCTGGGCCGGGATCGCCTACCTTGGTGTGTTCGGGACGGTTCTCGGCTTTCTCTGGTACTACGAGGGGATTCGGGCGATCGGGCCTTCCCGGGCGGGGATCTTCATCAACTTCGTCCCCGTCAGCGGTGTCCTGTTGGGCTGGCTGATCCTGGGCGAGACCATCGACCTGTCGCTCCTGGTCGGGGCCGTCCTGGTCGTCGGGGGCGTGGCCCTCGTCAACCGCACCCCGCCGGCTACCACGACAGGTCGCCCAGCCCTTCGAGAAACGCCAGGCAGTTGATCCCCAGGACGCGGTGGTTGTATCCGCCCTCCAGGACGGCAAAGCAGCCGGCGCCGCAGTCGAGCGCCGCCTCCTGGACCATCCTCCCGATCTCCCGGTAGTCCTCCGGGGCCAGGACGCCGCCCCAGTCTCCCTTGCCGTAGTCGAAGCCGGCGGACACGGCGATCAGGTCCACCCCCTCCGCAGGGAGGGCCTCCTCCACCTGCCGCAGGTAGTCCGAGGCCCGGGACGCAGTGGGATTGACGATGGTCGCGAAGTCCTGCGATCCGAGGATGTTGACCGTCCCGTCGCCGAAATGGAGGTCGATGTCCAGGATGAAGGCCCGCTCGATCCGCTCCTCCCGCTTGAGCTTCGCCACCGCCACGGCCATGTTGTTGAAGTAGCAGAAGCCCCAGGAGCGGCCGGCCGAGGCGTGGTGTCCCGGCGGGCGGACCAGGGCGAAGGCCGGGTCTTCCAGCCCGATCATGGCCGCCTGGATCGTCGCGCCGGCGGCGAGGGCCGCCAGGTCGTAGAGGCCGTAGGCGCGGACGTGGTGGATGTGGGTGTCCGTGTGGACGGCGGCGATGTCCGCCTCCGCGGCGGGCTCGGCCCGGAGGAAGTCCACCCGGCTGTCGAGGACGCTGACGATCGACTCCATCCGGCCGGGCTCCGCCGCCGGATCCGAGGTGTAAGTCTGGTAGAAGTCTTCGTGAAAGATCACGTTCATGGGAGATCCTTTCCCGGCTTGGCCGGCAGTGTCCGGACGAAGGCCCGCGCTTTCGTGAGCCAGGCCTTGAGATCGGCGTCTTTCTCGACGCCCCGGGGGCCCACCATGACCCAGCCCGCCATGGGCCGGCCGGTCACGTCGAAGGGCCGGGCGTGGGGGGCATCCAGGGCCGCCTGGAATCCGTCGAGCCCCACCCGGACAATCAGGGAATCCTTCCAGATGCCGCACATCATGTTGCCCTTCAGGAGGAAGCAGACCCCGCCGAACATCCTCTTCGCCGACAGGTCCTTCCATCGGTCCACAACGACCCGGATACGCTCCTCCAGCACCTGGTCATGCGCCATGGTCAGCCTTTTCCTTTCTCCCGGGACCGTGGGACCGGTTTCGGGAATGCCGGGTTCCGCTGCCGGGTCGGTTCGGACGACCCGGCGGAAAGAATTTCGAAACGCTTCCGGGTATCCATGTCCCTCCCGTTCCCCTGTTTATCCTTGACACCGGGGTTGACTCTACCGGAAAATCCGCTGCGGAAAAATACCTGAAAAGGCGAATGCATCATGAAGCAGCACGAAATCACGTCAACGGACCGGTTCCTGGCGGGGATCTGCGCCTCCTGTCCGGTCTGCCGCCATGCCCGGAAGACCCAGGCCGGATCTGCATATTCCTTTGTCCGGACCATCGAGGCCGGTGTCTGCCCCTTCTGCCAGGCCTATGAGCGGGTCCACGGCCGCAAGGCCCATGAGCCGGTTCCCGGGCGATCCGGGAGGTGACGGCTGCGCGAAGTGGCGAAGACCCGAGTGGACCCGGCTTATCCCGACAGCCGGACCATCATTCGGATCGTCCAGAATCCCTGGGCCAGGCCGCCGATCAGGAGCAGCCAGAGGATCAGCCTGGAGGTGGCGGTGTCAAACTCCGGCCGGCCCTTCGCCAGGAAATAGTGGTGGATGGCGAAGGCGAAGATCCCGCCGGCGCTGACGACCAGGGAGAGAACGAGCCCCGCGGCGGTTCCCCGGTCGACGAGCACGAGGCCATAGAGGCCCGCCAGCCAGAGGGGGAGGTGGATCCAGAGAAATCCCGCGAGTCCCCCGGGGAGGCGGAACAGCTCCCACTCCTTCCAGTAGGCCGAGTCCATCTCGTGCA
>CAYNEJ010000069.1:0-18419 GCA_964396205.1 uncultured Syntrophaceae bacterium
GACATCACGATCCGCGACGGGTTCCAGCACGAGGAGAAGTTTATTTCAACGGCCGCCAAGATCTTCTATGGCGAGGAGATCATCATGGCCGGCTGTACGGAGCTGGAGGTCACGAACCTGGGCAACCCCGCGGCCATCCCCCAGTTCCGGGACGCCGAGGAGGTTCTTGCCCACTTCCGGAGCGACCGGTTCAAAAAGCGCTGCGCCCGGCAGGAGATCGACTATGACAAGCTGGTCTTCAGCGCCGTGACGATCCGGGAGAACGCGGTGGATCGCGCCATCGAGCTGAAGAAGCGCGGCATCGGACCGGACCGGGTCCTCATGATGGTCTCCACGGATCCGGAGCACCATTTCGCCAATTCCGGGACAACGCTATCGCAGTACTGGCGGGAAGCGGAGCGGTGCATCCGGAAGTGCCGCGACGCCGGCATCCGGATGTGCGGTGTCGTGAGCACCATCTGGGGCAGCCCCATCAGCGGCGCCACGAAGCTTAAGGACGCCGTGGAGTTTACGAAACGATGGTTCGCCATCGGGGCCAACGACATCGAGCACGCGGACCATGACGGCTCCGCCTCGGCGGCGGAGGTCTACCGGTACTTCTCCATGGTCATGGACGCCATGCCCGATCCGGAGGCCCACCTCTGCCATCTCCATGAGACCAAGCGGGTCGCCTCTTCCTCCATCCTCGCGGCCCTCCATGCCGGGATCGCCCGGTTCGAGGGGACGCTGGGCGGCCTGGGAGGACAGCCGGCCAATTTCCTCGATGACTGCCCCGTCCGCGGGACAGGCGAATACTACTACAAGGACCACCGGTACGTGGGCCTCATCACGCTGGAGGACCTGCTCGTCCAGATCGATGAGCTCGGGATCGCGCACGGTTATGACGTGGACCGCGTTCTTTGGCTGGGCAACAGGATGGAGAAGACCATCGGCCGCCGGCTCCGGTCGGAGGCCATCTGCAACGGCCGGACGGAGAAAAACGGGAATCCGCAGTTCCGTCGGCCGGGTCTCGGGAAGCTGATCGAACGGGAAGGGGAGCAACCCGGATGTCTTGTGCCGGCGGAATGGCCGCAGAAGGTGGTTCTGCCGGAGAAGTGGGGGCCCTCGGCCTGGACGGAGTAACCTCGAAGTGCTCAGCGACTCGGCTGATTGATCTGGGAAGCTGTTCATTCTGCATCAGATGAGGGACTCCCCTGACCGCCGTTCGCGGGGGCGCGGCCGGGGGTTCCCAGAGGAGCGATCAGGAGACTTTTCCGCCCGGACGGCCGCTCGCTCGGAAAGGCGCTCCGCGGAAAAGTCTCCGCGACGGCGGGAGCCCCCGTGACAGCCCCCGTGCCGAGGGATTCAAGCAGAGGAAAAAGCGAGCCAGCTTTGGTGGAGAGGAAAAGAAGAAATGAAGGGGGCGGGTTCGAAAGCTGTCCCCTTATTTGTGGATGAGATGGACCGAGGTGGCCTTGAAGGACGAGCAGATGAAATTTCCCTCCACAAGGGACAGATTTTCCACCGAGGAGGCCGTCACGTAGGCCGTGACTGGAAAACCGCAGTCCATGGCAACCTTGTAAAACAGGCCCATGGGGACGACTTTCACGATCTTCCCGGGGAAGACGTTCCGGGCACTCGCCGCGTCCCGGCAGGAGGAATCGGTCGTCAGTGTGACCTGCTCCGGCCGGATGCAGCACAAAACGGAATCCCCCACCTGACCGGTCCCGACCGCTTCGATTCTTCCGCCCGGGACCTGCACGAACACCGTGCCGGTCCCGGTCCCGACGATCTCCCCCGCCAGGACCGTCTCCACCCCGACAAACGAGGCGACGAATTCGTCCCGGGGATGGTTCATGACCTCGTCGGGGGCACCGATCTGGACGATCTCTCCCTGTTTCATGATTGCCATCCGGTCGGAGAGGCGCAGTGCCTCGACACGGTCGTGGGTGGCCATCACGGCGGTGGTTTTCGTCTCTCTCAGGATCCGCTGCAGATCGTCCATGAGGCCTTCCCGGGTCGGCGGGTCGAGAGAGGAGAAGGGCTCGTCGAGAAAGATAACCTCCGGATCCACAGCGGAAGCCCGGGCCAGGCTGGTCCGCTGCGCCTCCCCCCCGGAGAGTTTCCGGGCATGGCGTCCCTTCAGGTGCCCAATGCCGAAGCGCTCCATGCACTCCGCGACGGTCCGGCGGATGGCGTCACGATGCGCACCGCGGAGCTTCAGGCCCGAGGCGATATTGTCCTCAACGGTTCCATCGAAGAGCAGGGGCTCCTGGAAGACCATGGCGATTCTCCGCCGGTATTCCAGGAGGCCGTTTCCCGCCTCCACAGCCTTTCCCCGAAAAATGAGCATCCCCCGGTAGCGCGGCAGGAGGCAGGCCAGCGCCAGCAGCAGGGTCGATTTCCCGGCCCCGTTCGGACCGATGAGGGACAGGAACTCCCCGTCGCGCACATCGAATTCCCGGATGTCCAGAACGGAGACCCCGCCCCTCCGGACTTCCAGCTCGCGAACATGGAGGACGGCATCGAATTCGTTCATCTCGGCCTCTGCTGCTGCTGGATGGCGGTGAGGATGGAATTGATGGCGAAGGCCAGGAGCAGGAGAATGATTCCCAGGGCGATGGCGATGTCGAAGTTTCCCTTGCCCGTCTCCATGACGGTGGCCGTCGTCAGGACGCGCGTGTAGCCCTTGATGTTGCCGCCGACCATGATGGAGGCTCCGACCTCCGAGATGACGCCTCCGAATCCCGCCATGACCGCCGCCAGGAGAGGGAGCTTCGCCTCTTTCATGAGCAGCCAGACCATCTGCAGGCGGGTGGCTCCGAGGGCCAGAATCTGGAGGCGCAGGTTCTTCGGGAGATGCTGGATGGCCGCGAGGGTGATCCCCATGACGATGGGCGTGGCGATGATGGCCTGGGCGATGATGATGGCCGCGGGCGTGTAGAGGATCTCCATGAATCCGAAGGGCCCGTTCCGCCAGAGGAAGATCGAAACGAACAGCCCCACGACGACCGGAGGCAGCCCCATTCCTGTGTTGATGAGGCTGATGACGAGCCGCTTGCCGGGAAACTCCGTCAGGGCAACGGCGGTACCGACGGACATGCCGAAAATCAGGCTGATTCCCGTCGCCGCCCCGGAAACCTGCAGAGAGAGCCAGGTGATGCCCAGGACCTCCCGGTCGAACGTAAAGAGAAGGTGAAACGCCTGCCGGATGCCTTCGAGAATCAGGTCCAAAACACACCTGCGGTGACTGCGATTGCGAAACCCGCCGCGACGATCCGCCTTGAATCGTCGCGGCGGGCAGGTTCTTCATTCAGATCGGATCGGATCCGCCGCGGTCCGGGAAACGGGCGGCGGCAAACCGGCCGGTCACTTGCCCAGGGATTCCTCTTTCTTCCCGGCATCCGGGAAGAACAGGGGCGATCCGAATTTCTCCACGCCGAACGTCCCGATGATCTTCTGGGTATCCGGGGCCACCATGAAGTCGGCGAAGGCCTTGCCTCCCTCGGCGTTGATCTTCTTGAACTTGGCCGGATTCACCGGGATCACGGAGTAGACGTTCAGGAGGATGGCGTCGCCCTGGTTGAGGATGTCGAGCCCCAGGTTCTTCTTCAAAGCCAGGTATGTTCCCCGGTCCGCCAGGGTGTAGGCCTTTTTCTCCGCGGCAACGTTCAGGGTCTGGCCCATGCCGAGGCCCGTCTGCTGGTACCACTTTTCCTTTTCGGGATGGATGCCGGTGGCCTTCCAGATTCCCTTTTCCTTTGCGTGGGTTCCAGAGTTGTCGCCCCTGGACATGAAGAGGGACTTCGAGAGGGCGATCTTCTTAAAGGCGGCCGCTGCCCCCTTGGTCATTTTGATCGTTGCCGGATCCGCCGGGGGGCCGACGATGATGAAGTCGTTGTGCATGACCAGGGTGCGTTTCGTGCCGTTTCCTTCCGCCATGAACGCCTTCTCCGCTGCGGGCGAATGGACGAGCAGCACGTCCGCCTCGCCCTTCTTGCCCATGGCCATGGCTTGGCCGGAGCCGACGGCGATGGTCTTCACGAAGTAGCCGGTCTTCTTTTCGAAGATGGGGATCAGGACGTCCAGCAGACCCGAGTCCTGGGTGCTGGTCGTCGTCGCCAGGATCAGGTTTTTCAATTTACCGGGCGCGGCGGTGGCGTTTCCTGCCATTCCGACGGCCAGGACCAGTGCGAGAAACACGGCCAGCAGGGCCGTCCGCAGGTACGATCGCTTCATCATTGCATGAACCTCCTTGTTATTTATGATTACTGTTTCTTTTTCCACTCATCGGAGTTGGGGAAGAACAGCGGGCTGCCGTACTTGTCCTTGCCGAAGTCCCGCACAATGAGCTGCCCTTTTTTCGGCGAGGTCAGCCAGGCGATGAAGGTCGCCGCGTCTTTCGCATTGACCTTCGGGAACTTTTGCGCGTTCACCGGAATCAGCGAGATGAAGTTGAGAAGCGCCTCGTCGCCCTCCACCAGTACGGCCAGCTTGATGTTCTTCTGCAGGGACAGATAGGTGGCCCGGTCGATGAAGGTGTAAGCCTGCTGCTGATCCGCATAGCGCAGCGTGGCGACATTTCCCTCGGAGCCTTTCTCGTAGATTTTATACCAGGCACCGGCGGGCTTGAGGCCGGCCTTCTCCCAGATGACCATCTCCGCCACGTGGGTTCCCGACTTGTCGCCGCGACTGATGAACGGGGCGCTCTTGGCGGAAATCGTCTGCAGCGCGGCCGCGGCGCTCTTCATCCCCTTGATCTTCGCCGGGTCCCCCGCCGGTCCGACGATGACGAAGTCGTTGTACATGAAGGGAATGCGTTTCGTGCCATAGCCGTCCTTGATGAATTTTTCCTCGAGGGATTTGGCATGGGCCATGACGAGATCCACGTTTCCCTTCGTGGCGATTTTCAGGGCGGCCCCTGTCCCGGCCCCGACATGGCGGACCCGGATGCCCGTGTCCTGTTCGAAACGGTCTTCCAGGAGAGACACGATCCCGGAATCGATCGGACCGATCGTGCTGGACAGAAGGAGGAAACCCTCTCCGGCCAGGCACGGCCCCGTGAAGAGAAACAGAAGGAAGAGGATGGATGGGAAAACGGCTTTTTTCATGATTCAGCTCCTTTCCGGATGAATGGTGTGCAGAACCCTGCCTGCACGCTGGAATTCGTACCCTCCCAGCTTTGCCACGCTCTGCTGGAAGGACGGACTCTGCAACACTTCGAGGAAAGCCTGAACGCCCCGGGTAAAGAAGGTGGACTGCCGGAGAATCATGTCGAAGCTCTCCGTGGTCAGGGGGATAAACTCAAGCCCGAGAAGCTTCGCGACCGCGGCGGAGGCGATCCCCGCTTCCGCCGCCCCGCTCAGCACGGTCAGGCCGACGTCCATGTGGGTGAAGACCACCCGGTCATAGCCGGGCAGAGCTTCCGGCGTCGCACCGGCCTTGCCGAGCCGGTGGTCCAGAAGTATGCGCGTTCCCGCCCCGGGCTGGCGATTGACGATCCGCGGCCGGATCCGGAGCAGATCATCGAACTCGTGGAGCCCGAGGGGATTTCCGTTCGCCGTCACCAGGCCGAGTTCCCGATTGAAGAGGTGGACCACGACCCAGCCGGCTCCCTGGAGATGGGGAGCAAGAGCCGCCGGTGTGTTGTATTCACCGGTTTCCGGATCCAGGAGATGTGTCCAGGCGAGATCGGTGCAGCCGCTTCCGAGCGCCTTCAGCCCGTCGATGCTTCCCGTATTCGCCGTGAAGACGTAGAAATCGGGGTGGGAAGATTTCAATACGGTCAGAAGTGATTCCAGAATCGGATCATTGCTGCCGGCCGCGAGCAGGGCGCCCTCGATCCGGGTGCTCTTCCGGCGGGCCTCCCGGAGTCCTTCGCCGGCCTGGCTGAGGATCCACTCGTCAACGAGCGCCTTGGGGAAAAGCCATTTTCCCGTCACCCGGGTGGCCGGAATGCGGCGCGCCTTGATGAGGGCGTAAACCTGCTTCTCATTGATATCCAGGTGTGCGGCCACTTCCCTCGTATTCAGGAGCTCGTTGGGCATGTCGTCTTCCCCGGTTTTCTTGCGACCTGTTTATAACGGGAAAAAAAACAGAAATCAAATCATTAAGCGATACAAACGTACCGTAAATCACAGATTACAACTTATTCTTACAGTTTATGCCATGGCATCGTCCGGTCCGGATTCAGTCCCTCCCGGGAGTGACTCCCGCATGGATGTTGCGTTGCAGACCAGGATGGGGATCTGGATGTCAAAAGCGGTTCTTTCCGGCCCTCCAAGGCATGCAGGCCGGGGCCGGGCGAGGGGTGGCAGGCTAAAATTCTTGACATATTCAGCATTTTGCCTGATAGTGCCCGGGTCCTTTTGCCGGTGTTGCATTTCGGGCCGGCACTCCGGAGGGTTTCCATGGAAAAAATCGGCTGGATCGGGACCGGCGTCATGGGCCGTTCCATGGCCCTGCACGTCCTGAAGGGCGGTCACCCCGTCTCCGTCTTCAACCGGAGCCGGGAAAAAGCGGACGAACTTTGCCGGGAAGGCGCGGTCTGGTCCAACACCCTTGGCGAGGTGGCGGCCCGGAGCGACATCGTATTCACCATGGTCGGGGAGCCCTCCGATGTCGAAGCCGTCATTCTCGGGAAAGAGGGTGTCCTTGCCGGAACACGGCCGGGATCGGTCATCGTCGACATGACCACCTCCGAACCATCCCTGGCCCGGCGGATCTACGAGGAGGCGAAGGCGAAGTCCGTCTTTTCTCTTGACGCACCGGTTTCCGGGGGCGATATCGGGGCAAGGGAGGGAACGCTGGCGATCATGGCCGGTGGAGACGAAGAGGCGTTCCGGCGGGTCCTTCCCGTCTTTGAGAAAATGGGCGGCAACATTGTCCTCATGGGCGGGCCCGGCATGGGCCAGCATACGAAGATGAGCAACCAGATCCTCGTCGCCTCGACGATGATCGGCGTCGTGGAGGCACTCCTTTACGCACGGCGGGCCGGTCTCGACCTGCATACGGTCATCGAGGTCGTGGGGAAGGGGGCCGCCGCCTCGTGGGCCTTCAACCAGCTGGGGCCGAGAATCGTCAAGGGCGACACGGCCCCGGGGTTTGCGATCCGCCATTTCGTAAAGGACATGGGAATCGCCCTGGCCGAGGCAAAGAGAATGAAACTGGCCCTTCCGGGGCTTGCCCTGGTTAGCCAGTTCTATGTGGCCGCCGTGGCGGAAGGGATGGAAAACGAGGGGACCCAGGCCCTCTTTCGAGTCCTGGACAGGATGAACAGTCCCTGAGAACGCCCGTCAGGGTCTTTATCCACAGCAGAACATCAAGAATCGCGAAATCACAGGAGAAAGAAAAAATGCAGGAAGAAGAAAGAGAAAACGATTCAGCGGCCGGCCTCCCGGAGGTTCCGGGTGTGGAAAGCCGCGTAATGAACACGAATGAGGAAGACCGGATCATCGAGCCGGAGAACTCCCTGCCGGAAGTCACGCTGGAGACCCTCCCGGAGTCGCTGCGGAGTGCCTGCGCCCGGGCGGGGTGGTCGAGTCTCCTGCCCGTTCAGTCCCGGGCGATCCCCTATGTGCTGGCGAAGCGGAATCTGATGGTCCAGTCGCAGACCGGAAGCGGCAAGACGGCGGCTTTTGTCCTGCCGATCCTGGGACGGATCGATGCGGCGAAGCGGGCCTGCCAGGCCCTGGTCCTGGTTCCCACCCGGGAGCTGGCCGTCCAGGTTTCCCGGGAAGCGGAGCTCCTCGGGGGCGAATCGGGGATCCGCACCGCCGTCGTGTACGGCGGGGTCTCCTACGGACCACAGCTTGAAGCCTTCAAGGCGGGCGCCCATTTTGTCATCGGGACGCCGGGACGGATTCTGGATCACCTCATCAAGGGGACCCTTTCCCTCAAGGATTTGCAGATCCTCGTTTTCGACGAGGCCGACCGTATGCTCTCCATGGGTTTTTACCCCGACATGCGGCGGATCCAGCAGTTCATGCCCAAGAAGCCGATCAGCGGCTACATGTTTTCGGCCACCTTTTCCGCCGACGTCCTGCGGCTTGCCGGCCAGTTCCTCCAGGATCCGGAGTTTCTGAGCCTCAGCCGCGACCGGGTCCATGTCACCGGGACGGACCATGTGTACTACCTTGTCCCGGGGATGCAGCGGGAGCGGTCGCTGGTCCGAATCATCGAGATGGAAAATCCCGCCTCGGCGATCATTTTCTGCAACACCAAGGCGACGGTCCATTTCGTGACGGTCGTTTTGCAGCGTTTTGGATACGACGCCGACGAGCTCAGCTCCGATCTCTCCCAGGTGGCGCGGGAAAAAGTGATGGGCCGGATCAAGAAGCGGATCCTCCGGTTTCTGGTGGCGACCGACGTTGCCGCCCGGGGCATCGACATCCAGGATCTCACGCATGTGATCCAGTACGAGCCGCCGGAAGACACGGAGCTTTACATCCACCGGGCGGGGCGGACGGGCCGCGTCGGGGCGGCCGGCACGGCCATCTCCATCGTCGCCGGCATGGAGCAGTTCAAGCTCAAGTCCATCGCCAAGACGTACAACATCAACATGGAGGAGAGGACGCTGCCGTCGGAGGAAGACGTCGTGGCCGTCGTGTCCCAGCGGATCACCGCGGCGCTGGAAGCGGATCTCCGGGGAAGGGATCGCGTGCAGATCGAGCGGATGCAGCGTTTTGTGACTCTGGGACGGAGTCTGGCGGAGGCGGAAGGGGAGATCCCCGTCATCGCCATGCTGCTGGACGACTATTACCAACGGACACTGCAGATCCCGATCCTGTCGCCGTCGGATGAGGAGCCGGTCGAGACGGTTCCGGCGGTAAAAAGAGAGGAATCCCCACGGCGGGACGCCGATCGCCCAAAGCGTCGGAGGCCGCCGAGGGAGCGGGACAAGGATCGCTCGCGAAGGCGCCGCTCCGGGTCCGGAGGCGCCGGAGAATCCGCCTGATCTGCCGTGGCCGACCCGGGCTGGGGGCAGACGGGATGACGCGTTCCCGTTTATCTCGACGCCAGCAGGATGACCCGGCCCCGGGTTTCAAAGTCGGCCATCAGTTTCTTCATCTCCCGCTGCTCCCTGTCCGTGAGGGAACCGCCGCCGAGCCGGACGCCCCGGTAGCCGTTGGCGACAACGGTTCCGAACCGGTCCAGGAACGAGATCAGGTCCTCGGCGTTTCCCGCCTGCAAATAGAGGCTGACGTCATTGATGAAAAGAATGTCCCGCGAGGTCTCGGAAACGCGCGGGAAGAGGGCATCGATGGCCAGGAGGTTCAGACGGGCTTTTTCCCGGGCCTCCGCCTCCGTTTGCGAACTGAGCCGGGGCGGCACCGGGGACGCCTCGAAGACCAGGACTTCGCCTCCCGGGGGCGGGAGCAGCCTGCCGCCGGCGCCCTGCAGTCCTTTCCCCGCGGTCAGTTTCTCCGGGATCTCCGGCGCCAGATCCAGGATGACGATCCGCAGGCCGAGAGCGGCGCCACAGAACGCCGCCAGGATCTCCCCGGTCCGCCAGGTCTTGCCGGAGTTGATATCGCCGACGATCAGCGTCCTTCTGCCCAGGAAATCATGGATATCGATATCGCTCACGTCTCTCTGTCCTGTCCAGGACGCAGCGTTTCGGGGAGAAACAGGAGCAGTGCCGCCCCGAGGATGTAGACGACGCAGGTGACCGCCAGACCCGTCTGCAGCCCGTAGTTTTTCCCGATGGCGCCGATGGTGTAGGGAGCGAGAACCGCGCCGATGCGCCCCATGTTCCAGCAGAAGCCGCCGGCATAGGCACGGATCCGCTCCGGAAAGAGCTCCGCGAAGTACGCCCCCAACACCCCTCCGACCCCGCAGAGGCCGAAGCCCACGACGATTCCCCACCAGAAGAGAAACACGGGATGGCGGACCACGATGTAAAGGGCGACGGCAAAAGCGACCGTCAGGAACGCGGCGATCATGGCCTTTCGCCGCCCGATCCGGTCGGACAGCGCCCCGAAAAACTGGAACCCGAGAAACATCCCCAGGTACATGACAAAGGAAAACCACGCCATGGTCGTGAGGCTGAGCCCTCGCTCTTTTGTCAGAAACGTCGGGATCCAGTACGCCGCCCCCCAGTATCCGGCCAGGTTGACCACGCTGATCAGCGTCGCCAGAAAGGTGGTCCGGGCCATTCCGTTCCGGAAAATGGCACCGACGCCCACGCCGTTCCCGCTTCCGCCTTCTCCGGGGGGCGGTTGCGGCGGATCGGGCGGCACCAGGCGGAAAACGATCAGCGCGATGGGGATGGACACCGTTCCCATGAGAAACAGGACGTGCCAGTCCGTATGCAGGACCATCCGCCCGACCAGGGAGGCCAGGACGGCCCCGATGGCGAAGCTGCTGTAGACGAACGAGGCGGCGCGGCCCCGGTATTCCGGCGACCAGTGTGCGGCGATGAGAGCGGCGCAGGGTCCCCAGATCCCGCCGATGGCGATCCCGGTGACGAGACGGAGGACCATCCACTGCTCCCAGGTGGAAACGAGGTAGACGGCCCCCATCCCGAGGCCCAGCCAGAGAAGGGCCAGAATGAGTGCAAAACGCCGGCCGCGGTTCTCGGCGATCAGGCCGAAGAGGACTCCGCCGGCCATGGCGCCCAGCATGGTGGCCGAGCCCAGGAGCCCGCCCTCGGGAAGCGACATGTCCAGAACCTTGAGCAGAACGGGCATGGCGATCGCCAGGACGATCAGGTCGTAGCTGTCCAGGAGGTAGGTGATGAAGGCGGCCCACAGGACCCGCCAGCGATGGGGCGTGCCGCTCATTTTCCGGCCCCTCGGACCGCGGCGGCCAGGCGGATCGACGCTTCCCTGACATCGGGCATGGCGAGGATCGACGAGACGACAGCCACCCCGTCCACTCCCGTTTGCATGACGGCTGCCGCGTTCTCCGCCTTGATGCCCCCGATGGCGACGACAGGAATGTTCACGGCCCGCTTGATGCTCCGGAGGTCGGCCAGGCTGACTGATTCGTTGCCCAGCTTCGTGGCCGTCTCGAACACGGCGCCCACCCCGAGGTAGTCGGCCCCTTCTTTTTCGAAGCGCAGGGCCTCCTCGACGGTGGCCGCCGAGGCGCCGACGATCTTCTCCGGCCCCAGGATCTTTCTGACCGTTGCTACCGGAAGATCGTCCAGGCCGAGATGAACGCCGGCGGCGTCCACGGCCTGGGCGATGTCGAGGCGATCATTGACGATCAGGGAGATTCCGTACCGGTCGGTGAGCGCCTTCATGCGCAAGGCAAGCTGAAAGAAGGAAAGGGAGTCCACGTCCTTCTCCCGCAACTGAACCATCGTCACACCGCCCAGGACGGCCTCCTCGACGCATTCAACCAGGTCCCGGCCCATCAGCCAGCGCCGGTCCGTCACCAGGTATAGCCTGTAGTCCATCATGGCTGTCTCCTCTTGGATTTCCGTCTCACCGTTGAATCCATCGCGGAAAGACAAAAAGGCGCCGGATCGCGCGCCTCTTTTGCCCGCGGCTCCATCGGGTCTCAAGATTCTTCCCCGGACCCGGGAAGGCCGGCGGAACGGTTCGTCGGGATTACGTGGTTCGCTGCTGCAAATCCTGCAGCACCTGCTGGATCACTCCGCCTCCGAGGACTTCGTCGCCCCGGTAGATCACCACCGCCTGACCCGGCGTGATGGACTCCTGGGGCTCCTCGAATTCGATTGTGAGCCTTCCTGCTTCTGGATAGATCCGGCAGGGTGAAGCCTTCTTGCGGTAGCGGATCTTCGCGACGGCCTTCTCCGGCCAGGAATCCGCCAGGAGGTTGACCTCCGCCGCCCGCAGGCGGGAAGCCAGAAGGTCCTTCTTTTCGCCCACGAGAACCCGGTTTGAATCCGCATCCACAGACACGACGTAAAGAGGGGCCGGGGCGCTGATGCCCAGGCCGCTCCGCTGTCCGATCGTGAAGGAGACGATGCCGTCGTGGCGTCCCCGCTCCCGGCCGTGCATGTCCACAATCAGGCCCGGCTGCTGGGGTCCTGCGATGTCGCGGATAAACTGCCGATACCCCTTCCGGGGGACGAAGCAGATGTCCTGGCTCTCCGCCCTCTCCGCGACGGGGAGGTCTGCGTCCCGGGCCAATACTCGAACCTCTTCCTTTGTCCGGTCCGCCAGGGGAAACAGGATCGACGGCAGGTCTTTTCTCAGGATCGGATAGAGAAAATACGTCTGGTCCTTGGCTCGATCCTTTGGTCTCAAAAGGCAATAGCGGTTTCCCTCTTTTTCGATCTTCGCATAGTGGCCTGTTGCCAGAAAGTCGAAGCCCCACGTGCGGGCCGTCTCCAGGAGGCGGCCGAACTTGAGATGCCGGTTGCAGTCGATGCAGGGGTTGGGTGTCCGGCCCAGGCGGTATTCGCGAACGAACCGGCCGATGACCTCCCCGTGCATTGTGCCGGAGAGATCGAGGACCCGGTGGGGGATCCCCAGCCGGTCACAGACCCGCCGGGCTTCAGAGGCGGCTTCGCGAATCCAGGAGCGGCCGTGACCTTCATCGGGCGGGATTCCCAGGTTCATGGTCACGCCCGTTACACGGTAACCGGCCTCGCAGAGCAGGAGCGCCGCCACGGACGAATCGACACCGCCGCTCATGGCAGCCAGAACGGGTTTCTTTTTCATGATCATCCAGTTTCTTCGTTTTTCCGGACCGGGAAACACTACTTCCTGAAGAGGGATTCCAGCCGGTCTCTGGAGGAGGTTTTTCCGGCCTGCGGGTCCGCCTGTCCGGAGGGGTCCCGGAAGGAGAAGAAATCGCAGAAGTTGCTGCGGTCCTTGTCCACGACCCGCTCGGCCTGGGGTTCCCGGCAGTCGTTGTACGCACCGGGCGCGTGAAAGCGGCAGCAGAGGCAGACGTGGAGGTCCCGGTTGCAACGGGGGCAGGTCTCCCGCCGGCCGATCCGGTCGCCGAGTTCAATGTCGCTCCGGCAGAAGGGACAGGTCGTGTTCATTTTCGTGCCTCCGATGCCGGAGCCGGCACGCGCGGTTTTTCGCCGGCGGATTCCGGAGGCGCCGGGAAGGGCGGTGGCAGCGCAGCCGAAGCGCCCGGCTGGATCGAGCGTATTTCCGTCTCCCGTCGCTCGTCCCGCCAAAGGAGACGGATCGGCTCGGGACGCCCGTTGTTCACCTCGAAGCGTCTGTCCCCGCGGCCGGCGCGCAGGGTGACCCGGGGATCTTCACCGAACGTGAAGGTACGCCCCCCCTGTTCCGGGTATCGCCCGTGTCCCGTGACGGCGCCGTCGATCATGAACAGGGCGGGACCCGCCGGCAGGCGATCGGTCCAGGCCCGACGTCCCTCCGACCGCAAAACCGGTTTTCCCCCGGGGGATTCCATCAGGTACAGAAACGATTCATCGCCCGTTTCCAGGAGTATGTTCCTTGTGACGGCTGCGCCCGCGGGAATGTCGGTTTTCCCCAGGGTCCAGGGGCCGCAGGCTCCGGTGGCGCATGGAGCGCTGGCAAGGTCCGCAGGGACGGGCGGTGATTCTTTTCCCGGGACCGGTTCGACGGCTTTCTTTTCCGCCGCCCCCTTGCGTGCTTTTTTCCCTTTTTTCGGGGGAGGAGCGGCAACCGTTTTCGCCGTTGCCGGGCCTTTCAACGGGTCCGAAAACGCCAGCATGACCTGGACGTCTTTCCAGTCCTGCCCGGAGGCCTGCCTGAGCTCGGCGTCGAAGGACATCCGGATCTTGCCTTCGCCGGGCCTCGCCTCGATTCGATAGGAGGGAGTCCAGCCGCAGCCGCCCATGTGATACGTGACCATCAGTGTCTGTTCCCGGGCCGTCGTTCCGGAGAGGGACGCCGTGATCTGCCACGTAGCCTTGCGGCGGTCCGGCAGGGCCGTCCGTTCCGCTTCCATGTCGCGGAGCCGCTGTTCCGCCCTGCGGAGGCTCTCATCGAGAGCGATCTTTTCCTGGCCGGCCTTGCGGATGTTTTGACCAATGGCCGCGGCCATGTTTCGGGCGTCGGCGAGGGTCTTCGTTTTGGCCTTGGTCTGGAGCTGCCAGAACTGGATCTGGGCCTCCGTGGCGAGAATCGCCGCCCGAGTCCGAGCGGCCTCGTCTCTCCCTTTCGCCGCTTTCTTTTCGATTTCCGCTTCTTTCGGACCCAGCGGCGTCTCGACCCGCTTCACCCGGTAGTCCTCGATCCGGCAGGACCCCGCCGGCAGGCAGCCGACGGTGAGCGTGGCCGGATCCGCCGGGCCGGGAAGGGAAAGGACCGCCGATGCCGGTCCTCCGGCCGAAGGTTGCAGCCTGGCCGTGACTGTTTCGGTGATGCGCGCGGAATCCGGGTAGAGGGTCACCTCGACGGGGACGGCGAACAGCACCGACGGGATCAACAAGGAGCACAGTCCCAGGAAAGCAGCAACAACCAGCCCGGCTGCCCGTCGCAGTCCTGTTTCGACCGGTATCCAGCTCATGCCCGCTCCCCGCGGTCCGCCCGGATCCTGCGGCCGATCCGGCGCACCTCCTCCATGGCGGCGGTCCGGTCGATCGTCAGGAGGCGCCGGTCTTTCATGACGATTTTTCCCCCGATCACGGCCGTCGTGACATCGGAGCCCCGGGCGACATACACCAGGTGGGAGCAGAGGTTGTACAGCGGCGTGAAATGGGGTTTGTCCAGATCGATGAGGATCAGGTCGGCCCATTTCCCCGGCTCGACGGAGCCGATATCCCGCTCCAGGCCGAGAACCTTCGCACCCTCGATGGTGGCCATCCGGAGGACCGTCTCGGCGTCCATGACCGTCGGATTCATTTCCATCAGCTTGTGGATCTTCGCCGCCGTCCCGATCTCCCCGAAGAGGTCCAGGTCGTTGTTGCTGGCGCAGCCGTCGGTCCCCAGGCCGACGGCGATCCCCCGGCGGAGCATCTTCGGGACGGGGGCCATCCCGGAGGCAAGCTTCAGGTTGCTCTCCGGGTTGTGGGAAACCTTCACGCCCCGGTCCGCCATCAGGTCCAGCTCGTCCTCTTCGATCCAGTTGCAGTGGACGGCGATGGTCTTTTCGTCGAGGACGCCGATGGAATCCAGGTAGCCGACGGGTGATTTTCCGTAGCGTTTGCGGATGATGTCCACCTCCTCGCGGGTCTCCGAGAGGTGGGTCTGGAAGGGGACGCCGATCCGCCGGGCGGCCTCCTTGATGGTCGTCATCGTTCCTGTCGAGCAGGTATAGGGCGTGTGGCAGAAGAGGGAAGGGACAACCAGGGGCGAGCGGTCCCGCCAGGTTCCGACAAAATGCTCGGCGATCTCGATCTGCCGGGAGGGGTCCGGGCTGTCAGGGGTGGGAAAATCGATGAATCCCTGGGCGATGACGGCGCGCATGCCCGCGTCCACGGCGGCCCGGGCGGCGGAGCTGCTGTAAAAGTAGCTGTCGCAGAAGGTTGTGGTTCCGGAGAGGAGCATCTCCGCGGCGGCCAACGTGGTCCCGGCATAGACCATTTCCCGGTTCACGTACTTCGCCTCGGCGGGCCAGATGTGCCGTTCCAGCCATTCCATCAGGGGCAGGTCGTCGGCGAGGCCCCGGAAACAGACCATGGCGGCGTGGGTGTGGGTGTTTACGAGTCCCGGGAGGATGGCGCAGCCCGTGGCGTCGAGCCGCTCGCGGGCCTCCGGGAGATCCTCCCCGCCGGTCCGGACAAAGGCGATCCGCCCCTCCCGGATCCCGATCGCGGCGTTTTCCAGGAGATCCATCGTCCCGTTCATCGTCAGGAGGGTCCCGCCGGTGACAAGCAGGTCCAGGGAGTTGCGGGGTTCCCGGCTCGTCATTTCGCCATGCTCCGCCTGACCCGCTCGGCAATCCGCAGGACCCGCTCCATCACCTCGTTCACGTCGATTGTGAGGAGCCTGCGGTCCTCCATGACCACCTTTCCGTTGATGAGGACCGTGTCAACGTCGGAGCCGTTCACGGCGTAGACCAGGTGGGAGTATTCGCTGTACATGGGGGTCAGGTGCGGCTTGTCGAGCTTCACCAGGACAAGATCGGCCTTCATGCCGGGGCGGATGGACCCGACATGATGATCCAGGCCCAGAACCTTCGCCCCGTCACAGGTGGCCATCCGGAGGACCGTCCGGGCCGACATGACCGTCGGGTCCAGGCGGACCGACTTCTCCAGCTTGGCCGCCGTGTCCATCTCCTGGAACATGTCGAGGTTGTTGTTGCTGGCACAGCCGTCGGTTCCGAGGCCGACGGTGATCCCGGCGTCGATCATCCGGGAGACCGGAGCCACGCCGGAGGCCAGCTTCATGTTGCTCTCGGGATTGTGGACCACCTTGCAGCCGTGGTCCGCGAAGAGGCGGATGTCCTCGTCGTCCATGTAGACACCGTGAAAGACGAAGAAGCGCTCGTCCAGGTAGCCGGCCTCTTTGAGGAAGTCGGAGGCCCGCCGGCCGAGTTTCTCCTCGATCATGCCCGGCTCCGTCATGTTCTCCAGGTAGTGCGTGGCCACCGGGACGCCGTAGGCGTCCGCCAGGGTCTTGGCATCCCGGAGCAGGATGGGGGAACAGGTGTAGAGGGAGTGGGGCTCGACCACGATGTTCACGAGGGGATCGTCGGCCCACTTTTTGATCAGCATCTCCGTGTAGCGAAGACCCTCGCCGGGGGTCTTGACGTTGGGGGAGGGGAAGTCGAAGAGGACCTCTCCCAGGAGGCAGCGCATGCCCGCCTCCTTCGCCGCCCGGGCCGTTTCGTCCTCGAAGATGTACATGTCGCAGAAAGTCGTCGTCCCCGAGAGGATCATCTCCGCACACGCCAGGAGGCTTCCCCAGTAGGCCAGTTCCGGATCCACATTCCTGGCCTCGGCGGGAAAGATGTAGTTGCTCAGCCAGTCCATCAGGTCCAGGTCGTCGGCGATGCCCCGGAAGCAGGTCATGGCGGCGTGGGTGTGGGCGTTCACGAGGCCGGGGAGGAGGAGGCCATTGACACCGTCGATGCGTTTCCGCGCAGTGTACTCCCGGTCGATCTCCTCCGGTGTTCCCACGGCGGCGATGGAATCGCCGACCACGGCTACGGCGCCGCACTCCAGGATGGTATCCTTCTCGTCCAGGAGCAGGACGCGCCCCCCCGAGATAACGACGTCGGCTTCTTTCATGAAGTTCCTCCGGGCGTGGATTGTGAGGCGTCCTGCTTGTAGCACATCGGCCGGAGTCCCTTCAAGAATGAAAGCGCTGGAATTCCCGCTTTCTCCGGGGGCCGGGACAGGGCTGCGCGGGGTCGGTTGCCGCGGGGGGATCGGATGCGCCTTGACAGGTCACCAGCGATGATCTACTTGCCAGGACATGCAAATAGACCGGCAGACCACTTGTAAAGCGGCATGAAGGCTCTGTTTTTTGACGGCCAGCTCCGGTTCCGGACGGATGTTCCCGAACCGATGCGGAGGGACGGGTGGGCGCGGATCCGTGTCCTGAAGGCAGGCATTTGTGGAACCGACCTGCAGATCCTGGCCGGCTACCACGACCATCGGGGTATCCCGGGGCATGAATTTGTGGGCATCGTCGAGGAGTCTGAAAACCCGTTATTCGCAGGGCGGCGGGTCGTCGGGGAGATCAACGCCGGCTGCGGCCGCTGTGCGTGCTGCAGGGCAGAAATGGAGCGGCACTGTCCGGATCGCCGCACCCTGGGAATCCTCGGTCTTCCGGGATGCATGGCCGAATTCTGCACCCTGCCTTACGGCAATCTTCATCCCGTGCCCGACGGGATCTCCGACGAGCGGGCCGTGTTCGTCGAGCCGCTCTCCGCAGCCTGCGAGATCCTGGAGCAGGTATCCCTGACCGGACGGGAGCGGGCGGTGGTCCTGGGGGACGGCCGACTTGGCATTCTCTGCGCCTGGGTCCTGTCGACGGTCCTGGAGGATGTGACCCTGGCGGGTCATCACCCGGCGAAGCTGGAGGCGGCCTGTTGGCACAGTGTGAAGACCTGCGATCAGCCAGGTCTCATGGATCGTGACGCGGACCTTGTCGTCGAGGCCACCGGAACCGGCCGCGGTCTCGAGGAGGCGATCCGCCTGTGCCGTCCCCGGGGTACGATCGTTCTGAAGACGACCATTGCCCAGTCGTTCACGATCGACCTGGCCCCCGTCGTCGTCCGGGAGATCACCCTTGTCGGCTCACGCTGCGGCCGTTTCGAGGATGGACTGCACGTCCTCCTGAATCATCCTGACATGCCGCTGGAGCGGCTGATCACCGGATGCTGTCCGCTGGAGCGGGGCGTCGAAGCGTTCGAGCTGGCAAGACAGAGAGAAAGCCTGAAAGTCCTCCTGGATGTCCCTTAGAATCCAGTGTTTTCAATACATTCGCCTTGACACCCACCTTGAAAACCGTTAAGAACCCCACCAGGCCCGGGTGGCGGAACTGGTAGACGCAAGGGACTTAAAATCCCTCGGTCCTCGCGGCTGTGCGGGTTCGATTCCCGCCCCGGGCACCAAGTAATAACAA
>CAYNEJ010000070.1:0-18361 GCA_964396205.1 uncultured Syntrophaceae bacterium
TGTTCATGGGTGTTCCTCTTCCAGGGCTTCCCGAAGCGCTTCCGGGTCCGTGACCGGCTGCCGGCAGCTGAAATGGCGGCATACATAGGCCGCGGCCTTTCCTGTCAGGGGTTTCATGTCCTTTACGAAGGGGGCCAGTCTCCCGATTTCCCCGGCGCTTCGCCCCGGGGGCCTGAGCAGAAGCGTGCCGGCGGGCAGGTACCGCTCCCGCACGACCGTGAGCAGGGCTGCCGTGTCAGGGGCCGAGGGGTCGCCGGCAATGACGATTTCATAGGACGGATTGGTGAGAAAGTCCAGCGCCGCCATGAGCATGGTGTACGCCGAGGGCATCGTGGCGACGGCGGAGGCGAAACAGCGCAGGAGCCTCACAGCCCGCTCTTCATGGGAGCCGTCTCCGGTGAGGCGGCTCAGGCGGGCCAGGTTCAGCGCCGAGACGGAATTCCCCGACGGGAGGGCGCCGTCGTAGATCTGCTTTTTCCGGACCAGGAGATCGCGGCTCTCAGCGGAAGAAAAAAAGTATCCCCCCAGGCGGTCATCCCAGAATCGGCGGTCCTGCTCCAACTGGAGACGGAGTGCTGTCGCCAGGAGGGACGGATCCAGGAAGGCCTGGTAGCCCTCGATCAGTCCCCAGATGAGGAAGGCGTAGTCGTCCAGGTGGGCCGCGATGGCCGCTTCGCCGTCCCGCCAGCGGTGGAGCAGGACTCCGTTGCGGAGCATCGTGCCGGAGAAGAAGGAAAGGCATCGCCGGTAGGCCTCGCCGTAGCGGGCGTCTCCGAATGCCACGGACGCTTTGGCCAGTGCGGCCAGCGTCAGGCCGTTCCAGTCCGTGAGGACCTTGTCGTCTCTCTGGGGGCGGGGCCGCCCGTCACGGGCGGCAAAGAGCGCCTGCCGGGCCTGTTCCAGCTCGGGCGGCAGTGAGGCGGGGGGATCCCCCCGCCAGTGGAGGATGTTCTTTCCCGTTCCCTGTCCCGTGGCCTCGTCGAGATAGTTGCCTTCCTCGCGGACCTGGTACGCCTCTTCAAAGGGCCGGGATGCCTGTTTCCCGAGGATCCGCCGGATTTCCTGCGCTTTCCAGACGTAGAAGGCGCCCTCCTCCCCCTCGCTGTCGGCGTCTTCGGCGCTGTAAAATCCCCCGCCGGGATCCGCCATGTCCCGGAGAACATAGGTCAGGATGTCCCCGGCCACGGAGCGGTACAGAGGGTTTCCCGCGGCCTGGAAGGCCTCCGTGTAGGCCAGGGCCTGCAGGGCCTGGTCGTAGAGCATCTTCTCGAAGTGGGGCAGGTGCCACTGGTCGTCGGTACTGTAGCGGTGGAAGCCGAAGCCCAGGTGATCCCAGATTCCTCCGGCCCGCATGGCCTTCAGGGTTCGCTCCGCCATCTCCAGCGCCGGTCCGGTCCGGGTCGACCGGGCATAGCGGAGGAGAAACAGGATCTGGTGGGGGATCGGGAACTTGGGACGCTCCCCGAAACCGCCGGACTCGGGATCGAACCGGTCCCGAAGCTCTCCATAGGCCCGGTCGAGGATGTCCTTTGGGAGGTCCTCTTCCGGGGCGTCTTTTCCCGAGTCCTGGAGGGCCTGCAGGACCCTGCCGGCGGACTGGAGGACATCCTGCCGCCGGGTCCGCCAGAGATGGACGATCCTCGGGACGAGATCCATCAGTCCGGTGCGGCCCAGGCGGGTCTCCCGGGGGATGTAGGTGGCCGCGTAGAATGGTCTGCGGTCCGGGGTCAGGACCACCGTCAGCGGCCAGCCTCCGGACCCGGTCAACATCTGGCAGGCCGTCATGTAGAGGTGGTCCAGGTCAGGCCGCTCTTCCCGGTCCACCTTGATGCAGACGAAGGCGTTGTTCAGCATGGCCGCCGCTTCCTCGTTTTCAAAGGACTCGTGGGCCATGACGTGGCACCAGTGGCAGGTGGAATAGCCGATGGACAGGAAAACAGGGCGGTCTTCGCGCCTGGCCCGGGTGAAGGCCTCCTCTCCCCACGGGTACCAGTCCACGGGATTGGAGGCGTGCTGCAGGAGGTAGGGGCTCTTTTCGCCGGCGAGGCGGTTCTTTTCAGCCATGAATCCATCCTTTGCTGTTTGGGGGCTTGCGGCGGGAAGCCGCCTGCCGGAGATCCATCCTCTCCGGGCAGGTCAGCCCCGGAGACGTTTCGTCAGAGCGCGCAGACACTCCGCCGGATCATCGCCCAGGTGCAGGTGGATGACCCGGCGACCCGCTTCCGCGAGTGCCGCCCGGTCTCCCGCCGCCTGGGCGGTCTTCAGCATGCCGAAGGTCAGGGTCGACTCATCGCTGTCCATGGACCCGGGGATCGGGATGTCCTCCCGATCGTCGGCGGTAAACTGGATGAAGCGTCCCCGGCCGGCGTCGCCCTTGTGGATCTGTCCCGTCGAATGCAGGTAGCGGGGACCGAAACCGGCCGTTGCCGGACGGCCCGACAGGTCCTGGGTCACCTGGCGGAGACTCTCCAGGGCGGACCGGCCGCCCGGTTCATACGGAAGAAAAGCCTGGAGGGCCGTGTATCCGCCCGGGGCGGACTCCCCGAGAAACACCCGGAGATTCCCGGCCGCCCGGTCTTCCCATCCTTCTTCGGAATCAAGGGATGGCTCGCCGGATACCCGCCCCGCCCGGGCATGATTCTGCAGGAACCGGCGGGCTCCTTCCTTGGCCGACTCCACGTCGGGCTGGTCGAAGGGGTTCACCCCCAGCCTCCAGCAGGCGCAGGCTGTGGCCGTTTCCCAGAGGTACAGGAATGCTCCCAGGTCCCGCCGGGGATCCGCATCCAGGGCGACCCAGGGGCAACCGCCCCGCTCGGCCTGACGGAGCCGGTCCGCGGGCGGTTCGGTTTTCCCCGGATACAGGAAAACGAAGACGAGGTTTTCATCTCGCTCGAGTGAAGCATCCAGGCCGTTTCCCGGGACAGGCAGGATCCCTTTCCCTTCCTTGCCGGTGCTTTCCGCCAGGAGCTGCTCCAGCCAGTCCGCGAGAGGGGCCAGTTCCGGGGGATGGAACAGAACCAGTTTGTCCCGTCCCGCCCTCGCCGCCTCGCCCAGGAAGATTCCAAGTTCCAGGCCTCCGACGGATCCCGTCTCCGTCTCCATCCTCTCCCTTTCTGCGAGGGAAGCGGCATCCTCCAGCAGACGGCCGGGAGAGGTTCCCGCCAGGGTGGCGGGAACGAGGCCGAACAGGGACAGGGCGGAGAAGCGGCCGCCGATGTCCGGGTCATTCAGAAAGATTCTCCGGAAGCGGAAGGCCCCGGCGAGCGAGGCCAGGCCGCTACGCGGGTCGGTGATCGCACAGAAATGGCCGCCGGCCCGCTCCGCCCCGAGCCCGTGTACGGCGCGGCGATAGAAATGCTTCAGCAGGGACAGGGTCTCGACGGTCCCTCCCGACTTGGTGGAGGCGATGTACAGGGTCTCCTCCGGCGGGAAGCGGTCCGTGAAGGACCGGATCGTCGCCGGGTCCGTCGTGTCGAGGATCTCCAGGGGCAGGCCCCGCTCCGTGCCGAGGAGCCGGGCGAACATCTCCGGGGCGAGGCTGGACCCTCCCATGCCCAGGAGGAGTACCCGCCGGAAGCCTTCCGCCCGCATGGCTTCTGCAAAGGCCTCCATCTCCGGAAGGTGCGGGACCATGGACTGCGGACAGTCCAGCCAGCCCAGGCGATGGGCTGTTTCCGCAGCCGGACCCGGCCAGAGGGACGGGTCCTTCCGCCGGAGGCGCGACCGCACGGAGGCGCTCCGGGCCTCTTCCAGGGCGGTCCGGTATCGCGTTGCCAGGGGGCCGGGGTGAATCGTTCCTTTGCTCATGGGATTCCCTGCTGCGGTAGATGGTTTAAACTCCCGAACGGACGCGGGCATTATCATACAGAGAGTCAAAACGAGTCAATCCATTTGTTTCCGGGGAGTTGCGCAAGCTCCCGAATTTTGGCGATGTTATCCTTGACAGAGAGTGTTTCATCGGGCTACGCTCGCACACAAGTAAATTGCAGGCGAGCATAACGGAGGCGATTCGTGAAACCGGACTTTTGCATCTTCTTCCTGCTGAGCAAGGCCAATCAGATGAGCATCCGCTTTCTGGCCCAAAAGGTTGCGGAGCTGAGCATCACTCCGGTCCAGGCCCTGGTGCTTGGTTTCCTGAGTGATGAGGACAGGATCACTTCCAGTGAGCTGGGCAAGCGCACCGAACTGGACAGTGCGACCATGACAGGGATTCTGGATCGCCTGGAGGCCGCCGGTCTCATCGAGCGCCAGGGCAACCCGGCTGACCGTCGGTCCATCAAAATCCACCTGACGGAACAGGGGAAGGCCCTGGCGGGTGAAGCGGTCCGGATCATCGCCGAAGCCAACCGGGAGTTCCTGGCCATCCTGACGGAACAGGAACAGGAGGAACTGCGGAGCCTGATCCGCAAGCTCAGGGATCAGTCAGGCCGCAGTTGACGGATCGGACCACCATTTTCAGCGAGAGGAAAATCATGGGAACCGTACAAAAGACCGGCTGTGTCCTCTGCCCGCAGAACTGCGGCCTGGAGGTCGAGGTGGAAAACAACCGCATCGTCAGGGTGAAGGGGGATAAAAGCAACGTCCGCAGCGAGGGGTATGTCTGCCGCAAGGGAATGAATATCGCCAATCACCAGCACAATGCCGACCGCCTGAAATACCCCCTGAAACGGGTCGGGGACCGGTTCGAGAGGATCTCCTGGGACCAGGCCATGGATGAGATCGCCTCGAGGCTGAAGGAAATCGTCGGCCGGCATGGTCCCAAGTCCTTTGCCTATATGGGCGGAGGCGGCCAGGGATGCCACTTCGAGGCGGCCTTCGGTGTCCGCCTGATGAGGGGCCTGGGATCGCGCTATCATTACAGCCCCCTGTGCCAGGAATTTTCCGGCCTGTTCTGGGTCACCGGCCGGATGTACGGCCGCCAGCCCCTCTTTGTGGAGATCGACGCGGAGGAGACGGACTTTCTCCTGGTCTTCGGTTGGAACGGGATGCAGAGCCACCAGATCCCCCAGGCCCCGAGGCACCTGCAGCGGATCGCCAGGGACCCTGAGAAGTCCCTCGTCGTCATCGATCCCCGCCGATCCGAAACGGCCAGGATCGCCAACCTCCACCTGCCGATCCGCCCGGGGACGGACGCCCTCCTCATGAAGGCCATGATTGCCGTCATCCTCCAGGAAGGCTGGGAGAACAGGGATTTCATTGAACGGCACACCTCCGGCCTGGACGATATCAAGGGCCTGTTTTCGGGCTTCGACGCCCGGCGGGCCGTCGAGACCTGCCAACTGGACTATGACCAGGTGCGGGAAGTCTGCCGGCAGTTTGCCACGCGCCGATCCGCCCTGCGCTACGACCTGGGGGTCCTGATGAACCGCCACAGCGCCCTTTCGTCGTTCCTGGCCGTCACGCTACTCGCGGTCTGCGGGCGGATCGGGGTCCGCGGCGGCAACGTCTTTCACGGGCAGATGATGCCCCTGGGGGGCCACTCGGACGAGCGCGACCCCAAGACCTGGCGGACCGTCGCCACGAATTTCCCCGCCATCATGGGCTGTTTCCCGCCCAATGCCATGCCGGAGGAGATTCTCTCTGACCATCCCGAGCGCCTCCGGGCGGTGTTCGTCTCGGGGGCGCACCCCCTCCGTTCGTATGCCGATACGACGGCCTACGAAGATGCATTCCGGCGCCTGGATCTGCTCGTGACCGCCGAGCTGGCCATGACGGAGACGGCGGTCCTGTCCCACTACGTTCTTCCGTCGCGGTCGGGATACGAGTCCTGGGACGGCACCTTCTTCCCGATGACCTTTCCGGAAATCTACTTCCAGATGCGGCGCCCCATCATCGAGCCGGAGGGAGAGCCCCTGGAACTGGGGGAGATTCACCTGCGCCTTGCGGACCGCCTGGGCCTCATCCCGCCCATCCCGGAAAGCCTGTACAAGGCCGCGGAGGAAGGCCACGCCGCCTTCGGCCTCGCCCTCATGGAGTACGCCGCCAAGGAGCCGGCAGCCCTCGGTGTCATGCCGTTCATCCTCGGCAAGACCCTGGGCAGGGCCAAGGGGTCCGTGCACCTGGCGGCCCTCTGGGGGATGCTGCAGACGGCCCCCCGGTCCCTCCGCGAGAACGCCGCCCGCGCGGGATTCACGCCCGGCATGGGCATGGGGGAGGAAATATTCCAGGCGATTATGGACCATCCCGGGGGAATCTGGATCGGCAGGCTCGATCCGGATCGGAACCTCGAAGAGATCCGGACGGAGGACGGCCGGATCAACCTGGTGATTCCCGAGCTCCGGGCCGAGTTGGAGAGCCTCGACGCGGAGCATGAGGACGCCGGCCTGGCGCCGGATCCCGCATTTCCCTTCGTCCTCATGGCCGGCCGGCACTTCAACATGAACGCCAACACCCTGATGCGGAATCCCGCCTGGAACGAAGGCAAGCGGGACTGCACCCTGATGATCCACGGGGAGGATGCCCAATCGCTGGGAATCCGGGACGGGCAGACGGTTCGGGTGACGACGGAGGCCGGCTCCGTGGAAATCGAGGCGGAAGTGACGGAGATGGCCCGCCGGGGCCACGTGGTGATCCCCCACGGCTTCGGCATGGTGTACGACGGCAAGCTCCACGGTGTGAACGTGAATCGCCTGACGAAAAATACGAACCGAGACTGGCTGGGGACCCCCATGCACCGTTATGTCCCCTGCCGGGTCGAGGCACTCTGATGAAGCCGGACCCGACCGCGCGGGCGTCGGGAAATCAATCACAAGGGACTTTCCAGGGAGGAGCCGTGAACAAACTTGTTGCCATTTCCATCGAGGACCACGTGGCGGACGTCCGATTCAACCGGCCCGAAAAAATGAACGCGTTGAGCCTGGACATGATTTCAGTCATTGCGGACACCATTGACCGGCTGGCCGGGGAATCCGCCGTCAGGGCCGTTGTGCTCTCCGGCGAAGGCAAGGCGTTTTGCGCCGGCCTGGATTTTGAGAACTTCCTGTCGATGCAGTCCGAGGGAGGGGCGAAGATTCCCCGCCTCACGGATCGGTATGAAAACCGGATCACCAACATCTTTCAGCATGCCGCCTATGGGTGGAAACAGCTTCCCATGCCGGTGATCGCCGCCATCCACGGAGTGGCACTCGGAGGCGGCTGCCAGATCGCGCTGGGAGCCGACATCCGCTACTGCACTCCCGACGCCAGGCTATCCATTATGGAAATGAAGTGGGGATTGATCCCGGACATGAGCGCTTCCCAGACCATGCGAGACCTGGTTCCGATTGACGTGGCGAAGGAGTTGATCTTCACGGGCAAAGTCATCCGGGGAGAAGAAGCGGCGCGCCTGGGACTCGTCACCCGGGTCTGTGAAAAACCCCATGAGGAGGCCATGGCCCTGGCCCGGGAGATCGCATCGAAGAACCCGCATGCCGTCCGGGCAGCCAAGAGAGTGTTGAACGAAGCCTGGCATGGAGATCCGGCCCGGGGCTTGGCGATGGAGTCGGAGATGGAATCGAGACTGATGGGCAGCCCGAATCAGCTGGAGGCCATTTCCGCAAATTTCGCGAAGCGGGCACCGATCTTCGAGGATCCTGAATGAATCGATCCCCGGGATGAAAATACGAGGAGCCGACAGGAACAATCTCCTGAAATGCAGGGAGGAGCATTGAAATGGGTCGAACGCGGTCTCGCTTGTGAATCTTTGGGGTAAGAGGACGGTCATGTTTTTGATGGTCCGGGAGTCCGGGCCCCCCTGTTTTTTGTTGACCCCTGTTCAGGATCCATGAAAATGAAACCGGGGAGGATTCCGTTATGAACCGCAGGGAATTTCTGAAAACGGCCGCCGTTACGGGGGCGTCCCTGGCGCTTCCGGGTATCCTGATGCCCGACGGCTCGGCGTTTGCCGCCGAGAAGCTGGACATGGTCGTGGCGAAGGGACCTTCGCCGGCCCGAATCACCCGGGCGGCGGTGGATGCGTTCGGGGGGATGCGCCGGTTTGTATCACGCGGCGATGTCGTCGTGATCAAGCCGAACATCGGCTGGGACCGCACGCCGGAATACGCCGCCACCACAAATCCCGAAGTGGTGGGAACCCTGGTCCGGATGTGTTTCGAGGCCGGCGCGAAGAAGGTGAAAGTTTTCGACCACACCGTCAGCAGCCCCCGGAGGGCCTACAAGCAGAGCGGCATTGCCGATGCCGCCGGGGCCGCCGGGGCCGAGCTGTCCTTCGTGGAGGACCGGAAATTCAGGGAGATGAAGATCCAGGGCGAGACCCTCAAGTCCTGGCCCCTTTACACGGAGGTCTTCGAGGCCGACAAGATCATCAACGTTCCCATTGCCAAAGTCCATGGCACGTCCGTCCTGACCCTGGGCATGAAAAACTGGATGGGTGTGATGGGGGGATCGCGGGGGCGGATTCACCAGCGGATCGACCCCTGTCTCGTCGATATGGCCCGGACGGTAAGGCCAACCCTGGTGGTTCTCGACGCCGTGCGGATCCTGGTCGCCAACGGGCCGACGGGTGGGGACCTGTCGGATGTGCGCCGGCTGGACACGGTGGCGGTGAGCCAGGACCAGGTTGCCGCGGATGCCTTCGGCAGCACGCTGTTCGGCCTGAAGGAAGACGCCCTGGGGTGCGTCCGCCTGGGACACCAGGCGGGCCTGGGGAACATGCGGCTGTCCCGCCAGAAGATCCGCCGGATCCAGGCTTAGGATCCGGACCGGACCTTGAACCTCAAGAGGGGGACGGAGCCTTCCCCCGCCCCTGAAAGCGGAGACACGGTGATCCGGAAAGCGAGACTTGCCTCGCAGGCCCTGTTCCTGCTTCTTTTCCTGTGGCTCTTCCTTCAGACGGAGTCGAAAGGGGCGGACCAGCTCGGGTATCCGGTCAAATTCTTTCTCGACGCCGATCCCCTCCTGGCCCTGACGGCGATTTTGTCGAGCCGGTCGTTTCTCCCCTCGATGCTGCTGGCAGGAGCGGTGGTCCTGGCGACGGTCTTCCTGGGACGATTCTTCTGCGGATGGGTGTGCCCGCTGGGAACGATCCACAACCTCACCGGTGCGGCATTCCCGAAACGACGCCGGACCGTTCCCCGGGGTGATTTCCGCCTGAAGTACCTCCTGCTGGTCTTTCTTCTCGCCTCCTCCGTCTTCACCCTCCAGGTGGCTGGGATCTTCGACCCGCTCTCCCTGCTGATCCGCTCGCTGTCCCTTTCCATCTATCCGGCCATCCAGTCCGGCGTGACGGCCTTCCTCGACGCGCTGTCCCGCTGGCCCGTCCCCGGGCTGGCGCCGCTGGCGGACTGGCTGCTCGGGATCCTCCACAAGGGCGTCTTCCCCCTCCGTCAGCCCGCGTTCAGCCAGGGCCTGATCATCGGCCTCCTGTTCCTCGGTATCCTGGCCCTCAACCGGGTCGAGCGGCGGTACTGGTGCCGCTACCTGTGCCCGCTCGGGGCGCTCCTGGGAATTCTCTCCCGCTGGTCCCTGCTCTCCCGCTCCGTCAGCGAGGGATGCGATTCCTGCGGTTCCTGTGTCGCCGGTTGCGAGGGAGGGTGCTCTCCCCAGAGCCTCGACAAATGGCGGAAAGCCGAATGCTATCTCTGCGGAAACTGCGACGACGCCTGCCCGAAAAACGCCGTCACCTTCGGATTCGGCAGGAAGCCGGGGGGGGCATCGCTGAATCTGGGACGGCGCCGCGTAGTCGCCGCCGCCGCGGCGGGGGTCGTGGCGGTGCCGTTTTTCCGGATCGGATTGACCCGGACGGGACAGGCGGATCCCCGGCTCATCCGTCCCCCCGGATCGCTGGAGGAAAAGGAGTTTCTCCGGCGCTGCGTCAAGTGCGGTGAATGCATGAAGGTCTGCATCACCGGCGGCCTCCAGCCAGCACTGACGGAGGCGGCCCCGGAGGGGATCTGGTCCCCGGTTCTCGTGCCCCGGGTCGGTCCCTGTGAATACCATTGCACGCTCTGCGGGCAGGTGTGCCCGACGGGGGCCATCCGCAGCCTGAAGCCGGAGGAGAAGCCGGACATCAAGATCGGCCTGGCCATGATCGATCCGGGACGCTGCCTTCCCTGGGCGCATGCCGTTCCCTGCCTTGTCTGCGAGGAGGTGTGCCCGACGCCTCGGAAGGCTGTTCTCCTCGAGGAGGTCGTGGTGAAGGACAGGGAGGGCCGGCCGGTGACGGTGAAGCAGCCCCGGGTGGACCTGGAGCGCTGCATCGGATGTGGAATCTGCGAGAACCGCTGCCCCGTCCTGGGGAAGCCCGCCATCTATGTCCTGTCCGTGGGAGAATCGCGGTCCCGGGATAACCAGCTCCTCCTTCTCTGACGAGTGGCCCGTCCTCTTTGCCGAATCCTCTCAATCCCTCATCAGGACTGGGTTTCCTTCGGATAGGTGCATTCTTTTTCTTGACGCTTTGGTCAAAAATTTTTATAGACGGTCATCTTTTACGCGGCCCGTCCGCATCCGGGGAATCTCCCGCTGCGGCCGAGCCGGCCTGAAACGGCCAGGGCTCTTGAAAACGACGGAGGAGGCGCGCGATGGAGGATGACGGTGAGCATAAAGGCATTCATGCAGCGGCATTACCGGCATTTCAACGCCGCCGTGGTGGTGGAGGCAGCCGAGGCCTACCGGCGCTTCCTGGAGGCGGGAGGCCGGATGATGATCAGCATCGCCGGGGCCATGAGCACCGCCCGGCTGGGTATTTCCCTCGCCGAGATGATCCGTCGGGACAAGATCCACGCCATCTCCTGCACCGGGGCCAACCTTGAGGAAGACCTCTTCAACCTGGTGGAAACCCGCCGTCTGGACCTTCCCGACTACCGCTTTCTGACGCCCCAACAGGAAAAGGATCTTTACGACCGGCAGCTTCACCGCGTCACGGACACCAGCATCTCGACGGAGGCCATGCGCAGCCTGGAAGTGCTGCTCGGCGAAGACTGGGCAGCCTGCGACCGGGAAGGAAAACGGCTCTTCCCCCACGAATTCCTCTATCGCTGCATCCACAACCACCGGGAAAAGCTGTGCCGGGAAGATCCGGCGAACAGCTGGCTCATGGCCGCCTGCGACCGGAATCTGCCCATTTTCGTCCCCGGCTGGGAGGACTCCACGCTGGGGAACGCCTACGCCACGCTGTGCATTCAGGGAAAGATCGGAAGTGTCCACACCGTGCGTTCCGGCATGGAATACATGATGGAACTGGTGCGGTGGTACCGGGAAGCAACGCAGACCGGCCCATTCGGCTTCTTTCAGATCGGCGGCGGCATCGCCGGGGATTTTGCCATCTGCGTCGTTCCCCTGATCCGGGAGGACCTCAAGATCCGGGAAACCCCCGTCTGGGGTTACTTCTGTCAGATCAGTGATTCCACGACCAGTTACGGATCCTACTCGGGGGCCGTGCCGAACGAAAAGATCACCTGGGGAAAGCTGAATCCGGACACGCCCCGCTTTATCATCGAGTCCGACGCCACGATCGTGGCGCCTCTCATTTTCTCCTATCTGCTGGATGACGGTCCCTGACGCCTCAAGCGATGAAACAGACAGACCGGGGAGGACCGTTTGGCGGCCGCTCCCGGTGCATTCGCCCTTTTCCCCGTCTTGGAGACGACCCCGGTGCGGCCCGGGATGCCGCCTTGCTTTTCAATTCCTGAACAGTCCCTGGAAGACCTCGCTGTAGCCCGGGTGCGGCAGGACCCAGTTCCTGAGCGCCGTCCGCTCCATGCCGGACCGGACGGCCAGCGTCAACGGTGCGATCAGTTCCCCCGCCCCCTCACCGGCAATGGCGGCTCCCGCCAGACGATCCCCCCGGAAAACAGCCTTGGCGAACCCCGCGCCCGCCAGCTCCGTCCGGGCGAGGATGTTGGCCCCAAAATCGGACCGGACCACGCGCACCTCGATGTTTCGTTCGGCGGCCTGCCGCTCTGTGAGCCCGACCCGGGCCGCCGGCGGGTGGGTATAGACAACGGAAGGGACAAAGGCGTCATCGTGGCGGATCGATCCGTCACCGAACAGCCGGCTGGCAAGTGCTTTTCCCTGCTGTGCCGCCCGGTGGGCCAGGAGCACCCCTCCCGTCACATCCCCGACCGCGAAGACTCCTCTGCAGGTCGTCTCCAGATTTTCGTTCACCCGGATGCCTTGCCGGTCATGGACGATGCCGAGCCGGTCCAGTTGCTCCTTCTCCAGGAGCGGCCGCCGTCCCGTGCAGACCAGGGCGAGCGATGCCTGCAGCTCCTGCGGATCGCCCTCGCCGACCAGCCGGGCCCGGATGCCGCCGTTTTCCTCCCGGATGGAATCGGCGGCGGCGGAGGTATGAACGACGATCCCCAGGCGGGATAGCTCCCGGGCGATGAAGACCGCGACGTCATCGTCCTCGAGGGGAAGGATCCGGTCGAGGGCTTCCGCCAGTGTGACCTTGCAGCCTGTCTCGGCCAGGAACGTGGCGAACTCGACCCCGATGAAACTGCCTCCCAGGATCACGGCGCTCTCCGGAATGTCCGTCCGTTCAAGGAATCCATCGGAAGTCAGGATCCGCGGGGAAGGTGTGATGCCGGGCGGAAGGGACGGCTCGGAGCCCCAGGCGATCACGATGGCCGGTGCCTGAAGCATGGAAATCGTTCCGTCCTTTGCCGCCCACTCCACTTCACCCGGGGCCTTCAGGAATCCTGTGCCGATCCGGCAATCCGCGCCCGCCTCCCGGAGGGACTGCTGTGCCCCAAGGGCGGAGACCCGGACCATCTGCTCCATGTGCCTGCGCGCCGCCGCAAAGTCGAGGGCGGCGTCGGGGACCTTCACGCCCAGGCGCCCGGCCTTTTTCAGCGCGGTCCGGGCCCGGCTGCACGCCAGGAGGGCCTTCGTGGGGATGCAGCCCCGGTGTGTGCAGGTTCCTCCCCATCCTCCCCGTTCCAGGATGGCGGTGCGGGCGCCCAGGCGCGCGGCCTCCTCCGCAGCGGCGTGTCCGCCGGGGCCGCCGCCTACGACGATCAGATCGAATGATTCCATGGCTCTCCCTGTCTCGGCCGTCCGGGAATCGGCTCCCCAGCTGTTGCCGGTCGCCGGGACGGCCGTCCTCTGCATAGACGAAGCGCCCCCCGGTGTAAACGGAAAAACCGTCATCCGCGGTGAAGGATGAGGGGAACGCCGCAGACGACCCCTTTTCAACAGACTGTCAAAAGATCCTTCTTCAGGGCCGGTCAAAAACGTTCGGATGCGAGGCCCTCGAAGTCCCGACCCACGAGTCGTACCCCTTGGTACGTCGAGTGGCAAGGGACGAGAGAAACGAAGCAGACGGATTCCCCATCTCCTGTAGCCACCGGAAAAGGGATTCAGGACGACTTCGCAATAAACCCGAAGACAAGGCGTGCGAATCCCGAGGAGCGAGGCGTACTCCCTCCGTACGCCGCAGCAACGAAGGGTGAAGCGCAACGCAGTATCCGGGTTAATTGCGAGGTCGTCACAGGTTGCGGAAGGATGCGCCCTTGGTCCAGTATATCAGCAGCAGGATGTGGAGGACGATCAGGCCCATCAGGCCCCCGGCGGTCCAGTAGACCGAGGGGAATCCCCAGGAGTCCTTCAGCGCCCCCACGAGGTACACGGCTGCAGAGCCGACACCGAAGATCAGCACGGAGGCGACGCCGAATCCCGTGCTTCGCCAGGCCGGCGGTGTGAACAGGCCGATCAGGCTGTTCTCGACGGGCTGGATGCCCAGGGCGAAGAAGACATAGAGGCAGGCGGCGAGAAACAGCGGCTGCTGCTGGAGGATTGCCATCCCGAGGACGAAGGGGATCGTGACGGCGTTGAAGAGAAGGTAGAGCCTGCGCAGCTCATGCCGGTCCGCCAGCCGGCCCCCCGTGAGCTGACCGAAAATGCCGGCGATATAGACGAGAGAGGTAAGGGCAGCGGCGGCGAAGGTGGCCGTTGCCGGGTGGTCCGGCAGGCGGATCGCCCGCAGGAAATCCAGGAGAAACGGGGCATGATACTCCAGGTAGGCCGGCAGGGAGACAATGTTGATCCGGTAAGCCAGTCCCCCGAGGGTGACGATCCAGAAAAAAAGGAGCAGCCGGCGCAGATGGGTGCTCCTGTCCTTGGAGGGCGGGAGTTCGGAGCGGTCCCGGCCGGGAAGGGGTGTTTCATCGATCCTTGCCGCCGCCAGCGCGATGCCTCCGAGCAGGGCCGCCAGACCCAGGACGCCGTAAACGGTCCGCCAGCCGGAAAGCCAGTTCAGGAGTCCCGCCAGGAAGGGCGCCGCGACGAGTCCGACGCTTCCCGCCACGGCGTTGATGCCCAGGGCGGTGCCGCGGTTTTTCACGCTGCCGGTGATGAATCCCATGCCGGCGGGATGGCTTGCCGAGATAAAGGCCCCGGTCACGGCCAGGGACGCGGCGATGGCGGTGGGGGAGTCGGCCAGGGAGGTCCACAGGGCGCCGGCGGCGCTGCCGAAGAGGGCCAGAACCAGGATGCGGCGGTTTCCGAAGCGGTCGGCGGCGATTCCCCACGGGAGGGAACAGAGGCCGAAGAGGAGGTACATGGGGAAACCGAGGGCCAGGACATGTGTCAGGTCCATGCCGAGGGCGAGGGTCAGCGGGATGGCCAGGGCGGGGAAGGCCACCTCGAAGCAGTGGAACAGGGAGTGCGCCCAGCAGGTGTATAGAATGATCTTGCGTTCGTTGCTCACGGATTCTTTGCCCGTCCTCGTGATACCCATCCCTCCGGATCGTGCCTGCCGGCAGGATCAAGGGCCGGGCTTGTCCTCCGCGGCTTCCGGAAAGGCCTCCGCGGCCCTGTAGGAAGACCGCACCAGCGGACCTGCCGCCACGTGCCGGAATCCCATGCCCAGGGCCTCTTCCTCGATCCCGGCGAACTCCTCCGGGGTCCACCAGCGGGCGACGGGCCGGTGCTCCCGCGTCGGCTGCTGGTACTGGCCCACCGTCAGGTGCCGGCATCCGGTTTCCAGAAGATCTTCCAGAACCCGCGAGACCTCCTCCCTGGTTTCTCCCAAACCCACCATCAGGCCCGACTTGGCCACGGGGCGTTTCCCTTCCGCTCCTGTTTTTCCGCCGACCCGGCGCAGGAGTTGCAGCGATGCCCGGTAATTTCCCTGGGGGCGCAACTCCGGGAACAGCCGGGGGACCACCTCGATGTTGTGGTTGATCACAGCGGGGCCCGCTTCGATCACCTGCTCCAGGGCGTCCCGGCTCCCGCGGAAATCGGGAACGAGGACTTCGATGCGACAGCGGGGGATTTCGCGGCGCAGGGTTCCTATGCAGGCGGCGAATGCCGAGGCTCCTCCGTCCGGGAGGTCGTCCCGGGTCACGGAGGTGATGACGATGTAGCGGAGGCGGAGCCGCTGGGCAGCCTCGGCGACCCGTTCCGGCTCCGCCGGATCGGGTTGTGCCGGTCTCCCGTGGCGGACGCCACAGTAACGGCAGTTCCGGGTGCAGGTGTCGCCCAGGATCAGGAAGGTGGCCGTGCCGGCGGTAAAGCATTCCCCCCGGTTGGGACAGCGGGCCTCCCGGCAGACGGTGTGGAGACCCAGGTCGGCGAGCGTCCGGGAAACCAAGGCAAATGCCGGTCCCCGGGGGAGCGGAACTTTTAACCAGGGAGGCTTGCGAAGGGGTGCTGCAGACCGGAAGCCTCCTTCCCGTTTTTCTTGCACGGCCATCAGAAATGATACCAGATTGTCTCGTACTCGTTGATGTTCTCCCCGTCGCGGGCGAGGCGCTGAAGGTAATCGTAAATGGGAACGTCCGTGTAGATGTAATCGAAGGCCGTCACCAGCCGCACTTCCCAGGAGTAGAAACGGTACATCCGGCGGCCGTCCGGCAGGATCATGATGACCTCGTGGTCCTGCCAGGCCCTCAGGTTCGATTTGCCCAGGCGGGGCAGGTTGAAGACCGGTTCGTCGGTGCGGACAAGACCCGGCAGCAGGCGGGCCTCCTCTCGCCGCTCCTGCTCGATGCGGGCGATGGGTACCCGGAAGTCGACCGTTTCCTCCTTCCCCTTGGTGCTGAAGGTGTAATACGGGTCGATCCCGGAGAGCTTCAGGACCTTCCGGAGCAGGCAGGTCTCGAACCGGCGGCTGTTGTAATAGGTGAAGACCTGCTGGTTGTAGACGTTCATGCCCAAGGCCTTGACTTTCCCGACGGCAGCCAGGGCGTCTTCGGTCATCTCCATCGCATGCTCGAAGTGCGTCACGATCGCCAGCTCCCGCTTTCCCCATTGGTGGTACTTCCGGAAGATTTCCAGGAGTCCGTCGTTGATCCGGAACGGCAGGGTGACGGGAATCCGGCTCCCGATGCGAATCCGCTCCACGTGAGCGATGGCGGCGATTTCGCCCAGGATCCAGTCGAGATAGTCGTTCCGGAGGGTCAGGGGATCCCCTCCGGTGACGAGGACCTCCGTGATGGACTCGTTGTCCCGGATCCAGTCGAGGGCCTCCCGGATCTTGGCCCGGCTCAGCTGGACCTCCCGCTGGTCCATGGCCTTGATCTCCCAGTTCCGCTGGCAGTAGACGCAGATCTGGGGGCACGAATGGTAGGGCTTGAGAATGACGATCTCGGGGTAGCGGCGGGTGATGCCGTCGATGGGACTCGTTGATTTTTCTCCCATGAAGTCCAGATCCACCCCCGAACGGGCGCTCTCGACAACCCCGGCGCAGTAGCGGGCGCTGGGGATGACCTGTGCCCGGACCTGCCGGTCGTGATCACACCGCCCTTCCTTATGGAAGAGGGAGAGGTAATAGGGGGTGATCTCGAAGGGGATGCCGGACTCCTGCGCCGCCTCGATCCCTTCGATTTCGTCGGGCTGCAGGGTCACAAGGGAGCGGAGGGTCTCAAGGTCCCGGATCACGTGCTTCAGGTGCCAGATGTAATTTCCCCAGTCCGCTTCGGAGGCCCCGAAGTGGTGGAGGATGTCGTCCCGGAGCTTTAACCGTTCCCGGACCAGGGCCTTGTCGCGACCGGTCCGGTAGCGCTTCATGTATTTCCGGATGTAGGTACCGTACTCGTCGAGCTGGGAGGAGCGGATGAGCGCGGCCTCCCGGCCGTCCTTGAAACGGAAGATGTCGTGGCTCTTGATGTGTTTCCCCGCCTTACCCGTTATACCCTGGAAGAGAGACAGGTACTCACAGAGAAAGGCTTCCGAGACCTTGTCCAGGGCGCCTTCTTTCTCCTGGGCGAGGTCGCACAGGAGGGTCAGGGGCGAGGCCCCCGTGAGGAACTCGTTCTCCGTCCGGATTGTGTTGGCGAAGACCCGGATGCACTCCTTGGCGTTCCTCTTCTCGATGATGTTCATGTTCGAGAAGTAGGTCCCCGGCTTCATGTTGAACATCGAGCGGTCGAGGGCGTTGAAGTAGTCGAAGAGAAGATGCCTGGCCTCCTCGACGTGCTTCGAATCGCGGAGCATCCGGCGGATGTTCGGGTCGGCGGCCCAGAGCCGGGTCACCAGGTCCTTCCTGGACAGAGTCAGCAGTTTTTTCATGGGTTTTTTTTGATGTCTCGCCGGAGGTTGATTGTTCGGTTGTGTCGCCGTCGACACGCCGGGCGCGGATTCCCGGTCCATTATTGTGAAACCCTATACCGTTCCGGGGATGGAAGTCAACGGAGGACAGCCGTTCAACGGGATGCCGGAAAGACGATCCGCGCGTCCACGGCGAGGCAGCCCTCCGGGGAGGCCATCAGGGGGTTGATGTCCAGCTCGGTGATGTCCGGGATCTCCAGGGCCAGGAAGGACAGGCGCTCCAGGACGTCGATCAGGGCCTGACGGTCGATCCCCGGGCGGCCCCGGGTGCCCTCGATGAGCGGGGCGCTCTTCAGGGAGCGGAGCATCTCCTCCGCCTCCTCCGCGTCGACGGGTGCCGGGGCGCGGCTCACGTCGCGGAAAACCTCCGCGTGAATGCCCCCCAGGCCGCAGGCGACAACCGGGCCGAACTGGGGATCCCGCTTGATTCCCAGGAGGATCTCCAGGCCGGAGGCCTGCTCCTGGATCTGGACGGCCTCGACAGGTGTGTCCGGGCTGCGGTGCCGGACGTTCTCCAGGAGCCGCTCGTAGGCGTCGGCCAGCTCCCCGGGCCGGGCGATGCCGGGGATGACGCCGTTCCACTCGGTCTTGTGGAGGAACGCGTCCCCCGCCAGCTTCAGGACCACGGGGTAGCGGAAGCGGGGGGCCAGGGCCTCCAGTTCGCTGCGGCCGGTGGCGACGGCGCCCGGGACCACGGGTATGCCGAAGGCCTTCAGGACGGCCAGAGCATGTTCGCCGAGAAGGACTCCTCGTTCCCGTCCCTTTGCGAGGAGCGGCTCGAGGACGGTTCGATCCACCGGGAATGATCGCGGGCTTGGCTCCCTCCGGTTTTTCGCCTCGTGCCAGCGCCGGCAGAAGGAGAGAGCCCGGA
>CAYNEJ010000071.1:0-18255 GCA_964396205.1 uncultured Syntrophaceae bacterium
CAGCGCCATCGGCATGTCCATCTTTCTCCAGAACTACGTCATGCTGGCCCAGACCTCCGATTTCCTCCCCTTCCCGAACCTGCTCCCGGAGCTGCCGTTCATGGAGCCTTATGCGCACATCATGGGCTCGACGGAGTTCATCATAGTCACAACCACCGCGGTCGTCATGATCCTGCTGACGATCCTCATCAAGTTCACGAGGATCGGCAAGGCCATGCGGGCCACCGCCCAGGACCGGAACATGGCGATGCTCGTGGGGGTCAACGTGAACCGGGTCATCTCGATGACGTTCATCATCGGGTCCGCCCTGGCCGCCGTCGGCGGCGTCCTCATTGCCTCCCACATCGGCCGGATCAATTTCTACATCGGCTTCATCGCCGGCATCAAGGCCTTCACCGCCGCGGTTCTCGGCGGGATCGGGAGCATCCCGGGCGCGGTCCTCGGCTCTCTCGTCCTGGGGTGGACCGAGAGCTTCGCCACCGGCTATGTCTCCAGCGACTATGAAGATGTCTTCGCCTTCGCGCTCCTGGTTTTGATCCTCATCTTCCGTCCCTCGGGCCTGCTGGGCCGGTCCACGGTGCAGAAGGTGTAGGGGGCATTCATGAAACGGCTCGCCGAACTCCGCGAATCCCTCGTCATCGCCCTCTGGTTCATGTTCCTCACATTCCCCATCCTGGTCATCCAGGTGAACACCATCGAAAAGACCATCATCTGGCGCTGGGAAAACATGTTTTACGTGGGGCTCGGGAGCTTCGCCCTGTCCTTCGTCTGGCGGCACTTCATCGGGAAGGCGGCGGCCCGGGGGAACTCCCGGGAGGGAGCGACGGAAACCGCGGGGGCCCTCAAGCGGATCATCACGGACCGGAGATTCTCACGGGGCGCAATCCTCCTCACGGCCGTCATTGCTCTCACCTTCCCGTTTCTTTCCTCCACCTACCAGGTCAACATCATGACTACGGCCCTGATGTACGTTGTCCTGGGACTGGGCCTCAACATCGTCGTCGGCCAGGCGGGGCTCCTCCACCTCGGTTACGCTGCGTTTTACGCCGTGGGCGCCTATACCTATGCCCTGCTCTACCAGTATTTCGGGATCGGTTTCTGGACGGCCCTTCCCCTGGGCGCCCTCATGGCAACGATTTTCGGCGTGCTGCTGGGGTTCCCGATCCTGCGCCTCCGCGGCGACTACCTGGCCATCGTGACCCTGGGATTCGGCGAAATCACCCGGCTGGTCCTGGAGAACTGGAGCGAGTTCTCCTCCGGCCCGAGCGGGATCTCCGACATCCCCCGCCCGGGATTTTTCGGAATGGAGATGAACCTGGCGGAATCTACGATCTACCTGTATTTCCTCATGATCGGGTTCACCCTGTTCACGATTTTTGTCACGAACCGCCTGCAGGACTCCCGGATCGGCCGGGCCTGGCTCGCCCTCCGGGAGGACGAAGTGGCCTGCCAGGCCATGGGGGTGAACAAAACCATGGCGAAAATGACGGCGTTTGCCCTCGGCTCCACCTGGGCGGGCATGATGGGCGTCGTCTTCGCCGCCAAGACAACCTTCGTGAACCCGGCGAGTTTTACATTCCTGGAGTCGGCCATGATCCTCTCCATCGTGGTCCTGGGCGGCATGGGCTCCACCCTGGGGGTGATCCTGGCATCTTTTCTCCTGATCCTGATGCCGGAGTACCTGCGGGCTTTCAGCGACTACCGGATGCTCCTGTTCGGCACAATCATGGTCGTGATGATGATCTTCCGGCCCCAGGGGATCATCACGAACATCCGCCGGACCTACGAGTACCATTTCAACGGAAAGCGGAACGGCGAGCCCGGCGCGCCGGCGTGAGAAAGACATGGAAGCGATCCTGGAGACAAAAAACCTGACCATGAACTTCGGGGGCATCAAGGCCCTCGACCGGGTGGACCTTGAGGTGCGGCAGGGCGAGATCTGCGCCCTCATCGGTCCCAACGGTGCCGGAAAGACGACCTTTTTCAACTGCATCACCGGCATCTATCCACCCAGCGAGGGAGATATTTTTATCTCCCCGCCGGCGGGAAAGCGCAAGCGGATCAACGGCCTGCCGGTCCACGGCGTAACGGCCCGGGGGCTTGCCCGGACGTTCCAGAACATCCGCCTGTTTCCCCACATGACCGTCCTGGAAAATGTCATGGTGGGGCGCCACTGCCGCACGAAGGCGGGCGTCCTGGGGGCCGTCTTCCGGGATCGGGGCACCCGGAGCGAGGAAAAGGCCGTCGTCACCCGGAGTTATTCCATCCTCGAACGGATCGGCCTGGCCGACACGGCGAACACCCTGGCCCGCAACCTCCCCTACGGGGACCAACGGCGGCTGGAGATCGCCCGCGCCCTGGCGACGGAGCCATTCCTCCTGCTCCTGGACGAGCCGGCGGCGGGGATGAATCCCCGGGAGACGGAAGCCCTGGAGGAGCTGATCCTGAGGATCCGGAACGAGGAGAAGATCGCCATTCTCATGATTGAACACGACATGCGGATGGTCATGAGCATCTCCAACCGGATCTTCGTTCTGGACTACGGCAAGAAAATCGCCGAGGGTACCGCCACGGAGATCTGGGAGAATCCGGTCGTGATCAAGGCCTACCTGGGGGAGGAATTCGATGCTTGACGGGACTAACAATCGGTTTTATATCCATTTTCCGGAATCTGAAAAGGCCGGCTGGAATTCATGCTGGAATTAAGAAACGTCCAGACGTATTATGGCAACATCCAGGCCCTGAAGGATGTGAACATGATCCTCCGGGAAGGAGAGATCATCACCCTCATCGGGGCCAACGGGGCGGGCAAAACAACGACCCTGATGTCCGTCTCGGGCATCGTTCCGCCGCGATCCGGGGAAATTCTGTTCATGAACCGGCCCCTCACGCAGCTGAGCCCGGATGCAATCGTCGCCCTGGGACTCTCCCAGGTCCCCGAGGGACGACGGATCTTTCCGAATCTGACAGTAACGGAGAACCTGGACATGGGCGCCTTCCTGCGCCGGGACAAGGACGGCATCCGGAAGGACCTGGATTATGTCTTCGACCTCTTCCCGATTCTCGCCCAGCGGCGCCATCAGCCCGGAGGAACCCTGAGCGGCGGGGAGCAGCAGATGCTGGCCATCTCCCGGGCCCTCATGGCGAGGCCGCGCCTGCTCCTGATGGATGAACCTTCCCTGGGGCTGGCGCCGATGTATGTGAAACTGATCTTCGAAATCATCCGGAAGATCAACCATGAAAACGGAACCCCCATCTTCCTGGTGGAGCAGAACGCCCACATGGCCCTTCGGGTGGCCCACCGGGGTTATGTGATGGAAAACGGACGCATCACGCTGGAAGGAACGGCGGACAGCCTTCTTCACAATGAAGACGTCAAGCGGGCCTACATAGGAGCCTGAAAATGAATAAAGGATTTCGATCCATCCTGGAAAAACAGTTCCAGGAACTGATTGCGATGGCCATGCGGGAGGGGTATTCGGATATCCACCTCTCCGGAGGGTCTCCGCTGGTCTACCGGAAGAACGGATCCATCCAGTTCGACCGCCGGTTCCGCTGGACCCACGAGTCGATCGATGCCCTTGTCGCCTGGCTGGTGGACGGGGAACACCTCAACCGGCTCCGGACGCGGCTGTCCGTTGACTTCGCCCGGACCGTCAGCAACACCCGACTGCGGATCAATGCCTTCGTCACCCTCCGGGGCTTCAGCATGGCCATCCGCCTGCTGCCGGGGACGGTGCCACGGCTCAACAACCTGAACATCCACCCTTCCATCCAGCAGTACTGCCAGAATCAGGCGGGGCTGATCCTGGTCTGCGGTCCCACCGGCAGCGGAAAATCCACGACGATCGCGGCCATGGTGGAAGAGATCAACGAGACCCGACCTGTCCACGTCATCACCCTGGAAGATCCCATCGAGTACCGCTTCGTCTCGAAGCGCGCCTTCGTGGAGCAGCGGGAGCTGGGGACCCACATGATATCCTTCGAGCAGGGGCTCCTGGACGTTCTCCGGGAGGACCCGGACGTCATCGTCGTCGGCGAGCTCCGGGAGCGCCAGGTCATGCGCCTGACCCTCGACGCGGCCGAGTCGGGCCACCTGGTCATCGCCTCGCTGCACTCCTCCAGTCCCGAGGAGGCCATCTTCCGGATCTGCAACGCCTTCCCCCTCGAGGCCCAGACGGAGGTCCGCAACCAGCTTTCGACAAGCCTGATCCTGATCGTCGTTCAGCACCTGCAGCTCCTGGATCGCACCGGCTTTCAGGTGCCGCTGCTGACGATCATGAGGAGCAACCAGGCGATCCGGACCCTCATCCGGGACAACAAGATCTCCCAGATCGAGAGCACCATGCAGACCGCCAAGGGGGAAGGGATGTTCACCAGCGAGGCCTACCTGACGGACTACCTGAACTACCGGAACCAGTTCGTACCCCCCTCGGCGGTCTTCCGTCCCTCCGAACTGCCGCCGGAGTATCCCGATTACACACCGCCCCTCCTCTATTCGAGAACCATTCCCCGGATCGTCCCGGTGCCTCGGACGGCCGGCGACAAGGAAGCGGCGGAGGGCATCTCCGCCGAGCATCCGGAGGGAACGGCTCAGGTCGTGGAGGGGGAGCCGGGAGACTACCACCTCACCATCGAGGAGAGCTCCTCCCTCGAGGACCTGATCGCCCAGATGCGGGAAGTCCCGTAAGGCAGGCCTTCCTTTGATCTTTCTCCGAAACGTCCGTCTCTCCTTCGGGGCCAGGGTCCTCTTCGGCGGCATCGACTGGACAATCACCGAGCGGAGCCGGATCGGGCTCGTGGGGGACAACGGGACCGGCAAGACCACGCTTCTCCGGGCCATCCTCGGGCAGGTGGAGCTGGATGAGGGCTCCATCGACATCGCCGGCCGCCGCGACCGGACCGTCGGCTATCTCCCCCAGGACCTGGTTGAGCTCGAAGGAATCCCCCTGATGGATGCCATCAAGGACCGTACGGGCATGGGAGACCTCGAACGATCCCTCCGCCTCTGCGAAGAGGAAATCTCACGGGAAACCAATCCTTCGGCGGCCGTCCTGGAACGATACGAAAATCTGCAGACGGTCTTCCGCAACCGGGGGGGCTATGGCTTTGAGGCCCGGGCCCGCCAGGTTCTCCGCGGCCTGGGCTTCCGCGAGAGCGATTTCGGCAAGCCCTGTTCCGATTTCTCCGGCGGCTGGAAGATGCGGATCCTCCTGTCGGTCATCCTCCTCTCCGACCCGGCCGTCATGCTCCTGGACGAGCCCACGAACCACCTGGACACGGAAAGCATGGAGTGGCTCGAGGGCTACCTGGGAAACTACCCGGGCACACTGATCACCGTCTCCCACGACCGCACCTTCCTGGACCGGATGGTCAACCAGATCGCCGAGCTGGCGGGCGGCAGGATGTCCGTCTTCAAGGGAGGCTACACGGCTTACCTGGCCGAGCGGGAGCGGCGGAGGGAAGCCCTCGAACAGGAGCGGCTGCGCCGGGAGGGCGAGATCCGGCGGACCTGGGAATTCGTCGAGCGCTTCCGCTACAAGGCAACCAAGGCCAGACAAGTCCAGAGCCGCATCAAGCGGCTGGAGCGCCTGGAGGTCCTGGAGGATCCCGGAGCCGCGAGGTCCGTCACGATCCGCTTCCCCGAGGCAATCCGGAGCGGACGGGAAGTCCTGACCGTTCGCGATCTCTCCAAATCTTACGGCCCGCTGGAGGTTTTCCGGGACCTCCGCTTCTCCGTCATCCGGGGCGACCGGGTCGCCCTGGTCGGCGTCAACGGCTCCGGGAAATCCACCCTGACGAGAATTCTGAGCGGCGACGAGGACCCCTCCTCGGGCATCGTCGAGCGTGGCCTGAATGTCCAGGTCGGCTTCTTCTCCCAGGAGAGCGCGGAAAACCTGGACTACGACCGGACCGCCTGGGAAGAAGTCCGCGACGCCGGGAGCCGCGGAACCGATCAGGAGCGGCGGAACCTCCTGGGGGCGTTTCTCTTTTCCGGGGACGACATCCACAAGCCCGTCCGGGTGCTCTCGGGCGGCGAAAAATCCCGCCTGGCCCTCCTGAAGCTGATCCTCCAGGACACGAACCTCCTCATTCTCGACGAACCGACGAACCACCTGGATCTCAAAACAAAAGATCTGTTTCAGGACGCCCTTCTTCAATACGCGGGATCGGTCATCATCGTCTCCCACGACCGCCACTTCCTTGACCGCATGGTGAACCGGGTCCTCGAAATCCGGGACGGACATCTCCACGAATACGCGGGAAACTACTCGTACTTCATCGAGAAACGGGCGCTGGAGCAGGCCGGGGAAGGCAAAGGGACCGGGCCGACGGCGGAGGGGCTCCGGGAACCGGCACCGAAGGAAGCCCGGCGTCTCGCGGCGGAGGAACGAAACCGGCTGTCCCGTGCCCGGAGCGTCCTGAAAAAGGAGTTCGCCGCGGTGGAGGAGCGAATCGGCACCCTGGAAGCGGACAGGGCGACCCGCGAGGAGATGCTGTGCGACCCCGGCGTGCTCAGGAATGGAGCGCAGGTGAGAATTCTTCACACCGAGCTCAAGGACATCCGGACGGGACTGGAGGAGCTTTACGAACGCTGGAGCGACCTGGGCCAGCGTCTCGAGGCACTGGACACCGCCTCCCCGTCGTCCGGAGCAGGAGAAAACAACCCGCGAAACCCGTGAATACGGAGCCGCCTTGTGATATAGGAACGGTCACCCGCTCCTGCGGTCAGGAGGATGCACGCATGACACGGCAGAACAACCCCCCCGTCATGAACGGCCGGTTGCTGAGGGCCGCCGGCCCCTGGATCTGCGCCGCCCTGCTTGTCTTCGTCGTCTCCGTGCCGGTCGCCGGCATTGCAGCGGCCGCCCCGTCAGCGGACGGCGCCTTCAGCATCCACATTTCATCGTTCCAGCAGGAAATCAACGCGATCAAGCATGTCCGTCAACTTGCCGCCAAAGGCTGGCCCACGTATTACCGGAAAGTCATCCTGCCCCGGAAAGGGACCTGGTGGAGGGTGTATGTGGGACCCTATACCACCGAGGCGGAAGCCGGGAAGCAGGCCGGGCGCCTGAAGGGGCAGGGAGTCTCCCCATACGCGGCCGTCGAGCGGACCGGGCCGGAGGCGGCAGAACGCCCGTCTTCCCCGCCCCCGCCGGTGGAGCAGCGGGCCGCCCCCGCCCGGGAGCGGGTCACCCCGGCCGCGGTGCCGGCCACTCCTCCCGCAAAGGGAAGGATCTTCTTTCCTGACATGACGAGCACCGAACCGATCGGGCCATCCACAGCGGTCAAAGCAGCCCGGCAGCCTCCTGCCGCCGGACCGGCCGAGCCGGCCAGGCCATCCAAACCGGCGGCACCTCCCCCCGCGGTTCTCTGCCAGGGGGATGCCTGCGGACCGAAGCCGGCATCGGCGGCGGCTTTCCGCTGGGCGGAACCGCCGTTGAGCACATCAAGGGCAACTCCCCCTCCGGTCCCCTCCGCATCGAAGACACCGGCGGCCACCGCGTCGCGACCGGCGCGGAGAGATCCGATCAAAACGGGAGGGATTCACTGGGGGGATCTGAAGGAGGATCCCGGCTGGGACGAAGAGCCCCCCGCAACGGCTCCTCCGGCGCCGGCGGTCGACTCGCCGAGCGGGAAATCCGCCGCGGAGCCGACGGCCGTGCGGGAACTGCCGGCGACGGCTCCCATGGCTCCGGGCGATCGGGTGGAAGCCCGGAAGTATTACGAAAAGGCCAACGAATACGTGGCAAAGGGAATGCTGGAGATTGCGGTGGCCAACTACAGCCGATCCATCGAGCTGGATCCCAGCTTTGCGGAGGCCTACAACGGGCGCGGCCTGACCTACGAGGCGATCCAGCGCTCCGAGCTGGCCATCTCCGACTACGACGCCGCGCTGCGCCTGAAACCCGACTATGTCGACGCCATCTACAACCGGGCCCTCGCCTGCCGGAAATCGGGCCGCTTTGCCCAGGCGAATCGCGACCTGGAGAGCGCCTGCGCCCTGAAGCACCGCGGGGCCTGCGAGCTGCTGGCGCAGATGAAGGGAACCCGGAAATAGCAGAGCCGGTGGATCCGCCCGGCGAGACCGCCTTTTATCCCCCGTCGAGTCCGCCCCGGTCCTTGCGGCGAAACCAGCCGGCCGGATCGGTCAGGTATTCCTGCGTGTCCTTCAGCGACACGAAGTGCTCGTGCTCAATGTCGGCCAGCAGGTTGAAGAAGGCCTTCTCCCGGGGATCGGTGACCTGGTCCCGGAGACGGGCATAGTAAAGCGCGCCGTTGGCCTCAAATTCGATCGCCGTTTCCAGCGCCTCCAGGTCGCCCTGGTTGCCGGCGGGGCCCTGTCCGGCCTCCCGGATCATCTTCGCCAGGACATCCTTCACCACCGTGCTTCTCACCTTCAGGGGCACCGTCTCCGGCCATTTCTCTTCCTTCGACCATTTCCCGTGCAGCTCCCGGAGCCGGGCGTAGTGCTCCATCTCCTCCGCGGCGATCTGCTCGAACATCGCTCTCCCCACGGAATTGTCGGTCTTCCGGGCGTGCTCCATGTAGAATCTGTGCTCCTGCAGCTCGTTGTTCAGGGCCACCTCCAGGGCATTCAGGCGCTCTTTCATGTTCTCCCTCCTCTTCGCCGGACCGGCCGGATGCATCGCGGGACTAGTCCCCGCGGTCCTTTTCATACCGATCGTACGTATCGATGTCGGGCGTGTAGAGGATCAGCGTCCTGTCATCCTTCATCACAGCCCACGTCCGTGCCGACATGATGGAATACCAGATCCCGATCCGCTCCCCCCGGTCGTTGAGGATCGAAAAGCCGTAAGGACTCTGGCCGATCTCCCGCGCCCTGCTTTGCACACCGGTCACCAGCTCGCGGCAGGTCTTGGGATTCATCTCCAGCCGCCTCCACAGCGTATCGTCCACAAGGGCCAGGTCCTTCCGGATCCCGACGATCGCATTCGGATACGTGTGCGAGCCGCTCGCATACCAGGCGTAATCCGCACGACAGGAATCCACTTCGAACAGGCGGGCCGCATCCAGGTCCGGCTGGATCCGGCCCGCTTTCCCGGCATACGCGGCGCAGCCCCACAGAACCGCCAGCGCGGCCAGGACTGCGGCCATCCTCCCGATTCGTTTCATGGTTTCATGCCTCCTTTCACGCGGACCGGCGGGATCGGCCGTTGCCGGCCGCTCCTCGCCGCTCCCGGGATCATGGGGTCAGTCCTGCCCGCCCGCCCCGGACCGCTTCGGAATGATGAGCCACATGGCAATGTAGGCCAGGATCCCGAATCCGAAGGAGAACAGGGCAAGCAGGATGAAGAGCACCCGGATCACGGTGGGGTCCCGATCGAGGTACTCCCCGATGCCGCCGCAGACGCCGCCGATTTTCCGGTTCACTTCCGACAGATACAGTTGATTCATGATTGTTTCTCTCCCCGCAGAAATGCGTGTTCAGAAGGTACCCGAAAGGGCGGACGTTTTCAACCGTCTTTCGGAATCCCGGCTTTCGGGATCCTCACAGGTAGGTGTGGGAGAACGTCAACTCCGCGTCCGGGGTGCCGATCAGGATGAGCTCGGAGTTTTCCTCCACGGGCAGGAACGGATCCGGATTGATGGTCACATCGCCGCCTTCTTTCCGGATGCCGACAACGGTGCAGCCCGTAAGCGGGCGTACCCGGGACTGGGCGAGGGTTTTCCCCACGAGGGAGGGGGGCGTGGGAAGCCGGAAAATGTTGAGTCCCTCCGCGAGGAGGAACATGTCTTCCCTTCCCATGTAATGGAAGATGGCATCGGCCCCCAGGGAGGCATAGGACATGACAAAATCCGCCCCCGCGCGGTGCAGGGTCGAGATGTTCCTGTCGGCGTTGGCCCGGCAGATGATCTGCATGTCCGGACGCAGGCTCCGGAGATACTTCGCCAGGTAGATGTTCGTCGCGTCGTCATGGGTGGTGATCAGGGCGGCGGGAGCCTTTTCGATCCAGGCCTTTTTGAGGGTTCCGATGTCCGCGGCATCTCCGGTGATGTAAAGGGTGTCTTCCTCGGTCCGCCGGGGGTTCTTTTCGATGATGAGAAAGTCCACGCCCCGCTCCTTGAACTGCTCGCCGATGGCTTTCCCGACACGCCCGCCGCCGATGACGATCACTGCGTCGCCGGCATGGCGACTCAGTTGATAGAAGGAATACACCTCGTCATAACGGGCGATCTGCTCCTCCGTGCCGGCAAACAGCAGGGACGTGGAGCGCTGGATCACCGTATCCGGCCCGGGCACCTCGATCCGGCCCCGCTCCCAGATGGCGACGACGGCCACTCCGATCTTCTCCCGAAGCCGACTCTCGGCCAGGGTTTTTCCCACCAGGGGAGTGCTGACGGCGGGGGCCTGGGCGATCAGGAGGTTGTCGAAACGCCCCAGGATGTTGGACCGGAAGTCCCCGCCCAGGGTCCACCCCGCCAGGGAGCGGCCCAGAATCTCCGTCAGCTCGAGGACGCGCGAACACCCCGCCAGGTACAGGATGTCCACGGAATGGGGGGAATCGGCGGTGGCGATGACGGGGACCGTCTCGGTCAGTTCCCGAACGGTGAAGGCAATGTTGGTATTCACCTCGTCGCGGTTGGTGGCGACAACGAGGGCGGCCCGGTCGGCCCGCATCTTCCGGTATGTCTCCGGGTCGTCGATGTGGCCGATGGCGACCCGCACGCCTGCGTCGTACAGGTCCTTGGACTTTTCGTACTCATCGACGACGACGACATATTCCCGCTTGTAGGTCTTCAGTTTCTCGATCAGCGCCGCGGTGACCGCATCGTGGGACGTGATGATGACGTGGTTCCTCGTTCCCGGTGGCAGCTCGCGGGGATAGCGCTTGCGGGTCTCCGCCTCGATCCAGGGCGCGAAGAAGAACTTGATGAACGTGAAGGGAAGCAGGACCAGGAGAAAGATCACCCCGGAAAAGAGGACCAGGATGGAGAAGAGGCGCCCCAGGTCCGAATGGAAGGTGATGTCGCCGAACCCGAGGGTGCTCATGACGACCAGGGTCCAGTAGAATCCGGTGATCCAGGAATGATCCTGCCCCTCCGCCGCCATGATCAGATGGAAGATCACGCTGAAGACGGTGACCATGGTGAACAGGACGAGGCAGTAGCGCAGGAGCATCCGGGTGTTCTGCCGGGTGCTCTCGCTGTCGAGAAAAGAACTGAGGACGGAAGGAAGAAATTTCATGGACGTTCCCTTCGGTGATCCCGCTGACGGCCGTCTTCCCTCATTTCACCGGGGGGCGGCCGGCCTGAGCCGCCCGGGCGACGATGGCCATGAGAGCCGCCGAGGCCAGCCTCGTCCGCACGGTGTCGGCCCGGCTGGTGAGGATAATCGGGATCCGGGTGCCCAGCACGATCCCGGCGCCTTCCGCTCCCGCCAGGTAGGTGAGCTGCTTCAGGAGCATGTTGGCCGATTCGATGTCCGGTGCCAGGAGGATGTCCGCCTCGCCGCTGACGGGGGATTCGATTCCCTTGGTCTTCGCGGCCCGGGCGCTGATGGCATTGTCGTAAGCCAGCGGCCCGTCGAGGATGCCGCCCCGGATCTGGCCCCGGTCCGCCATCTTACACAGGGCCGCCGCGTCAAGCGTGGAGGGGATCCGGGAAGTGACCGTCTCCACGGCGGAGAGAATGCCCACCCGTGGCGTTGAGATCCCCAGCGCCACCGCCAGGTCGATGGCATTCTGGATGATATCCCTCTTGTCATCGAGGCCGGGAAAGAGGTTGACCGCCGCGTCGGTCATCATGAGCATTTTGGGGTAGGCGGGAACGTCCAGGACAAAGGCGTGGCTGATCCGCCGTTCGGTCCGAAGCCCCGAGGCGGAAGGGACGACGGCCCCCAACAGCTCGTCGGTGTGGAGGCTCCCCTTCATGATCGACTCCACCTCGCCCCGGCGGGCCATCTCGACGGCCTTAGCCGCCGCCGCGTGGCTGTGGGGTACCGCGACGATCCGGTAGCCTCCCAGGTCGACCCCCGCCTCCCCGGCGGCATGGCGGATTTTCTCCTCGGGACCGACCAGAACCGGGATGATGATCCCCCGCTCGGCCGCCAGGAGCGCCCCCGCAAGGGAATCGCGGTCGCAGGGGTGCGCGACGGCGCAGGTGACGGGTCCGCAGGCGCTGCAGGCCCGGAAAAGGTTCACGAAGACGTCCCGCCGCCGCAGCTCCAGGTGGGCCGGCGCGACTTCGTTGTAGGCAAGCTTTTTCTCCGGCGCCTCCACGACCGTCATGCCGGCAACCAGTTCCAGGCCCTCCTGGTTGACGACCCGGCAATCCAGGACGACGCGGCGGCCCGTGTCGTGCTTCGCCGTCACGGTGACCCGGGCCGTGAGCGAATCCCCCACCCGGACGTCGCCGGCATATCTCATGTCCCGGCTCAGGATCTTCGTCCCGGGACCGGGAAGGCGCGTTCCGATCAGATCGGACAGCAGGGCCTCGGAGCCGGCGGCCTCCGTCGTCTCGATCCGCTTTGGGTCTCCGCCGCCCGCCTCCGGGGCCAGATGAAAGGAATCCACATCCCCGGAGACGAGAGCCATCAGATCGACCTGCGTCCGGTTCAGGACGACCGTCCACTCCTCGGCTGCGCCGACCCGGATTTCCTCGAATGGTACGTTCGTGACGCTGCGATTGGACTCCATGGCTACCCCCTGTTCCGGATGGATGCTCCGCCCTCACGCCCGCCCCGCATCGGGGACGGGGACGGCACGGACGGCTCCCGCCTGGTCAGTTCTCGTAGAATACCTTGATCGTCTTCTTTTCCAGGCGCGACGCCAGCCAGCCGGCGATTTTTTTCCGGTCCGCTTTTCTGAGTGAAGCTCTCCTGATTTTGAAAACGACCACGTCCTGCTTTTCCGGCGCTTCGGCACCGTGGCGAAACGTGTTCGCCTCCGAATACGTACAGGCCAGGATCTGCGGGTAGAGCGGCTTGATCTCCGCCAGGAGCTGCCTCCCCTGGGCCGCCCGCCGGCCCGCCGCCTCCCACCGCTTTTCCTCCTCCCCCAGCATCGCCTTCAGGCGGTTGATTTCCGCTTTCAGGCTGTCCACCTGGGTTTCCCGCCTCTCCACGTCGTCGATGGAAAAGCCCTGCCGGAAAACCAGCTTCGTCTCGTCCAGTGCGAAATCTTTCGCCCGCTCCCCGATGGCACGTTTCTGCGCCTCCGTCAGGGTGCTTCCACCGTAGATCAGGGTGATTGAACGGTCACCCGGATTGACCTCCTCCTTCAGCAGGTAGGTCCCCTCGACGATGGTCACGTTCCGGGTGAACTTCGAGGCCCGCTCCATGAACGCCTCCTTCTGGACCAGGCCGTACCCGAAGTAGATGCTGGGGATGATCGTGACCAGGATCACGTAGGTGATGATCCGGTTGATCCTGTTTTTCTGCGCCTGGTCCACGATGGTCCGGATGGGGAAATTCAGTACCTGGGAAACGGCAACGGAGGAAAGGGCAATGAAGACCGTGTTGATCGTGAAGAGGTACAGGGCCCCGAAGAAGAAGGTCGGCTGACCCGTCGCCAGACCGTATCCCGCCGTGCACAGGGGGGGCATGAGCGCCGTGGCGATGGCGACACCGGGGATGACGTTTCCCTTGGACTTGCTGCTGATGGCCACGATGCCGGCCAGGCCGCCGAATAGCGCGATGAGGACGTCGTAGATGGTCGGGCTGGTTCTCGCCAGCAGTTCCGAGTGGGCCGCGGAGACAGGGCTGATGGCGAAGTAGAGGGTGGAGGCGGCCAGGCTGGCGAAGACGGCGAAGGAGAAATTTTTAGCGGCCCTCCGAAAAAGAGGAAAGTTATACGTGGCAAGGCTGTAGCCCATGCCGTTGATCGGCCCCATGAGCGGCGAGATGAGCATGGCGCCGATGATGACCGCCGTGGAGTTCATGTTCAGCCCGACGGAGGCCACGATGATGGCGAAGGCCAGGATCCAGAGGTTGGTCCCCTTGAAGATCACGTCCCTTTCGATGGTTGCGTGGATGACCTCGCAATCCTCGATGTCGCTGTCCAGTTTCAGGGAATGCATGATTTTCCGAACCATATTTCGCCTCCTCACTCCCTCGGCATTTCCTTGATGTGGATGTCCCGCTGGGGAAATGGAATCTCCACACCCGCCTCCCGGAACCGCCGGGAGATCTCATAGTATAGCTGGCTCTTCAGGACTCCGGGACGGTTGACGTATTCGCTCGTCCAGACCCGCAGGTTGAACATCAGCGCGCTGTCGCCGTACTCGGTGAACAGCACGTCGGGCTGGGGCTCTTTCAGGACTCCGGGATGGTCGAGGGCGATTTTCAGCAGGAGTTCCCGGATCTTCAGGGGATCCTCCCGGTAGGACACCCCGACGGGGAAGTTGAAGCGGACGTTGCGGTCCGTGTGGCTCCAGTTGATGACCGTCGAGGAGATGAACTCGGAGTTCGGGACGATGATGGAGATGTTGTCGTTTGTGACGATGGTGGTGGCCCGCATGGAGATGTCCACAACGTCCCCGGCGATGCCGGACACCTCGATCCGGTCTCCAACCTTGATGGGCCGCTCGAACAGGATGATGAGCCCGCTGACGAAGTTGTTCGTGATGTTCTGCAGGCCGAAGCCGATGCCGACGCCGAGGGCCCCGAACAGGATGGTGATGCTGCTCAGGTCGATCCCCGCGGTCTGCAGGATGATGACGAAGCCGATTGTCAGGAGGGCATACTTCACGATGGACCCGATGGCGATCCGGACGCCCAGGTCGATCCGGCTGTTTGCCAGGATCCGGTACGCGACGATGCGGTTGATCCTCGACGCCGCAAAGACGAGGAGGACGGAAAAGAAGACCAGGTAGACGAGCATCCAGAGGGTGAACGTGGACCCGCCCAGGGAGAACAGGGGAACGCTCAGATGTTCGACGATGCGGTCCGCGATATCGGAGATCGTGTTCATGGTCCCTCCTGGAAAGGGAAGAAAACGGGGATGAAGATCGTCGCCAGGATCCAGAAGATCAGGTTCAGCGGCGTCCCCACCTTCAGGAAATCGGCGAACCGGTACTGGCCCACGCCGTAGATCATCGTGTTCGTCTGGTAGCCCACGGGGGTCATGAAGCTGGCGGAGGCGGCAAAGGTGACGGCCATCAGGAAAGGTTTCGGGCTGACCCCCATGGTTCCCGCCGCTGCGATGGCGATCGGTGCCAGGAGAACCGCCGTGGCGTTGTTCGACATCGCCTCCGTGAGAATCGAGGTGAGAAAATACAGGGCGCAGACAACGGCCACGGGACCCAGGCCGGCGAGGAGATCGATCATCCGATTGGACAGGAACATGGCCGCCCCCGTTTTCTCCAGGGCGACCCCCAGGGAGATGATCCCTCCGAGAAGGAAGATCACCTTCCACTCGATGGCCTCATAGGCCTCCTCCAGGGAAAGGCATCCGGCCCCGACGAGGAGGATGGCTCCGATGATCGCCCCGATCATGATGGGCAGGACGCCCAGGCTCGCCGTCAAGATTACCGCGGCGATGATCGCCAGGGCGGGAAGGATTTTGTCTTTTCGGTACTGGGGCGTCTCGATCTCCGAGACGACGACAAAGTTCCGGTCGTTCCGGATCGCCTCGACATTCTCCCTCCGCGCTTCCACCAGGATCGCGTCGCCGGCCCGGAGGCGGGTCTCCGCGAAGCCCGTGTTCATTAGCTGACCGCGGTGCCGCAGGGCCAGGGCCGTGGCCCGGAAGACGTTGCGGAACCGGGCCGACTTGACCGTCTTTCCCACGAGGCTCGAGTTCGGGGCGATGACGACCTCCGTCAGGGCCAGATCCTCGCACTGGAAATCGCCGTCGTGAAGCTGGCAGTCCGTGATCATCCGGATCCCCAGCCGTTCCTTCAGCTTCTGGAGCTGCCGGATGTCGCACCGGACCCGCAGGAGGTCGTTCTCCTCGAGGACGATGTCATCCAGGGGTGTCAGCAGGCGTCTGCCACCCCGGATCACTTCGATGATATCGATCTCCAGCTCCCGGACGAGAGGGGACTCAGACACTTTTCTGCCGACGGACTTCGCCTCGGGAAGAAGAACGAGGTCCGTCAGGTACTCGTTCATCTGGAACTTTTCCGTCAAATCCGCCGGGATCATCCTTTTCGGGATCATCCGGACGCCGACGACGGCCATGTAGACCATGCCGGCGGCGAAGAAGACGAGCCCCAGGGAGCTGAACTCGAACATGCCGAAGGCCGGCAGGCCGTGCTGGACGGCGATGGAACTCACGAGAATGTTGGTCGACGTCCCGATGAGCGTGCAGACGCCGCCGAACATGGAGGCGAAGGAGATCGGCATCAGGAGCCGGGAGGGGCTGATCTTGTTCGCCGCCGACAACCCCAGGAGGATCGGGATAAACACGGCCACGACGGGCGTGTTGTTGATGAACGCGGAGACGACGCCCACGGTCATCATGGTTCCGACCAGGCCGACCCAGAAATTGAAGCGGAAGATCCTCGACGTCAGGTCCCCGAGGAAATTGACCGCCCCGGTCTTTGTCAGCGCGGCGCTGAGGATGAACATGGCGGCAACGGTGACCGTGGCGGTGTTGCTGAAACCCGAGAGCCCCTCCGCGGGCGTCACGATCCCCGTCACGAGGAGGATGCACATGACGAGAATCGCCGTGAGATCAACGGGCAGCTTCTCCGACGCGAAGAGGGCAACGGCCAGCGCGATCACTCCCAGTACGATCAGCATGTCGAGGGTCATGACAGCTCCCGGTGTTTCTTCTTATCTTTTCAATAATACGCTGTTTTTTAGCATCGCTACTATACGGAAGCGGGTCCTTCGTGTCAAGCAGGGAGGGAGCCTGTGCAGAGAGCGGGCCGAACCGCAATTCATCCGGCAGCACCGGCCGTCTTGACACCCCCCGTTGTTTTCCCTACAGTCGGGCCAGACAGAAAACGGCTCCGGAAAGGACCCGCCATGACCGATCCGCACCTGGAAAAATTCCGGTTTTTCCTCAAGGACACGATCCGCCGGCACACCGACTTCTCCCGGACCGACCAGAACCGGGGCGTTCCCCCGCCGCCCGTCGAGAAGCCCTGGCCTCCGGAGGCTTCCCGCATCGCCCTGCCGCCCGTCCGCCCCGGCGAGTCGACCCCCGCCTGCGACCTCGCGGGGGCCATGGCCCACCGCCGGAGCCGCCGGGACTTCCTTCCGGAGCCGCTCCCCCTGGAGACGCTCTCGTTCCTGCTATGGGCGACCCAGGGCGTCCGCCAGGTCCTCGACCGCGGCCACGCCCTGCGGACGGTCCCCTCGGCGGGCTGCCGACACGCCCTGGAGACATATCTGTGCGCCCTCAACGTGGCGGGCCTTGATCCCGGGATCTACCGCTACCTTCCCCTGGAGCATGAACTCCTGCCGGTGTCCCGGGAGGAGGACCCGGCGGCGAGACTCGTGGCGGCGGCCTTCGGCCAGCCCTGCCTCGGCCGGGCGGCGGTCACCTTCATCTGGGCCGCGATCCCCTACCGGATGGAGTGGCGCTACGGACGGGCAGCCCACAAGGTCATCGCCCTGGACGCGGGCCACGTCTGCCAGAACCTCTACCTGGCCTGCGAGGCAGCCGGGCTGGGGACCTGCGCCGTGGCCGCCTACGACCAGGAGGCCATGGACCGGCTGCTGGGCGTGGACGGGGAGGAGGAGTTCGTCATCTACCTCGCCCCGGTGGGGAAGGCGCGGGACTGAGAGGGGGACACTACCGGGGCGGGGATGTCGTCTTCCAGAAAACAGACCAAGCCATGAGCGCACGATTTGCGGCATTCAGGGCGTTGTCACTTGACAGTCAAAATCAGAGGGATGAGAAACAGCGGTGTGAGTATCGGTGTAAAAAATTCTGACAGAGGTCTCTCTTGCTACAGCCAATCGATGAAAAATGTGTCGGTTTTACCTATAGAAGTGTCCTGGACTGTACTTGACTTTACAGACACTGCCAAAAGAAGTCCTGACCATTGATTTCACCTACAAGTGCGCGACCTGATTCATTTATCAATAATGTGTATTACGGATCGTAACACTCAGCATCATCGGAGGCGCGTAGCGCCATCTGCTGCACGCTACTATTAGCCGCGTATTCGCACGTTCTATTTTCCCTCATTTCGTCAATCGACTTCGCATTGTCCCTACGGTCGGCCAACCTTGCGATAGTGGAATAAATCGGGTCGCGAGACCAACCCTTCTCTCCTGCTCATGCGCCTCCTGCAAAGAGCGGCCCGGCCATCACCGTGTCCTTCGGGTCCTGC
>CAYNEJ010000072.1:0-17908 GCA_964396205.1 uncultured Syntrophaceae bacterium
CATCCGCCAGAAAGACACGGGCGTGAAGTGCATTTACGTGGCCATCGGCCAGAAAAAGTCCACCGTCGCCCAAGTGGTGGAGAACTTACGCAAACACGGTGCCATGCCTTACACCTGCGTCGTCTCCGCCTGCGCGAGCGACCCGGCCACGGTCCAGTACATCGCTGCTTACGCAGGGTGCAGCATCGGCGAATACTTCCGGGACCGCAAGCAGGATGCCCTCATCATTTATGACGACCTCTCCAAGCAGGCCGTCGCCTACCGGCAGATCTCCCTGCTCCTGCGGCGTCCCCCCGGACGGGAAGCCTACCCCGGCGACATTTTCTATAACCATTCGCGGCTTCTCGAGCGCGCCGCCCGCGTCAGCGAGAGTCTGGGCAGCGGGTCCCTTACGGCCCTGCCGATCATCGAGACCCAGGCCGGCGACGTTTCAGCCTACATCCCCACAAACGTTATTTCCATTACTGACGGTCAGGTCTACCTGGAGCCAAGCCTCTTCTTTTCCGGCATCCGCCCGGCCATCAACGTCGGTCTGTCGGTCTCCCGCGTCGGCGGCGCCGCTCAGGTCAAAGCCATGAAACAGGTGGCTGGAACCCTGAAGCTCGACCTCGCCCAGTATCGGGAACTGGCCGCCTTCGCCCAGTTCGGCAGCGACCTGGACAAGGCCACCCAGTCCCAACTCGACCGCGGCGTCCGGCTCGTGGAGGTCCTGAAACAGCCTCAGTTCCAGCCCATGTCCCTCGGCAAGCAGGTCGCCATCCTCTTTGCCGGCACCCGCGGCTTCCTGGACAAGTACGACGTGGACAAGCTGAAAAACTACGAACCGCAGATGCTGAGCTTCGTCGAAAGCAAGTATCCGGAAATTTTGAAGGAAATCGACGAGAAACAGGTCATCAGCCCCGAACTGGAAAAGAAGATGCGGGATATTCTCACCGAGTTCGACACGGTATACGTCGCCTGATCCCCCGGGGGAGAACCGAAGCATCCGTAAATAGAAAGGGAGTCCGTTGACGTGGCCGCATTAAAAGACATCAAGCGCAAGATATCCGCCGTCCAGAAGACGAGGCAGATCACCAAGGCCATGAACATGGTGGCCGCTTCGAAATTCAAATCGGCCCAGATGCGGATGGAAAACTTCCGTCCTTACGCCATCAAGTTCATGGACGTCATGAGCAGCCTCGCCCTGCGCGTGGATGCCTCCTCCCACCCGCTCCTGGCGGTGCGTCCGGCAAAGCGAATCCGGGTCATCTGCATGACCTCCGACCGGGGGCTCTGCGGTGGATTCAACACAAATCTGATCAAGACCACGGAAAAGTTTATTGCCGCCAAGAAGCAGGATGGAGCAGAAGTCACCCTTGTGTCCGTCGGCCGCAAGGGCAGGGACTTCTTCCGCAAGAAAGAAAAGCTCGTCAGTGAGTGGGTCGATCAGCTCAACCGCTTCACCATGAATTTGGGTGTCCAGATCGGCGACGTCATTATTCCTCCTTTCCTGGCGGAAGAATACGATGAGCTTTACCTGATCTATAACGAGTTCCGGAATGTTTCCATTCAGAGGCCGTCCGTCGTTCGGCTGTTCCCCCTCCCGACCATCGGACAGCAGGAAGAGGTGGAACCGGAAAAACGGCTCGACTACATCTATGAACCCTCCGAGGAGTACCTTCTGGACAAGATGCTCCGGATGTACGTCCATGTCCTTCTCTTCCGGGCGCTTCTGGAAACAAGCGCCGGAGAGAACGGCGCCCGGATGGCCGCTATGGACAACGCCACGAAGAACTGCGAGGAACTGATCACCAGCCTTTCCCTCAAGTACAACAAGGCCCGGCAGGCCGCCATCACCGCCGAATTGATGGACATCGTAGGCGGTACGGAAGCCTTGTCCAAGTCATAGCAATAGGGAACAAAGCCAACCATTATCAAAGGAGATTGGTATGAATATCGGAACCATTGTACAGGTCATCGGACCGGTGGTTGACGTGGAGTTCGAGGAGGGAAAGCTGCCTTCCATCATGAACGCAATCACCATCTCGAACCCCGCGATCAATGACGAGGAGGACAACCTGGTCGTCGAGGTCGCCCAGCATCTGGGGGACAACGTGGTCCGCTGCATCGCCATGGACATCACGGACGGACTCGTGCGGGGCATGCCGGTCAAGGATACGGGAGCTCCCATTACCGTAGCCGTGGGCCAGGAATGTCTGGGGCGGATTATGAACGTCGTCGGCAGGCCCGTGGACGGCCTCGGACCGATCGTGGGGAAAAATTTTGCCCCGATCCACCGGGAAGCCCCCTCGTTCCTGGAGCAGGACACATCGGTACATGTCCTCGAGACAGGCGTGAAGGTGATCGACCTTCTGGTTCCCTTCCCCCGGGGTGGCAAGATGGGGATGTTCGGCGGCGCCGGTGTGGGCAAGACCGTTGTCATGATGGAAATGATCCACAACATCGCCATGCACCACGGCGGCATCTCCGTGTTCGCCGGCGTGGGCGAGCGGACCCGCGAAGGAAACGACCTGTACCTGGAAATGAAGCAGTCCGGCGTCATCAAGCAGGCCGCCCTGATCTACGGCCAGATGACGGAGCCCCCGGGAGCCCGCGCGCGGGTCGCCCTGACCGCCCTGGCGGCGGCGGAGTACTTCCGTGATGTGGAAGGCCAGGACGTGCTGCTTTTCGTCGACAACATCTTCCGGTTCACCCAGGCAGGTTCCGAGGTGTCCGCCCTTCTGGGGCGCATGCCCTCGGCCGTCGGTTACCAGCCGACTCTGGCCACGGACCTCGGGGAACTCCAGGAGCGCATTACCTCGACGACGAAGGGCTCCATCACGGCCGTCCAATGCGTCTACGTCCCCGCCGACGACCTGACAGACCCGGCCCCGGCCACCACTTTCGCCCACCTTGACGGAACCGTCGTCTTGTCCCGTCCCATCGCGGAGCTGGGAATCTACCCCGCCGTGGATCCGCTGGACTCGACATCCCGCATCCTGGACCCCAATGTCCTGGGACTGGAACACTACCAGGTGGCCCGGAACGTCCAGGTTACCCTGCAGAAGTACAAGGACCTGCAGGACATCATCGCCATTCTTGGCATGGATGAACTGTCGGAAGAAGACAAACTGACCGTCAGCCGGGCGCGGAAGATTCAGCGCTTCCTGTCCCAGCCGTTCTTCGTGGCCGCCCAGTTCACAGGCACGGACGGCAAGTTTGTCTCCGTGGCGGATACGGTCCGCGGCTTCAAGGAAATCCTCGAGGGCAAGCATGATGATCTGCCTGAGCAGGCTTTTTACATGGTCGGCGGCATTGAAGAAGTGATCGAAAAGGCGAAGAAACTGTCTGAGGGATAATTCCATGGCTGATGAGTTGATAGTGGAAATCGTCACCCCCGAACGAATGGTGTTCAGCGGGAAGGTGGAAGAAATCACCGTTCCCGGATCGGAGGGAGAGTTCGGGGTCCTGAAAGGGCATGCGGCTCTCCTGAGCGGGGTGGACATCGGGGCTCTGAGCCTCACCCAGGAAGGGAAAAAACGGAACTTTGCCGTTGCCGACGGCTATGTGGAAGTCACCGCCATGAAGGTCACGGTCCTGGTGGAGAGCGCAGAGCGGTCGGACATGATCGACAAGGAGCGCGCCCAGCGGGCGAAACAGCTCGCCGAGGAGAAGATGGCGAAAATCTCCAAGGAAGATCCCGACTACGACAGAGCAAAGGCCTCGTTGGACAAAGCCCTGATCCGTCTGAGCGTGGCGGAGAAAAACTGATACGAGCCGGTACGGTCCTTCGGGGCCGGATCCGAATACGGAAAAGCCGGGGAAGTCCATTCCCCGGCTTTTCTTTTTTGTTATTTTTCCCGTGAGCCGCCCGTCAGGCTTCCGGCTCCACGAAAATGTCGGCAATCTCTATTTCCCGCACGCCGCCCGGGACCTGGACACGGATCTGCTCGCCGATCTTCCGCCCGACGAGAGCCCGGCCGATGGGAGAGGTCACAGAGATCTTGTTCTCCGCGATATCCGATTCAAAGGGACCGACCAGACGGTATTCGGTGGTATCGCCGCTCTTGAGATCGTCAATGGCCACGGTGCAGCCGAAGACGGCCCGGCCGTCGGCAGCTGCTCTCACATCGATGACCTGACAGGCCGACAGGTTCTGCTCCACTTCCTTGATCCGCGCGTGGATAAAAGCCTGACGCTCCTTGGCGGACTTGTATTCCGCGTTTTCCGACAGATCTCCGTGCGCCCTGGCCACTTCGATGTCCCGGACGTTTTCCGGCAGATCCACGTTTCTCAGATGCTCCAAGTCCTTCTTCAGCTTCTCGAACCCGGCCCGGGTGATCGGCATCTTTTCCATGCAATCCCTCCCTGTCTCGGGGAACCCTCTATTCCCACCGGCAAGAGGCTTCGCTTGTAGCGGAGAAAGGCCCCCCATGTCAAGGGGATTCAAGCACTGTGCGGCCCCGGCGCGGGCCTGTCCTTACAGGCCCGGAATTTTCGTGAAGACGCCATGAGGATCCACCTCGGTCCTCAGGATCTCCAGGATGGCCGGATCGGGAACCGGCGTCACAGGAATCTCGCCTTCGGGCCTCAACAACTCGAACCCGGTGCATATCTGGGCCAGATCGAAAGTCATTCCGGGCTGCAGGGATTGAACACGCATGCGTTTGGTGACCGGTTCAAAGTCGAGGACGCCCGCATTGGTCACCACCGCTACCGGGCCGTTTCCCGGGAGTCCGGCCTCTTTCCTCGAGTCTCCTCCATTCAGATGGCCCACACTGGTAATAAAATCCACCCGCGGGGGGAACTTGTCCGGAGCGTGCAATCCCACGAGCACGATATTTTCCGTCAGGGAAGTAAGGTCGTTATTCCCTCCTGAACCAGTCAGGCGCACCCTGGGGCGGAGAAAATCCGTCCCGATCTGATGGGTGTTGACGTTTCCGTACATGTCGACCTGGGCGAATCCGAGGAAAGCGATGTCCACGTATCCATTATAGGCCTGGGCGAAGGAATAGGCCATTTCCTGGATCAGAGCCGATTTTCGCCATGTGAAAGGATCGCCGACGGACCATGGCATGTCGCCCGGAATGGGGTCCTGCCCCCCCGATTCATAGACCATCGTGATGTGCGGGGCATGGGTCTTTCTCGCCAGGATCGCCGCAACCATCGGCAGGCCTGTTCCGACATAGACAACCTGATGATCCCGGATCTGAAGCGAGAGAACATAGGCGATCATCTCCAGAGGATTCGCAGGTTTTGACGTTTCCATGACATCCCCTTTCCTCAATAGTAGATGCCGGGATCGCTCCCGGGTGTGAAAGAACGGTAGGAAAAATCGTATCCGTCGTCCTCGTTGTCATACTCGGCGGTCTTGGTCACCCGGCGGGAAAGGGCAATCCATTTGGCCCCTCCGAGCTTCTCCACGAAGTCGAAGGGGTCTTTGCTGTCCATGACCCAGTAATCCAGGAACTCCCTGAGGTTCTCATCGGACAGCGTGCCCCAGCGAAGGAACTTCTCCCACCACTGGCGGGACCAGTAGTAGCAGCCGGGCATGTTCCCCGGGACGGCGCCGTAGGGAAGTTCCACGACGGCGTCCACACAGACAAAGGGGATCGCCACCCCCTGGCTGTTGTACCGGATATCCATTTCCGGAACGATTTCCTCGGCCGTGATGATGACCTTGCGCGCCGCCGCCGCCAAGGCGACATCGTTCACCGCAGGGCCGTAGATCCTGGAATTTCCATACTTGTCCGCGGCATGGACGTGAATAATCGTCACGTCCGGATACAGGGCGGGAATAAAGGTCACCGGGTCCGGGTCGGCCCGCATGGGGTTCTGCATGACCTTCACATACGGATTGTACCGCAGGATATCCGATCCCAGGAGCTGCTTGCTGAAGACGCCCGGGGCGCCGAGCTGCGCCGCTTTGAAACCCTGGGCCATGGAACCGTGGCTCCATTCGGAGAGGATGGTCACGTTGCCGTTCAGAAGCTGGCGGGAATAGTTACGGTCGCTTCCGCGCATCTCCGCACCGATATAGGAATTGTGGGAGTATGCGCATACGCCGTAGTTGATCAGGTAGCTCTGGTTGGTATTGGGGGACCCGATGAAGTGCAGCCCTTTCTTCCCCTGGCGCATCATCTCGAAGTAGGCCTGGTGGGGCGTCCGCACGTAGGCGAAACCGGAATCCGTGGCGATGTCACCGTCCCGCACGAACTCGGCAACAGCCTCCGGGAGCGACATCCTCTTGTCCCGCTTGGCATGATCCTTGGTCAGATGGGCACTCCGGGCAGACTCAACGTCAACCAGAGGGTCCAGAACGGCAGGGTCGGCAATCCGGAGATTCTCCAGGGCCTCCCGGCTATAGGAAAATTTCCCCATGGGGTGGAACTCCTTCCTTGCTGAACGGCGCCCCCGGAGCCTCCGGGGCCGGTAAAGGCCCGCGCCGGCGGGCAGACCGCATCCGTGTTTACACGGGACACCCTAGCATGCGATGCGAATCGGTAAATCGGTAAATTGCTGAATCGTAAACCAATTCTATCTTTTTCATCCATCCGCGTCCGTCCGACCGGTCTGAGTCGATCCCGCATGCATAACCCATCCTGCCGCCCGGAAGAAATTCCGGAGGCCCACCTCAGCTTTTCCGAACGACAAGGAAATGGGAGGCGCCTCGCAGGGAAGCGTCTCGGATGTTTCCGGATCCACTGCTTTGTTCGGACCGTTTGAATTGACAGGCGCAGGACATATCACCTATGATTCCCGCCAGCCGACACAAGCCTGCCCGGGACCCGGGACAGGCAAGCGATCCGCTTGGATCGGACAGGCCGCATTTCCGGAGACCGCATGTCCCAGATCTTCCTGACCGCCGCCCTTGCCATCATCTTCCTCAGCATCGCCATTCTCCTGGGATTCCTTTTCTTCTATCGCCGGAAACTTTCCCGGACCCGCCAGGCCTTCCGGGAGCTGGCTGAGAGACTCCATGGCAGGATCTCCAGGAAATCCCTCTTTACGGGAGACGTCATGGAAGGCCTCCACGGCGGGGTCCCCTTCACCTGCCGGTATTTCATGGGATCCAAGAACAGCCCGCCCTCCCTGACCATCAGGATCGGGATCCCCTGTTCGGCCAGGTTCAGGATCAGCAGAGAAGCATGGTACGACCGTTTCGCGAAGCGGATCGGCCTGGCAGCGGAGATTCAGACAGGCGACCCCTTGTTCGACAAGGCCTACTTCTTCGACACCGGCCGGGGCGACATCTTTCTTCCCTACCTCTCGGATCCATCCCGGCGGCAGCAGATCGACCATCTTTTCAGCCTGGCATTGCCCGTCCGGGAGATCGTCTTCGACAAAAAGGGCCTCCGGATCGTCCTGTCGCCGTTCAGGGGGGATGATTTCGCCTCTGTTCCGGCGGATCAATACCTTGACGGCCTGCTGTCCCTGTCCGTCGGGCTGACCGATGCAGGGCACTCTCTTTCCTACGGACAATCTCTTTCCCCGGGGGCTCCGCGGCCTCCCGTCTCATCCGCCGGCCTCGTCCTTGTGTTTTCGTTCCTCGGCATACTCATTCTGGGAGGGGCCGTCTGCCTGGGAGTCGGGCTCAACAAATATGAACCCCTCGGCAACCGTCTTATTGTCCATGCCCTGGCTATTTCCGCACCTGCGGCGCTGGTTTTCCTCTATCTCGTCTTTCGCTGGATCCGGGGGCGCTCATCGTCTCACCGGTTTTTCCTCTTCGTTCTGATTCTTTCTCTTGCCGGATTTCCACTCGCCCTGACCGGAAGCGCCGTCATCACGAATGGATACCTGGACCAGGGAATCGAGACGCCCCGGGAGGTTCCCATAGCGGACCGCTATGTCACGAAGAGCAAGGACAGCCAATCATACAATCTTACGTTCCCATCCTGGCAGCATCCGGGCGAGACCGACCATATTTCCGTATCCAACGAATTTTTCCGGGCGGTTCGCCCCGGCGACCGGATTGTCATCCGGACCAAACCGGGATTCTGGCAGGAGGAATGGATTGCCGGCATCGAACGGACGGTGACCGGCGACCGGCGCCGCAGCGACGCCATCACCGGGAGGCCTCTCCGCCTGCTGGGCATCCGCTTCTACGAGGGAGGGACGTCCAACATCCCCATGGACAGCCGCCGTTATGCATCGGGGTTTGCCCGGGAATCGGCCCGTTTCATCTGGTGCCAGGTGGACATGGAAAACGGCCTGTGGCAGGATGGGAGTCGGCATTATGCTTTCAGCTGGCAGTACCTCAACCCCGATGGCAGCCTGCGTGGAGAGGTGGCCCTTCCCTTCACAGTCCGCAAGGAGTGGCGGACCGCCTGGGTCAGCCACAGTTGGGGATGGGATGAACCCGGACACTGGCCGCCCGGGAGCTACCGGGTCATCATTCTCGTTGACGGGCAGCCCTTTGGAGAAGAGACGTTCACCATTCGCTGACCTTCTGATGATTGATCTATGAACAGAGTCGGCGTGATGGAAAAGAGGATCCTCAACAGCACAGACCGGTACCGGAATGAAAAACCCCCGCCCGGGCAGCAACGGAAAGGAAAAGTCCCCTGCCATGAAATCCGTTATGGATCCGTCCGCCGCAGATCGGATTGCCAAACTGAAAAAAAAACTGAAAGCCTGCCGGCTGGAGATGAAGACCCTGCATGAGTCGGAACGGAGGTATCGTCATCTTTTCGAACACTCCCCGGCCATGGTGAACCTGACCGACCTCGACGGGATCATACTCGACATCAACGATGCCGGCGCCCGCATGCTCGGATACGATTCCCGGGAAGAGGTGATCGGCCTGGACTCGACCCGGTCTCTCTATACGGATCCGAAAAGCCGCCTCCGGTTCAAGGAGGTAATGGGCCTGCACGGCTCCGTCCAGGAATTTGAAACCGAGATGCAACGGAAAGACGGCAGTGTCATCGACGTCCACATCACCTCGGCAATCAGGCGGAACAAGCAGGGAGAACCCGAGGGATACGAGGGGTTTGTCGTGGACGTGACGGACAGGAAACGGGCCGAACGGAAACTCCAGGAATCCGAGGAGAAGTATCGAACCGTGGTGGAAAACTCCATCGCCGGGATCAACGTTCATCAGAACGGGATCTTCCAGTACGTGAACCAGCGGCTCGTCGACATGCTGGGTTACGATTCCGTCGACGAAATCATCGGCAGGCATTTCTGGGAGGTGATTCATCCGGCCGATCGGGACATGGTGAAAAAGAGGGGGATCAAACGCCAGAAAATCTCCTTCTCACCCGCCCAGTACATCTTCCGGGCACTCCGCAAGGACGGTTCGATCATCTGGGTCGAGCTTTGGGCCAGCCCCGCCATCTATCAGGGGGAACCCGCGGTTGTGGCCATCGTCATCGACATCACCGGCCGGAAGGAAGCGGAGGAAAAGATCCATCACCTGTCGCGGCGCCTGATCGACGTCATGGAAGAAGAAAGCCGACGCCTCGCGGCGGATCTGCACGATGAATTCGGCCAGTCCCTCACTTCCCTTCATTTCGGCCTGGAGGCGCTCGAGGCATCCTTTGACGACGGCGGCGACGAAAGGAAGGATCGATGCCGGACGCTCGTTCGCCGGGTGGAGCATCTGGCCGACCAGGTCCGGAAAACGACGGCCCACCTGAGGCCGGACCTGCTGGATCACATGGGCCTCATTCCGACCCTGGAGTGGCACATCCAGGACTTCCTCAGCCATCGCGAAGGCCTGGACATCCAGTTCCAGGCAACGGGATTCAAGCGCCGCCTCGGAGGAGCTTCCGAGATCGTCCTGTACCGGATCTTTCAGGAATGCCTGACCAACATCACCAAACACGCCCAGGCGAATAGCGTGAATATCCTCCTGACCCACAGCTACCCGAACACGATTCTTGTCATCCGGGACAACGGCGTGGGATTCGAAACGGCCGAAGAAGGCCTTCCCGGCGGAAGACCCAGGGGGATCGGCCTTTTGAGCATGCAGGAACGGGTGGCCTCCCTGGGCGGAACCATCGATATCACATCCGCCCCCGGAGGGAGGCGCCGCATGAGAAAGATCCGCATCCTGATGGCCGACGATCACGCCATCATTCGGGAAGGCCTGCGCCAGCTGCTCAATGCGCAGCCGGACATGGAAGTAGTCGGTGAGGCCGAAGACGGCTGCCAGGCCCTGGAGTTTGCGAAATCCCATCATCCCGACGTCATCATACTGGACATCGGCATGCCCGGACTCAGCGGACTGGACGTGATCAGCCTGATCCGGGAAACCGTACCATCCACCCGGATGGTGGTCCTCTCCATGCACGCCAAGGAAAGCTACGTCCATCAGGCCTTGGCCTCCGGGGCCATCGGCTATGTCCTGAAGGCCTCGCCGAGTTCGGACATCATCGAGGCGATCCGGGCGGCCCACCGGGGAGAGTATTTCCTGAGCTCCAGGATCCGGGCGGACGTCATCGGAAGCTACGTGCGGAGCCGGGAAAAGACACCCGCCCCCAAGGGCTATGAGCTCCTGACGGAGCGGGAGCAACAGGTATTCCGCCTCGTCGTGGAGGGAAACTCGACGGCCCGCATTGCCGACGTCCTGTGCGTCAGCGCCAAGACGGTGGAGAAGCATCGCACCAGCGTCATGAACAAGCTGGGCATTCATGACCGGCTTGAACTCCTGAAATACGCCATCAAAATCGGCGTCGCCGACCCGGATCTCTGGGAAGGATAACCGGTTCCACCCCGCACACCCGCCAAATGGGGGGCGGCCCCCCCGAAATGGGGGTCGCCCCCCATTGTTCTTTCCCGCACATCTCTCCTAAAACATACGCCAGAGCAATTCAAAGAAAGGAGAGATGCACATGGATCCAAGTACCCTCAGTATCATCGGCATCGTGCTTTCCCTGGCCTTCATCGTGGTTTTTGCCCTCCGGGGATGGCACATCATCATCCTGGCCCCTCTGGCCGTCATCTTCGTCGCGGTCTTTTCCGGCCTGGACATCCTTCCGACCCTCATGGGACCGTACATGAAGGGGTTTGTCAGTTACGCGGGGAAATTCTACCTCATCTTCCTGATGGGGTCCCTCTTCGGCAAGGTCATGGAGGACAGCGGAGCCGCCCGGGCCATCGCCGAGGGGATCCTGAAGGTCGTCGGCCGGGGGAACCCGATGAACGGCGTCATGGCCATCGCCCTGATCGGCGTCGCCCTGACCTACGGCGGTGTGAGCCTCTTTGTCGTCATCTTCGCCCTCATCCCCATCGGCCGGCCCATCTTCAAGGAACTGGACCTTCCGTGGCACCTCTTCGTGATCCCCTACGCCTTCAGCATCGGGTCGATCACCATGACCATGATGCCCGGCTCCCCCCAGATCCTGAACATCATGCCGACCAAGTATATGGCCTCCTCCACCATGTCCGCCCCCCTGCTTGGCATCATGGGCGCGATTATCGTGGCGGCCTTCAACGTCTTCTATTTCAAGTACCAGCTCAAGAAAGCCAAGGCACGCGGGGAAGGCTACGTGGCCCCGAGCGGCGTCGGTGTCGTCGCCGGCGAAGTGGCCGTCATGGACAAGCTCCCCAACGTGTGGCTCAGCATCGTCCCCATGGTCGTGGTCGTCGTCATGCTGAACGCCTTCAAGCTCGACGCGGTCTGGGCCCTGGGCGGCGGCGTCGCCTTCTGCATCGTCTTCTTCTGGAAGTACTTCAAGAGCATCCTGGACACCCTGAACAAGGGCGCCGTCAACACCGTCATCCCCATCGTGAACACCTGCGCGGACGTCGGGTACGGAATGGCCATCGCGGCAACAGCGGGCTTCAAGGTCATCGCCGGCTGGCTCCTCACCCTGCCGATGCACCCCATTGTCTCCCTGGCCATCGCCACGAACATGATGGCCGGCATCACCGGTTCGGCCTCCGGCGGTCTGGGCATCATCCTGGAGACCCTGGCGCCGAAGTACCTGGCCCTGGGCCTCTCCCCCGACCTGATTCACCGGGTTGCCACCATGTCGGCGGGCTGCTTCGACGCCCTGCCGCACAACGGCGTGGTCATCACCTTCCTGGCCGTCACCGGCCTGACCCACATGAACGGCTACAAGCACATCTGGTGGGGCCACATCGTGGCGACGATCATCGCCCTCCTGATCGTGATCCCCCTGGGAATCCTGATCTACTAAGAGGCGCCGGATCGAGGAGAATATTATGAACGTCAAGGACATCAAGAAAACAGCCGTGCTGGGCGGCGGGGGCATGATCGGATCCTGCTGGGCCCTGAACTTCCTGTGGAAGGGCTACCCTGTGCACATCTTCGACATCAACGACGAGGCCCTGCAGAATGCGCGGAACCGGATCGCGGGGGGCTTCGAGTTCCTGGTGAAGCGGAATATCCTGACAGCGGACAAGGCCCATGTCGCCATGGGTCTCGCCAAATACACGACCGATCTGGCGGAGGCCGTGGCGGACGTCCAGTTCATCCAGGAGGCGTCTCCGGAGCGATATGAAGTGAAACAGGCCCTGCTGGCCGAGGTGGACCGCCATGCCCCGGCGGACGCGATCTTCGCCTCCAGCACGTCGGGTCTTCTGATCACGGAGATCGCCAAGGGATCGGCCCACCCGGAGCGCTGCCTCGGGGCTCACCCCTACAACCCCCCTCACCTGATCCCCCTCGTGGAGATCGGGAAGGGAGAAAAGACGTCCGAGGCGGCCGTCGAGACCGCCGTTGCTTTTTACAAGGCCCTCGGCAAGGAGCCCGTCGTCCTCCGGAAAGAGGCCCTGGGGTTCATCGCCAACCGCCTCTCCGTGGCTCTTTACCGGGAAGCGGTGGACCTGGTGGTCCGCGGCGTCTGCTCCGTGGAGGACGTGGACAAGTGCGTCACCTTCGGACCCGGGCTCCGTTATGGGCTCATGGGGCCCAACATGATCTACCACCTGGCCGGGGGACCCTTCGGCCTCAAAGGCGTCATGCACCACATCGGACCCACCGTGGAGTGGTGGTGGGAAGATATGGCGGACTGGAAGAAGTGGCCGGAGAACTGGCTGGATGCGGCCCACGAGGGCGTGCTCCTGGAAATGGCCAACCGGCCGGCGGAACAGGGACGAACCAGCGAGGAAGTCGCCCGCTGGCGGGACGACGGGCTGCTGGCCCTGCTCCGCTTCCACGGCAAAATTTAAAAATGTGCGCCGTCGTCCGGCCGCCGCCTTCCGGTGGACGGACGATGGGAAAAAACCGTAACGCTTCCGGGAAACGACCTTCTCGGGGCCGCCGCAAAGCGACCCCGGGAGGCCGTTCCAACGGACCGGAAAGAGTCCTCCCGACTTCTGTGCAAGAGGCGGGACCCGTCATTCAAAAGAAACATGCCTGCCGCAAAGCAGGAGATAGCGAGGTGTCGTCATGAAAGTAGCCATACTGGGAGCAGGGTCCCTGGGAACCATTTCCGGGGCACTGATTACGAAGAACGGGGGAGACGTCGTTCTCATCGACGCCAACAAAGAACACGTCGAGGCCCTGAATAAAAACGGAGCGACGATCACAGGCAAGATGGACATTACCGTTCCCGTCAAAGCAATCACACCCGATGCGATGTCGGGCGAATACGATCTCGTCCTGTACCTGGTCAAACAGACCTACAACGAAGCGGCTCTGAAGGCGCTCGTTCCCCATCTGCATAAAGACAGCATCGTGTGCACCCTGCAGAACGGCGTGCCTGAAGATGCCGTGGCGGCCCATGTCGGCCGGGAGAAGGTCATGGGTTGCGCCGTCGGCTGGGGAGCCACCTGGCTTCGTCCCGGCGTGTCGGAACTCACGTCGGAATCGGAAAAGATGACCCTGGACGTGGGAGAACTGGACGGAACGATCAAAGAGCGGACCAAGGCCGTGGCGGCGGTTCTGGAGAAGATCTGCCCCACGGAGATCACGACGAACCTGCCGGGTATCCGGTGGTCGAAACTCCTCATCAACGCCACCCTGAGCGGCATGTCCGCCGCCCTTGGCTGCACGTTCGGAGAGGTTCTCGACAATGAAAAGGCCCTGGCCTGTGTCGCCCTGATCGGGAACGAGACCATTGCCGTCGTCCACAAGCTTGGCGTGACCCTGGAGAAGATCCAGGGGGCGGACCTGAACATCCTGGCCTTCCAGACCCAGGCGGAAATGGCGGCGCGCGGGGGGATCTACAAGATGGTCTTCGGTCCCCACCGGCTCCTGAAAGCCAGCATGCTCCAGGATATCGAGAAGGGGCTGAAGACGGAGATTGACGCCATCAACGGCGTTGTCTGTGAAAACGGCCGGAAAACAGGCGTTCCGACACCGATCAACGATACCGTCGTATCGATCGTCAAGGGAATCGAACAAGGGAAATACAAGGCGGAATTCAGCAATTTGTCCATGTTTCAGCTGACACAGCTGCCCGAGTAGAAACGTTTGCACCAAAGAGTCTGTACAGGAAAGAAAGGAGCTTCATGCAATGAAAGAGAAAGCCGTCATCACCTGCGCCATCACGGGCAGCATTCACACCCCGACCATGTCGGACTACCTCCCCATTACACCCCAGCAGATCGCCGACGAGGCCGTCCGGGCCTACGAGGCGGGGGCGGCGGTGGTTCACGTCCATGCCCGCAATCCGGAAAACGGGCTTCCTTCCCCGGACATCAACCTGATGAAGGAAATCATCACCAGCATCAAGAGCCGCTGCAACGCCGTCGTCTGCATCACCACCGGCGGCGGAGCCGGCATGACCCTGGAGCAGCGGGTGGCCCCGGTCACGGCCTACAAGCCCGAGCTGGCCTCCTGCAACGCCGGATCCATGAACTGGGGGCTCTTCCCGATGGTGACCCGCTACAAGGAGTGGAAGCACGAGTGGGAGAAGGTGATGCTGGGCATGACGGAAGACTTCATCTTCACCAATACCTTCAAGACCCTGCGGGAGTACTGCGCGGTCTTCGGCGAAAACAACACGAAGCCCGAGTTCGAGATTTACGACGCGGGCATGGTGAACAACGTGGCCTTCCTGATCCAGGCTGGTTACATCAAGCCGCCCGTCTATATCCAGTTTGTCCTGGGCATCCTGGGCGGCCTCTCGGCAAGCCCGGAGAACCTGATGTTCCTGGTGGAGCATGCGAAGCGGAACATCGGCGAGTTCGAGTTCTCCGTGTGCGTTGCCGGGCGGGCCCAGGTACCCATCTGCACCCAGTCGCTGCTCCTGGGCGGCAACTGCCGGGTGGGCCTGGAGGACAACCTCTGGCTGGAGAAGGGCCGGATGGCGAAGAGCAACGCCGAGCAGGTGGCCAAGATGGTCCGGGTCACCAAGGAGCTCGGCATCGAGCCGGCGACGCCGGAAGAAGCCCGTCAGATCCTGGGCCTCAAGGGCATTGCCAACGTGAATTACTGATCCCCCTCAGGAGGGGGCCGACGGAAGTTTTGCCGGCCCCCTCCCCCCTGTCCTGCCTTGCCTTCCCTTCTGCCGGACACCTTCCCAGGAAAACATACAGCCTCTGTGGATCCACTTCGGATCATGAGGAAACGGATCGCTCCCCTCGCACCCGCGCCCGGCCCTCCATCCGCGGGAAGGCTGTTGACAAAACACTTCTTTTTTATCATCCGAAACGGTATCCTCCCGGCAAGGGAAGGGTATGCCATGACGGCCAATCGGACAGGCCCCCTGGACCGAAGGGGATCATGCGGGAAGCGGATTTTCGACCTCCTGAAAGAGTCGGAGGAGGATGAGGCGGACGTCCGGATTCTCTCCAGGGAGGAAGCGGAAGAAAACGAAGGACGACGGGAACCTCTGCGCTGCAGGGGTTGCGGTAACGAGGTCACGGCGACCGAGTTCGGCATCCGCAGGCATGGCCGCTTTGAGCACACATTCGACAATCCGGCGGGGTATACCTTTCGCCTTGGATGTTTCTCGAATGCCTGGAACTGCCTCCTTCACGGCGTTCCCACCCATGCATTCACCTGGTTCCCGGGATTCCGGTGGCGCTTCTGCAGTTGCGGGCAATGCGGACTGCACCTGGGGTGGCATTACGATTCGGGAGCGGAGAGCTTCTTCGGTCTCATTCTGGACAATCTGATCCGGCAAGGATATGAGCACTGAAAACCGTTCATCCCGAAACCCCTGCTTGCCCGATGAGGTTCTCTCATGCAGCGGACCGCCCTTCTGATCATCGACATGCAGAATGACTTCGTTCTGCCCGGATCGCCCGGCCATGTCCCGGAGGCAGAGGGGATTGTCGCCGTTGTTGCGAAGCTGCAAAACTTCGCCCGCCGGCAAAACGGACGGATCGTCCATCTCACCCGGACATACCGGCCCGACGGCAGCAACGTAGGAGTTCCGGAAACGGTGGAATGAGCACAAAACGGGCAAACCCTCTGCCATAGACCGGACGAACCACACATGGTCGGCACGGCGGAAAGCCTGAACGAAACAGAAGGAGACCGACATGCGGATAATCAGGCTCGCGTCAGTATTGTTAATTCTTGCAGCACTCAATGCCCATGCCGCGTCGTCAAGCCTTCCCCCCTACGAATTCTTTGCCGGTGACTATGACATCGTCGGCTCCATGCCGGACGAAGGCGCTTCCTACACGGGCAGTGCAAGAATCTCGGTCGACGGGAACGGCCTCCGTCTCACGAGGACCCTGGACGGGAAGGAAACCGCATTCCGGGGGCGTTTCGAGAGAACCTCCGTCGGGGAAACAGACGTCCTTCTCTTCCAGGGAGAGCCTCCCGAAGCGCTGATCATCTCGTGCCTCCACGTCAGCGATCCCGACAACTACCCGCGCCTGAACTGCCTGTGGGGAAAGGAGAAGAAGCGTTCCGCGTCGCCGGGACTCGAGGCCTATTTCCCGGTAAGGGAACGGAGCCTCACCCGAACGCCCGCCCTCCCGCATCCCGCCAAGCCGTCACGGAACCAGATCTGGATTGCCGACCCGGAGATTCGTTAACCCCAAGGGGAGCGGACCGCTCCTCCTCTTGGCCGCAGGGAAGGCTGGAAGGACTGCCTTCCGAACGGTCAAGTTGAAAGGACCTGCCTTTTTGCCGTTCCGTTCAACCGGTTGAAAGAACGTTTAAACGGATTCATCCCACCGACGCCTCCCCGGCCTCCTCGATCCCCCCTTGCCATATATTTTACACAACAATTACGGATCGTTAAGAATGCACGCCCTCCTGTTCTTCTCTTGGCACGCCTTTCGCAATAGTGAAAGTCAAACAAAACAAAACCCCTCAGAGAGGAGACGGATCATGAAAAAGACACTGGGAACAATGATGGTGGCAGGGATTGTGGTTCTTCTGACGGCAACCTTCAGCTTCGCGGAATACGCGGCGGCGGGTGTGGGAAGCTTCCCCTTCTTCCAGCTGGGATGCCTGATCGTGGGCGGCCTGACGATCGTGTCGCTGAAGCACAAGTACGAGAAGATGTACACCAACGAGGCCGTGGGCGCCTTCGCCCTCTACACGGTGCTGGTGGCCCTCTTCACGAACCCGGTCATCGATGCCATCCGGGGGCTCATCGGCTGAACGGCAGGAACGGATGAGACGGGCGGGGGCTTCTCCCGCCCGCCCGTCAGGAACCGGATTACAGGACGAGAGACAGGGAAAGGAGGAAAGGATCATGGCAACGCTCAGGAAACAGCAAGTGGAACAGTACAATCAACTCCGGCACGTGTTCATGCTGAGCGCCTGGGGGTTCGTGATCGGGATCGCCTCCTTCCTGTTCCTGTACGTGGGCTACCTCCTGGACAACCTCCTCGGGACGGCCCCGAACTTCATGCTGGGCCTTTTCTTCCTGGCCCTGGTGACGACCATCGGCCGGCTCTACCAGGAGGCCTGGTCCAAGAAGAAGGACGTCTGAACCAAAACACGCCCCCTGGGGCGAAAGACATATCGCAACCGGATCTTTTTCTGATCTGTGTTCCTCGAGCAGCCCCGGCGGGTCCCAGCCCGCCGGGGCTTTCGCGT
>CAYNEJ010000073.1:0-17754 GCA_964396205.1 uncultured Syntrophaceae bacterium
CGCCGCCGTACTTGTGCTTCCACTCCCAGACCCGCTCGATGAATTTCTCCCGTCCCAGGTCGTGGCGGTTCTTCCCCTCCCGGGCCAGCTCCTGCTCGACCACGTTCTGGGTGGCGATGCCCGCATGGTCCGTCCCGGGCATCCACATGGCGTTGTACCCCTGCATCCGGCGGTACCGGATCATGATGTCCTGGAGGGTATTGTTCAGGGCGTGCCCCATGTGGAGCATCCCCGTCACGTTGGGCGGGGGAATGACAATGGAGAACTGGGGCCGGTCGCTTGCGTCCTTGGCATGAAAAAAATTCCGGTCCAGCCAGTGCCGGTACCACTTCTCCTCCGCCGCATGCGGTTCAAACGCCTTCCCGATGGTTCTTCCTTCCATGGCTCCGTTCTCCCAGGCAATGCGAGAGGGCGGCGGTTCTCTCTTGAACCCGCCGCCCCCTGCTCATTTTTGACTATATTTTCGCAGGTACTTGATTTTCGTCACGATAAAGGCAGTTGAACATGGCCGGAGGCCGGGCTCCCGCGACGCCGGACCGGGAGGACGATTTGGGGGAGCCCTCATGCCGGGGACAGATTGAATCTGCCCCCGATCCCCCTGTTCCGGTGTCCCCCTTCATGGTGAAGAACGCGGGAAAGGCCGCGGGCGGCTGCTTTCAGCAGCCCTTCAGAACTTCAACTGCTCCTTGAACTCCTTGATGATCAGGAGCGCATCCACGCCGGAAACCGGGCCGTCCGGGCTGAACTGTCCCGTCGCGAGATTGCCCTTCATGATTCCCCGGCTTGTCACGACCATGACGGCGTTGAAATAAGGCAGATCCGACCGCAGGTCGCCGAAGGTGGACGTGCTGCCGATAAACTTGGTCGCCAGTTTCTCGTCGCCCGTGACCTTGATGAGGATATCCTCGATCATCATGGCATAGGCCGCCCGGTTCACGAGTCCTGCGGGATCGAACGATCCGTCGGGATAGACTTCGAGGCCGCGGACGCCGTATTTCAGGAGGCCCTCGACGTCGGCCTTCAGGGGATGGCTCGCGATGTCTCTCGGGGTCACGGAGACCCTGGCCGCGCCCTTCCCGGGTTCCCGGAAGGAGGTGTCGAAGGCCTTGACGGTGCGCCGCTCATAGAGCTTGTCGATCTTCAACTCCTCCATGAACAGGGCCGCCGCGTCGGCCCGGCTGATCTTTTCCAGGAGGGCGATCTTCCTGCCCGTTGCCGTGCCCGGCATGGCCCGCTGGATCCTGTCCATCAGCTCCCACTGGGCCGCCGCCTGAGCCGTGTAGTCCCCCTTCAGGTCGGCCACCTTGGCGAACAGGCCCCGGGCCTTCTCGAACTCCAGGGCCTGCCGGTAGGCCATTCCCATGAAGTAATAGGCGCCGGAGGACCGGGGATCGTACTGGATGGCGAAATCGAACTTCTCCCGGGCCAGGTCAAGCCAGTTCACCGGGGACTGGTTGAGGGTGTAGACCCGGATGTAGGCGATGTCGGCGTAGGCTTTCTGATCGTTTGTGCTTGCATGCCTCCAGGCCGCGTCGACATGGTTCAGGGCGCCCTTCGGGTTCTTCATGTAGGCCGCCACGATGCCCTTGCCGGCGTAGGCCTTGGAAAACCGGGGATCCAGCTGGAGGGCACGGTCGAAGCTGGCTCCGGCGTCCTGTATCCGTCCTTCGTCCAGGGCTTTCTGACCAAGAAAGAAATGATGCTCCGGCGTATCCATCTCACTGACCGGTTTGACCGGCGCAAGCCCGCAGGCGGCAATCCCGGCCGCCAGCAAAGCGATCAGGAGTACCGTCATCCCTCTTCCCAACCGTAGGCGGTTCATGATTTCTGCTCCTTTCCAGCGCAAAGGATTCATTTGGACCGGGGAACCCCGGGTCTGCAGAACGAACAGGGGATGTTTCTACATAGAACCCCGCCCGAAGTCAAGGAGAATGGCGGTTGAACCCTACGTGACATCCCAGAATTGCGACACTTCCGCCTCGACGGCCTCCTCCCGGCCGGGAGTGAACCAGCAGGTTCCGCCGTCCGCCCGGAACCAGGTGCCCTGCCGCTTGGCAAAGGCCTTCGTCTCCCGCCGCATCCTCTCGACGGCCTCCGCGAGGTCCGAACGGCCCCGCAGGCAGTCGACGATCTGCCGGTATCCAAGTGCCTGCATGGGCCGGAGGTCCTCGCCGAACCCCATCGCCAGGAGTCGCTCCACCTCTGCCACGAGCCCTTTCCCGAGCATGGAGTCCACACGGCGGTCGATGGCGGCGAACAGGTCGGGACGCTCCATGGTCAACCCGATCCGCAGAGACTCATAGGGCCGGTCGGCGAACCGGTGATCGGCCCGGATGTCCACGATGGACCGGCCCGTCTGATCAAGGACCTCCAGGGCACGGATAACGCGAACCGCGTCGGTCCGTCGAACGGCGGCGGCGGCCCGGGGATCCCGCCGGGTCAGGAGATCGTGCAGAAAATCTTTACCACGGCTCTCCAGAAGCATCCTGTAATGGCGCCGCAGGGTCTCGTCCGGCCCCGGTCCGTCGACCAGCCCCCCGAGGAGAACCTTTACGTACAGTCCCGTCCCCCCCACCACGAGGATCGGCTTCCCCCGGCGGTGAAGATCCAGGATGACTTCGCGGGCACGCTCCCGGTACAGGGCGGCATTGAACGGCTCATGGGGATCGACGAGGTCGATCAGGTGGTGGGGAACGGCGGCGCGGTCCGCCGCCGTGGGCTTGGCCGTACCAATATCCATGTGGCGGTATACCTGCATGGAATCGGCGCTGACGATCTCGGCACCGCGGCGGGAGGCCAGGCGGAGGGCCAGGGCGGACTTTCCGACGCCCGTCGGACCGACGATGACAACGATACGCGGCTTGGAATCGGGAGGGGGCATGGACGCATCCTCAGCGGCGCCGGAACAGTTTCTCCAGGTCCGCCGTTCCAAAGCGGATAACGACGGGCCGGCCGTGGGGGCACGTGGCTGCCTGTGGCTCTCCGCCCAGGGCGGTGAGAAGGGCGACCGCCTCTTCGCGGCTCATCTCCCGGCGGGCTTTGACGGCACCCCGGCAGGCCAGGAACACCAGCATCCGGTCCCGCGGGGAGGAAAGCCCCCGGCCGGACGGATCGTCTCCACCCGCCTCCTCCGCCAGATCCAGCAGGAAGGACCGGATGTCCCGGGCCTCCAGGAAGGCCGGCAGAGCCTTGACAACGACAGCGTCGCCTCCGAAGGGCTCCAGGAGGACGCCCGCCTCTTCCAGGGTGGAGGAGAATTCCTGGAGAAACCGCCGTTCCTTCCGGGGAAGGGCGACGACCTCGGGGACCAGGAGCCGCTGGCTCTCCGCGGGCCGATCCTGCTCCCGGCGCCGCAGGCGCTCATAGAGAATCCGCTCATGGGCGGCATGCTGGTCCACGATCAGAAGTCCGCCGGGATCCTCGAAGAGGAGGTATGTCCCCGCAACCTGCCCGAGATAATGAAAGGTCGGTCCGGATGATCCGGGAACCCGGCCCTCCGTTTCGCCGGGAAAGAGGTCCGCCGGCCGATCCGGTTTCACCGGGGAAAGGGGCGGCGAAGACTCCGGAATTCCCCTTCCCTCCGTCCGGGGAGGCTCTCCCTCGCTGCGGATCATGTAGCGGCGCAGGGCCTCCTCGATGCGGCCGGCGGCAAAGGGCTGCCGGGCCGTCTCTCCGGACGGGGATTCTGAAGCGGGGAAAACCGGCGAAACATGCGCGAGAGCCCGCTCGATGCTGTCGTGGACGTGCTGAAAGATCTCTCCGGGCTTTCGGAAGCGTACTTCCATCTTGGCGGGATGAACGTTCACGTCCACTTCGGCGGGCGCCATTTCCAGGAAGAGAAGAACCGACGGGTAACGGCGCGGCTCGATCCGGCGCCGGCAGGCCGTCATGACGGCCCGGTGGATCAGGGCGTCCCGGACGTAGCGTCCGTTGATGAAGAAGAGCATCTGCTTTGTCGAGGACCGGGTCCGCTCGGGGCGGGATATGAATCCCGTAATCGCCGATCCGCCCGCGGATCCCGACAGGGCGACGGCCTCCCCGGCAAAATCGGGCCCCAGGACGAGGGCGCAGCGCTCCGCCGGATCCTCCGTGGCGGGAAGGTTCAGGAGATCCCGGCCGGATGCCGTCACCCGGATCCGGACCCGGGGATGGGCCAGGGCGATCCGGAGGACCACGTCGAGGCAGGCGCCCTGCTCCGCCGTCTCCGACCGGAGGAACTTCTTCCGGACCGGCACGGGCTCGAAGATCCGGCTCACGAAAATGGATGTTCCCGGTGCTCCCCCCGCCGCGGATACCTCCACCATTTCACCGGCCTGGACGACGACCCGGACGCCCTCCGGCTGCAACCGCGTCCGGGAGGTCATCTCCACCCGGGCGATGGAGGCGATGCTGGGCAGGGCCTCGCCGCGGAACCCGAAGGAGCGGACCGACCAGAGATCCTCGAACCGGCTGATCTTGCTGGTGGCGTAACGCTGGAAGGCCAGCGGCGCCTCTTCGGGATTGATGCCGTGGCCGTTGTCCGCCACGCGGATGGATGCGGCTCCTCCCCCCTCGAGAACCACCAGCACATCCGTCGCCCCCGCGTCCAGCGAGTTTTCCAGGAGCTCCTTGACGATGGAGGCGGGACGCTCGACGACTTCTCCCGCGGCAATGCGGGAGGTCAGGTCCTCCGGCAACAGGCTGATTTTTCCCGGCATGAACAACTCCAATCAACGTTTCAGGCATAACCCGGGGAAAGGAGACAGACTTGAATCTGTCTTTTTTCCCCATCTCCCTGGCGTTCGCGGCGGCGCGGCCGGGGGTTTCCAGAGGAGCATTCAGAGAGCTTTTCTTCCCTGCAACGACCCATATCGCAATCAGCTTTTCGCGGAAAAGCGTTCGCGACGGCGGAAGCACCCGTGACAGCCCCCGCGCCACGAACAAATCGTCCTGCCACGGGCGGGCTTTTTCCAGCGGCCGGCCCCCGCAAAAAGGAAACCGCAGCCCCCCTGATTCGGGATCGGCTGCGGCTGCCTTTATCCAAGCGGTTTGCGAGCACTTTCGCGCCCGTCAGCGGGGTTTGGCCGGAGCGGAATCAATCCAGCACGATCATGACACGGCACTTCTGGAGAAACGCCATGTTTTCCTTGACGACTCGCAGCTTCTGGGCATCGGTCGAGGCGATTTTCAGATCCGACTTGCCCGCCCCTTCGGCGCTCAGCGCCTTGACGGTGAATGGATGGTTCGTCACCCGGGGGTTCCCCTGGGCGGCGGAGAGATCGCGGGCATAGCCGCTGATCCCCTGCTGAATGGCGTATTCCTTGTTCACCACGAGGGTCCCGTAGACTTCCTTGCCGTTCTCGTCGAAGACCTTCGGGGACATGGCCGGGCGTGCGCCGAGCCCCCGGGCGTCAATGACCAGCCCGGTGAAGATGTCGTCCGCCTTTCCGGGTTTCGGCCTGATGGGCGGGGGCGGCGGGTCGGTCTTCTTGTCGTCGGTGATGGCCTTCGGAATGATCGACCGGACGAAGGTGCCGGACATGGACATCCGCACGGTCACCTCCACCGTCCCGTCGGACATGTACTCCCGGTTCGTCACCTTGGCGTTTTTCACGAGACCGGAGACGCTCGCCTGGATGATGTCGCTCTCCGTGACGAAATCCTTCACGGTGGTCTGCGAGTCGATCTGGACCCCCTTGGTCACCTCCAGGAGGTTCCGGTAGGCGTCCACCTGGGCTGCCCGGAGAGCCATCGGCCGTGCCTGGGGCTTGCCGTAGTATCTCTCAGGAGGAGCCCCGATTCCGACAGCCTCGATGTAGCCCTCCTCGTAGTTGATGAGTCCCTTGCCGTCCGGCGTGGTCTCCGCCACCTTGGCCTCGATGATCTTGTTCCACTTGTCCAGGGTTACCTTGCCGTCGCCCGCTGCCTGCCCCTGGCAGAAGCCGGCACCGGCCAGCACAAACAGCACACCCGCGAGGACTGCCGCGAAAACCAGAACCTTCGATCTCATGTCAACCTCCTGATGATGGTTAAACCGATTTCCTTCGTTTCGGGGAGGGAGGGTAACACAAAGCTTTTTCCCAATTCAAGGAGGAAAACAGCGCCCTCCCCCGGCCCTATTTCGACTCCCGGAAGGCCTCCGGCTCCGGCTTGTCCAGCCAGGGCCGGATGTTCACGTTCGTTTCCGGATCGCCGAAGATCATGCTCATGTCCGGCGGGCTCTTTCCCCACCAGTTCTGCCGGGCATCGATATACAGGGAAGAGAAGCTCTGGATGGCCACCTCGTTCCGCTCGAAGTTGTTCCGCTGGATCAGGGGACGCGACGCTCCCACACATTTGACGGCCCCCTCTCCCCGGTTCCCCGCAAAGGTGCTGAAGGAGATGCGGGGTGAGGCGTCGTTCCGGCAGTAGACCCCGCACTGGCTGTTCTCGGCCACATGGCAATGGCTGATCTCGGGGCTTCCGAAGTGGATGTCGAAGGCCGTCTCGGCATACTTCACGATGCACCAGGAAAAGGCGCTGTTGACCGCCGTGGGTTTCGCCAGGCGGAAGGCGCTGGCATAGAAGCCCGGGGAGGGGGACGCCCCGGAGGCGGTGAACAGGATCGGCAGGTCCCGGGTGCCCCGGGCGATCACGCCCCCATTCTCGGCCACGATGGCGGTGTTCTGGTCGAACCGGACGGTGACGCCCCGTTCAATGGTGAGGACGGCGCCCTTGTCGAGGATCACGTCTCTCGTAACGGTGTAGGGGCTGTTTGACTGGATCAAATAGGCGTCCGCCGTGATGCGTCCGCCGATCCGGGAGGACAGGACCGGCAGGTCCAGAGGCTTCCCGCCCGGCCAGGGGGCGCCGAGGATGCTCTGCACGTCCACCTTGCCCTGGACTCCCGCCAGAATGTCGATCCCTCTCGGGCTTCCCCACCAGTTGCCGCGGGCCTTCACGGCGTCACCGGAAGCGGGGGCCAGGGCGTTGAAGGGGCGGTTGTCCGTGACGTTGTTCTCCGAGATGGAGGGGCTTCCTCCCGCCACCACGATCCCGGAGCCGAGGTTCCGGGAGATGCTGTTCCGGTGAATCACCGGAGACGCCCTCTCCACGAGGATGCCCGCGTTCAGGTTGTCCTCCACGGCGTTGTCCGCCACCAGGGGCGCCGCGCCGTCGACGGCGATGACGGCGGACTGCCGGTTCCGGGCGATCCGGCATTTCAGGAGATGCGGCCTGGAGAAGGCACCGGATGCCCGGAAGGCCGTGTCATTCTCCGTCAGCTCCACCGACTCCACAACCGGCGATGACGCCTCGCAGTCGACGGCCCGCCGGGCGTTCCGGATCCGGACATGGGTCAGGGCGTTCTCCTTGTCTTTCACGTTCCGGAAGAGGATACCGGGCCACGTCTTCCCCTCCCGGGCGGAGTCGAAGACGATGATCCGTTCCGAGTCCCCCCGGGCCAACAACCGCCCCTCGACGATGAGCGGCGCGTCCTGGGAGCGGACCTCCGTACCCGGCTGGACGGTGAGGACCGCCTGGTCACGGACCGTCACCGGTCCTTCCAGAACATAGGGACTGGCCCCGGCGTACCAGGTCGTGTCAGCCTCGATGACCCCCGAAACGGGCGTGGGCCCCGGCGCCATGGGCATGCCGGCGACGGCGCCCTTCCGCACGCTCTCGTTTCCCGCCAGATCCACGGCGGTTACCTGGTAGTGGTACGCGGTCCCGTTTACCAGGGACGGATCCCGGTCGGTGAACTCCGTGAATTCCGTCTTTGCCACCTCGGCGAAACCGCTCAGGGGGGTTGCGCTGCGGTACACCCGGTATCCCGCGAGATCCGGGTCCGACGACTTGCTCCAGCGGAGCTGAACGACGCGGTCCCTCCCCACCGCGGCGAGGTTCGCCGGCGTGTCGGGGGGCGTCGTCTTGAGGGACACCGTCCCGACGGCATCCACCCACTCGGAGAAGTTGCCCGGATCATTCGCCAGCGCCAGCCTTCCCGTGATGATGGCCTGGCGGATATTGTCACCCGGGACCACCCGGTAGGTGCCCAGGTACCACCCCGGCTCGGTCTCCTGCATGTCAACGTGCTTCCGGTAGTCTCCGATGGAGAAGGACGCCAGCATCTTCGGCGTTCCCTGGAGGACCACCCTGATTTCATCCCCCGCCTTTTTCGGCAGGTTTTTCGTGTCCTGGGTCAGGAGCAGGATGGAGGGCGGCCGCAGGGCCTCCGCCAGAGTCGGCACCGGGATCGTCTTGACCATGTCGCGGAAGAGGTCGTCGCAGGCCCGGAGCAGCTGGATGTCCCGCATGTTGAGGGCCGTGGCGATGACGACGGCGACGATGCCCACGGGGTTGGTGGAGATGCCGCCTTCATGGATCCGGGCGGTATGCTTGCCGCTCCAGAGGAAATGACCGGTCTTCGTGTCATACATCCTGACCTCGGCCCCCACGGAGACCTGGGAGTACAGGGCCAGGAAGAGCTTGTCGAAGTTGGAGACGGTCCCGTAGACGACGGCATCGACCCCGAGAATCTTCCCCAGCTCCTGGGGCGTCTTCTTCGCCAGTGCCTTCGGGTCTCCCATCAGATCCGCCTTGCGGAGGAGACTGTCGACCCGCTGAACCTGCATGTCCGCGAACGGCAGGGAGCTGAAGTGGTTGTAGAACCCCCGGCGGACCTCCTCCGATCCCTTCTGGCTTTCGGCCTCGTTGACGAAGGGAAGAACCGCCACGGTTTTGGGCATGTTCTTCGCCATGAACGGATCGGTCGCGTAGGTGCCGGCGAAGAGGCTCCGGATCGGCGGCGTAACGACCGTGCTTTCGGTGATGACGGCGCAGCCCTGGCAGACCAGCAGGCAGAGAACGACCGTCAGGACTTTCCACGGTACGGGGTGCTTGTCTCTCATGTCTCCTCCTCGCAGAGTCCGTATCTTTTGCATTCCGGCATGCTGAAAACGGGGAATCGGCGGCGCTCCGGAGCCGTCCTTACCCTTTGGAAGCAGGGGCCTCGCTTCCCTCAAGACCCCGGGAGACCGGACAGGGCGCTTTCCCCGCTGGTCGTGTATACCTCCCCATGACCCGGATAGAGCGTCCGGGGGGACAATTCCGATTTCAACTCCCGGATTGAACGCAGGATTTCCTGCCTGTTCCAGCAGAAACGATTCCATTGGGGCCCCCGCGCCCCGTCAAGATTCAGGATCGTGTCCCCCGTGAGAAGCCGTCCCTCCGCCTCCTGATACAGGCAGATCGAGTCTTCCGTGTGCCCCGGGGTTTCCAGGACGTCCCACCCTCCGAACCCCAGTGGATAGCGCCTCCGGCCACCCCCGTCCAGCGGAAGGATCCTGTCCGCATCCACGCCGAAGTTGCAGCGGTCTCGCAGGAGCGGCAGAGGAACCCCCGCCATGGAGCCGAAATGGAGGTGGGAAACGCGGCGGACATAGCCCGTCGACGCCACGGCGGCGGAGAGAAAGCCCGTCATCCAACCATTGAGGAAGGAAAGCCTCCGCTGCCCCCGCAGGTACTGCACCGCCAGGGGGTGGAGGCAGACCTTCGTGCCGGGGGGGCAGAATTCCAGGAAACGAGCCACTCCGCCGATGTGGTCGATATGAAAGTGGGTTGCCAGGACCAGGCGCACCTGGGCCAGGGACACCCCCGGCAGGTCGGTGATGAAGCGGACCGCGTCGTCCGCCGCGCCGACGCTGCCGACATCGACGACCGCGAGGCCTTCACGGTCCGACAGGACATAACAGCGGGCAAACCCGCAGGGAGGAAGGCAATGAACCATGTCAGTCCATCCGGCCTGTCCGTGCCGCTTCCAACCCCACGGGATTTCCCGGGATGGTCTGCTGCTTCGTGGACATAGGGTTCTGATTCGCTATCGGGTTTCCCGATCCCTTCCCTTCTCGGGTGGCATGGGCACGTCCCGGACGACTTCGACATCCAGGAAGGGGTTCGCACTCTTCGGGGAAACCTTGATGAACTTGAAGGGAATGGCGATCGGCTCCCGGCCCGTGGCCATGGCCCGGTGCGTCAGGATCCACACGGCCCCCGTGCTGGTGTCTACCAGGTAGGCCTTCTCGTCCGTCCCGGCCACAACCTTGTACCGTCCCTCCGCCGCCCCCGCGACGGGCGATGCCGCCAGGAACGCCCCCGCGACCGCGACCGCGGCCAGAATTCTCATCATTCCGGAGATCCGTAGCCGCCCTCTTTCGAGTTTCCTTCTGATCATGTTGATCATTGTCCCCTCCGGATCCGGCAACCGGATCCACGCTGTCATGGCATCGTAACCGTGACCTCCCGGCTGGCATCGCTTTCCAGGCCGTCCCGGTCCACCGCCCGGATGATGAAAACCCTCTTTGCACCCCTCGCGATCCCCCCGGGCGAATGGGATGTGCCGGTTACGGCGGCGATTTTCTCCATCCCCAGGACGTTCCACTCATACAGATCGTACCGGGCGATATCCGCCTCCTCGCCGGCCTGCCAGCGAAGGACAACCTTGCCGTCCGCCACGTCGCCCCGGAATCCGGCCGGCGCCTTCGGCCGCGGTTTCGTCTGCGCCGAAACCGCGGGGGATGGCTCGCTCTCGATATCCAGCCGGTTGCAGGCGGTGATTCGGTAAAAATACACGGACCCGTCCCCGAGGGTGCCGGGAAGGCCACCCAGGCCGAGCGCCCGCTCCGCAAATGCGGTCACTTCCCCGAGCGTGCCGCCGGCATCCTCCAGTCGGCTTGAGGATCGGCCGGGCACCTTGCCGATGAGCACGAAAGGCCCCTCGCTGCTCAGGGAACGGAAAAGCCGGTATCCCTGCACATCTTCCCGGGAACTTGCCTGCCAGGAAAGAAGAATCCTCTTCACCCGGCCGCCCTCGGCCTTGAGACCCTGCGGAATGGGCGGCTTGTCCCGCGTCACGGCCGACACGGTCGCCGAGGGCGTCGTTTCGGCGCCCCCCTCCTCGAAGGCGGTCACCCGGTAGGAATAGCTTTTCCGGTCTCCCAGCCCTTCCCTGTCCACCCAGGTTACCCGGGCGTCTCCCCCGGCCGGCACGGCGGCAATGCGTTGAACCCGGCTGAATGCCCCCTGCGGGCTCTCGCCGCGGTAGAGATTGTACCCGTGAACAAAGGGTGAGACAACCGGTTTCCAGGACAGGGGAACCTCCCGGATCTGGTCCCCCACGGCCCGGAGGTCGACCACGCGGGGCAGGGAAGATCCGGGGAGGGCACGGGAGAAATCGCTCTCGAGGCCCTTTTCGTTGCACGCCGTCACGCGATAGAAGTATCGCTCGCCGTCTCCCATCCCGCCATCGACAAAGACCACCTTTCCCGCCTCCGCGCCGGCTATCTCCCGGACCTCGCGGTAGGGGCCCTCCTCTTTCCCGGCGCGGTACAGCTTGTATCCCTTGAACTTGAAGGGGTCGTCTCCGGCGATGGGGCTGGGCAGCCAGGTCAGTTGAACACCCCGGACCCGGGAATCGGTCCTCAGGATCACCGGCGGATTGGGGGTGGGGGCCGATTCGGCGGCCACGACCGCGGAAAACGCACTGTAGCCGCCCCGACTGCTGAAGGAACGGATCCTGTAGTGGTACGTCCTGTTTCGTTCCACCGACTGGTCCCAGTACTCGGGGCGGTTCACCTGGGCGATCCTCGCGAAGGGACCAGTTGCGGAAGACCCCCGGAACACTTCCCAGCCGGAGACGGCCGCTGCTTCGGGCGGACTCTCCCAGGACAGGTAGATCTTCATGTTGCCCGACTTCTTCTGCAGGTTGACCGGCGCCTTCGCAGACGGCAGATCTTCCCTTGCCTGCTCCGAACCCGTCACGGCGCCGGCGATCCGGTCTCCCAGGCTGTCCAGCTCCCTGGCCAGCGCCGAATCGCTGAATGCGGTAAACCGGACGTCCAGAATGGGCTTCTTCTTCTCGATGTGAACCACCTTGCAGTAGAGCGTCAGCATCGTGCCCCGTCGCTCCACACTTCCCGTCACGACGATGTTCAGACCCAGGCGGCTCCCGACGAGGACAATGTTGTCCAGGCTGTCGTCCTGCCGGAGTTCGTTCAGCGCGAGAAAGCTTTCCAGCTCCTTGCGATCCAGGACGGAAAAGCCCGGCCGGCTCTTGAGATTGTTCAGGAGTGTGTTGGTGACCGCCGTGCCGTAACCGGATGCCTCCAGGTTGCGGACGCTGAAATTGAAGACGGCTGTCCTCGCGGGTACCGCCGCCCGGACCTGGGAAACGGAGCCGGCCAGACAGAAAACCAGCACCGCCAGGGCCAGGGGAAGGGTCATCCGACCCGACAGGCCGCCCGGATGTCGCTCCGGGCCTTTGGTCCGTTTCGATCCATCCATGAGAGCGGGCATTATCGATCCTTGAGGAGACTGTCGATCATTTCCTGGGATTTCTGTGCCACCGCCGTGGAGATCCCCTTCAACTTGATATCGAAGAGGGCGTCGACATACTTTTCCACCGCCTCGTCGACCTTGCGCCGCTTCCGGAGCTGTTCTCCCGCATTGAAGTACTCCACTTCAAGGCTCTGGAAATGCTTCAGTACGCTCTGTCCCATCTCCGAGATCTTCGCGTTCGTCAGCTCGGCCAGGACCTCCGCCTCCGTGGGGAGCTGAAGCGGATCCTGGGGGATATTCGCCATGGGAACGCCGTCCTGGTACTTGTCTTCCTTGATGAGGCGCCCCTCGATGGTGTTCGTGAAGATGTTCTCTCCCGTGGTGGTGTCCACAAGCTTGTAGGACACATCGAAGAGGGAGACGATCCTGGCGCTGCCCTGTTTGTACGTGATGAACTGGTAATTGCGCTTCTTGATCGTCTTCGGGGGGGCCGTCTTCAATTCCTCGCTTGAGGGCCTGGGATGCATGATCATCCAGGTCTGCCAATCCGGGTTGGGAACATCCTCCTCGTCCACCATGACCCGAACCTGGTTGTTGCCGGACGCATCCGCCCGGGTAGCCAGGATCTTCAGAACGTTTCCCATGATGAAGGTGTCGATGCCGCGCATCTTGATGGCCTGGGCGGACTTCACGTCCACGAGGCCGGTCTGGCCGAGCTGCATTTCCCGGAGGATATTCTGGAGATTTTCCCGTTCAATGATCCGGAGATCGCTGCTTGCCTTCTGATAGAGGTAGGCCACGAGCTTGTCCGCCGCCATCTTGCCGGCGTCCTTGTCGTTGCTGGGGCTTGAAAAATCGAAGACGGCGATGGACTTGCGGATCCGCTTGCCGATCCGCTCGCGGGCATCCTGAATTTTCTGGAAGAGATCCGGGTGATTCGGAGTGAGAGATTCCGCCTTCTGGTACCACATCAGGGCGTTTCCCCACAGTTCCTTTTCGTTGTATCCGTCGCCCCGCTCCATGAGCCGGGTGGTCATCCTGGCAAGGAGATCCCGGAACACCGGCTCTTCCTTCATGGACGGCAGATAAAGCTTCACGGATTCGATCTTCCGGACGGCCGGCCCCAGCCTTCCCAGGCTTGCCAGCTTCTCCGCCTCATCGAAATAAATCTGGCCGACCTTGACCTTCAGGTTCTCCAGTTTCTTGGCAAGATCCTGATTCTCCGGCTGGTACTCCAGAGCCCGCTGATAGCAGAGAATCGCCCGGTCCCACTGCTTTGCTTTCTCCGCCTTTTCTCCCGCAGCCAGGAAGTAGCCGGCGTTGTCATTGGCCACGGCGGTCTTGTAGAGGGCGGCCACGTCGAGGAAGCCGGGGTTGATCTCCATGGCGGTCTTGAAAGCCTGGGCTGCCATCTTCCAGTCCTCCCGCCTGCCCAAGTCAATCCCCTGCTGGTAGAGTTGCTTGATCCCCTCCTGCTCCACCCGGGCCAGTTTTGTCCCCGTATTCTCGTAGTTCGGGAAAAGCCTGTTGACCTGGAGGAGTTTTGTCCGGGCCGCAGCCCAGTCTTCCTTCTGGAGATCCATGTCGGCCTGGGCGTACAGGCTCTTCGCCTGCGCGAGAAGGGCATCCAGCCGCTCTTTCACGGTATTCTGGAACGCCTTGATCTCCCGGTTGGACGGGTCCATCCCGGCCGCCCCTTCGGTGTCCCGGAGAATTCGCTCCAGCGCCATGGCATCGGGCTCCACGAGGGCGCCATAAGCCGTCCGGATCCGCTCCAGACGGCTTGCTGCACCCCTCTGCCGCGCCTGCTGCAGCGCGGCCTGGTATTCCCCGCTGTTGGGGCTCTCTTTCAGGGCCGCCTCGAAATATCCGACAGCCTCTTCCGGGCGGTTCTGGCCCATCAGGTCCTGGCCCATCTTGAAACTCTCGCTCGTGGCGCATCCGGCCAGCAGAAGCAGGGTGGCCAGGAGCAGGTATTTTTTCAAGTGAGTCCGGTGCATGACAACCTCCTTTGCATTGATTCATCGGCCGGAACGCGTCCGGGCGCTTTCCCCCTGTGGACCTGCGGACGGGATCAGGGGACCAGTTTCGCCCGGATCCGGTTCTGCGTCATTTCCAGGATCTTGATCTTGCGGGATTGAAATTTCAGGGCGGCCAGGTCATCGGCGAACCCCTGGATGGAACCCTTCAGCTCGACGTCCAGGTCCACCTGCCCCCGGTTGAAGGAACGCTGGTGGGATTCCCGATAACCCTTGACTTCCCGGGCCATCCGTTCCTTGAACGACACCAGGTCGTCGTAAGAGCGGAGTCCCGACAGGACGAGCTTGAACGTGGATGCCTTCGCGAGGTCCGCGGACCAGCGGTTCAGGATCCCGTCGAAGAGCGCCCGGGACAGGCTGCGCGTGGCGTTCTCGGTGATCTCCTTCCAGTCTCCTTTGACGCCGGGCTTTGAGGCGGCGGCGGAGTCGGTGGCGATGATCTCCCCCGTGTCGCCGTTGATGACCTTGGCCGAGACGGTCACCTTGTTGGAATGCATCTCGATGTTGCTGATGGTGAACGCGCTGGTGGCCGCCTCCACCCGGCCCGCCACCAGGACCTCCGCCCCGAGTCCGCGGGCCATCCGGGAGAGTTTGCGGCGGTCTCCGCCGGTCTTGTCCATCTCTTCGACGGCCCGGTTTCTTTTCGCGGTCTCGGCATCCACGAGACGGAACCCCTGCTCCATGAAATACCGGGACATGACGGATTCGGCCAGGACATCCTTCGCCTCCCGGCCGCTGAAGACGATCATCAGGCGGGGTTTCGCCTTGCGGGCAACAATGAGGCGGATCGCCTTCATGCGCTCCTGAAGGCGGCCTGCGCCGACATCGGCGTCGATGACCACCGTGTAGGTCTTCCCGTCGTTCGTTTCCGAGACGATGGAATAGGTATTGATGAAGCCCTCCGCCTCGGCCAGGATCCGGTCCAGCTTGACGGCGTAGTTCTCGACCTCCGTCCGGGAGCTGATCATCACGCCGACCGCCTGCTCCACGGCATTCCGCTGGGCATTCTCAATCGCCCGGTCTCTGGCTATATCTTTGAAATTTTTGTGGATTGCTGCCGAACCCTCGGCACGGACCCTGTTTTGTGAGAAGCCCGGAGAGGCGGGGAGGAGCACGAGGAGCACAGCGGCCAGGACCGTCGAGATCTTCCAGTTCATGGGATACACTCCGTGCCTTGGGGAAAGAGCCATGGTTCCGGGATCATGATGGATTGCCCAACAAGGTCGCCAATATACGCAGGTATCCCCGCAGAGTCAAGGCGAATGTCCCGCTGTCCGGGCAGTTGCGGCCGTCCTTCCTCCGGCCGCCGACTTCAGTGCCTGGTCACCCCGGGATCCAGCGGATAGCCGGTATGGGACAGGTACTCCGCCAGGGCCAGATGCCAGAAACGGAGGGTCTTGCCCGTCGTCTCCAGGAACTTCCTGCCGGACAGGACACTGTACCGGGGCCGGACCGCAGGCCGTGGGAAGCGCTCCGTCGGCACGGGCGACACGGTGACTTCCGTTTTCCCGGCCATCTCCAGGATCTTGCGGGCGAAGTTGTACCAGCTCGTGGAACCCCGGTTCGTGACGTGAAAGACTCCGTGTTGCCCCCCTTCCAGGAGGAGGTTGACGGCACCGGCCAGGTCCCAGGAATAGGTCGGGCAGCCGACCTGGTCGTCGACGACCTCCAGGCGGTTCGTGACGGCGGCCTTCTCCAGGATGGTGCGGACGAAGTTCTTGCCGCGCCGCCCGTAGAGCCAGGAGGTCCGGATCAGAAGAGCGTTTTCCGTCGTCTCCAGGAGCAGGCGCTCCCCCTCGAGCTTGGATTCCCCGTAAACGTTCAGGGGGGCGCCGGGATCGTCCTCCACGTAGGGCTCGCCTTTCCGGCCGTCGAAAATGTAGTCCGTGCTGAAGTGGACGACCCGGCTCCCCCGATCCCGGCATGCCAGGGCGATGTTCTCGATCCCCCGGGCGTTGACGGCGAAACAGCCCTCCCGGTCGGATTCGCACCCGTCCACGTTCGTGTAGGCGGCGGCATTGACCACGACATCCGGCCCGGTCTCCCGGAGGGCGTCCCCGACGGCGCTCCGGGAGGTGATGTCCAGTTCGCCGATGTCCATGCCCGTCACATCATGACCGGACATGACAAAGCGGGTCATGAGGTCGCTGCCGAGCATCCCTCTGTGGCCGACGACCAGAATGTTCATCCGTACCGTACCTCCTTGAGAAAAAGTCCCCGGGCAGGGGCGGTGATGCCGGCGGCGGCCCGATCCTTCGCCGCCAGGACGGCCGGGATATCGCCGGGCGGCCTTCGCCCCTTGCCGACCTCCACGAGGGTGCCGGCAATGATCCGGACCATGTAGCGCAGAAAGCCTTCACCCTCCACGGTGATGCCCACGAAGTCTTCTTCGCTCCGGGTTACGGAGATCTCCCGGATCGTCCGGACCCGGTGGGGGGCATCGGAATGGATCGTCGTAAAGGACGTGAAGTCGTGGTTTCCCGCCAGATGTGCCGCCGCTTCCTGCATCCGGGCGACGTCCAGGGGCTGAAAAATCTCCCAGGCGAAGTGCCGGTGAAGGGCGGAGCGGACCGGCCGGTTGAGAATCCGGTAGAGGTAAACCTTGCCGGTGGCGCTGTGGCGGGCGTGGAAATCCTCCGGTGCCTCGTCGAGCCGGATCACGGCGATGTCCCGGGGCAGGAGGCTGTTGAGTCCCTGGAGAAGATTCCGCGCCGGGATCGCCGTGGCGGTCCGGAAATGAGCCACCTGGGCCAGGGCGTGGACCCCCGCGTCGGTCCTCCCGGAGCCGACCACCTTCGCGGCCTCGCCGGTCATGACGGCGATCTTCTCCTCCAGGACCTGCTGGATCGACAGGCCGTTCTTCTGGCGCTGCCACCCGGCATAGGCCGTTCCATCGTATTCCAGGGTCATCCGAATGTTTCGCATGGGCATAAAAAAAGGGGAAGGCGTCCTTGTCCTTCCCCTTGTTCACCTGGTTCCGACAGCCCTCTCCGTGCCTAGGGGCGGTTTGCCGCTCCGCACTCCTCCAGGGCCGCAATCCCCGGGAGGACCTTCCCTTCCAGAAGCTCCAGGGATGCCCCGCCGCCGGTCGAGATATACGTGATCTTGTCGCTCTCGCCGGTCTTGTGGATGGCCACGTCGGTGTCTCCTCCGCCGACGATCGTGAGGGCGTAGGAGTTGGCCACACCGTGGGCCAGCGCGGCGGTTCCCCGGCCGAAGGCGTCAATCTCGAAGACACCCATGGGGCCGTTCCAGACGATCGTCTTGGCATTGGCCAGGGCCTCCGTGAAGAGCGTGATGGTCGCCGGCCCGATGTCGAGGCCCATCCAGTCGTCGTTCATTTCCTGGACCGGAACGATCTTCGTCTCGGCTTCGGCGCTCTTCTCCTCTGCGATCACGACGTCGATGGGCAGATAGAACTTGA
>CAYNEJ010000074.1:0-17423 GCA_964396205.1 uncultured Syntrophaceae bacterium
GCCCGTGAGACCCCGGGGGCGACTGCCGAAGCAGCTCGTCGAAGAGAACCTCGGGCTCCACGCCCTGCTCACTGGCCAGGGCCAGCTCCCGGTCGGCAAACTCCCGCTTGAACCAGCTCACCATCCAGTAGCCCCGGTACACCATGATCTCCTGGCTGTAGGCCCCCGGCACGGCGGACGGATAGGGCGGAATCAGCGGAATGGCCTCCAGGTATTTCCGGTGGGTCGTGTTGATCGTGGCGGTCGTCCCGTAGCTCAGGCAGGCAACGTCCGGCTCCAGGCATCCCGCCCCGATCACCTCGCACGCCTTGTCCGCCGCCGCGGCAATGAGGGGAAGGCCCGCGGGGATCCCCGTCGCCTCCGCGGCCTCCGGGGAGATTTCCCCCAGGGGCTGGGCGGCGGGAACCAGATCCACCAGCATGGACGGCTCCACGGGCAGGATCCTCCACTTCCAGTCCCACGATGACGCCCAGCGGAGCCGCTTGTAGTCGAACGGCACATATCCCACCTGGCTGCCGACGGAATCCACGAAGCGTCCCGTCAGGCAAAAGGTGAGATAGCCCGACAGGAAGAGAAACTTGTACGTCTTTTTCCAGATGTCCGGCTGGTGGGTCTTGATCCAGTTGGCCTCGGCCTCCGCCTGCAGGTAGGCGGCGGTCTCGGTCATGCCGGCGACGCGGAAGGCGGTTCCCCAGAAGCCGCCGATGGGCTTGAGCCCCTCGGTGCGCCGCTGGTCCAGCCACACGATGGCGGGACGGAGCGGCCGTCCCTCCCGGTCGACGTTGATCACCGTGCACCGCTGGGTGGTCAGGGCGACGGCCCGGATCGCCTCTTTCGGGACGGCGTTCTGCTTCCACAGCTCATGGCAGGCCCGGCACAGGCTTTCCCAGTAATACCCGGGATCCTGTTCCGCCCAGCCCGGTTTCTCCGAAAAGTACGGATCCAGGAGAACCCTGGACTTGGCGACCAGGTTCCCCCGCAGGTCGAACAGCAGGGCACGAACGCTCTGCGTTCCGTTGTCAATGGCCAGGATGAAGGGACCTTCACGCATCGTTTATCCTTCCGTTCGCATCCATGTCAGGCAATTCCCAGCTTCTCCATGCGGTACCGCAGGGAATCGAAGCTCACGTGCAGAAGCTCGGCGGCTTTCGTCTTGGATCCCTCCGTCATCAGGAGCGCCTTCCGGATGATCCGGCGCTCGATCTCCGCCAGTTCGTCATTCAGCAGAACCCCTTCCGGGGGGATGTCGATGTCGATGACCGGCATCGCCTGATTCGAAGCGCTTCCGGACAGAACCAGGTTCTCCGGCAGGATGATGTTCGACGTCTCCAGGGCGATGCTGCGCTCGATGATGTTCTCCAGTTCGCGGACGTTCCCCGGAAAGGGGTAACCCATCAGCAGCTCCATGGCGTACGTGGAGATGCGCTGGACTTCCTTCCCGAAGGCCCGGGAGTACTTCTCGATAAAATACTGGGTCAGCGCCGCGATGTCCTCCTTCCGCTCCCGGAGCGGCGGCAGGTGGATGGGAATCACGTTGAGCCGGTAAAAGAGATCTTCCCGGAAGGTCCCCTCCCCCACTTTTTTTGCCAGGTCCTGGTTGGTTGCGGAAATGATCCGGACGTCCACCCGGATTTCCTCGGCGCCGCCGATCCGGCGAAACGTCTTTTCCTGCACGACCCGAAGCAGCTTGACCTGGAGGAAGGGAGACAGCTCGGCGATCTCGTCCAGAAAGACCGTGCCTCCCCGGGCAATCTCGAAGAGCCCGGGCTTGTCCGTCAGGGCGCCCGTGAAGGTTCCCTTCATGTGGCCGAACAGCTCCGACTCCAGCAGGTTTTCGGGAATCCCGCCGCAGTTGATCACCACGAAGGGCAGCTTCCGGCGGGGGCTGTGCTCGTGGATGGCCTTCGCCACCAACTCCTTGCCCGTGCCGCTCTCCCCCAGGATCAGGATGTTGGCGGAGGTCTCGGCAACCTTCTTGATGGTCCCGTAGACCTTCAGCATCTCCCGGCTTTTCCCGATCATGTCGCCGAAGGAGACGACGTCCTCCAGCTGCCGGAGGAAGCGGGCGTCTTCCGTCCGGACCCCTTTCTTGTCGAGGGCGTTCCGGATGATGGTCTTGAGATCCTCGAAGTCGAATCCCTTTTCCACGTAATCGTAGGCCCCCTCCTTCATGGCCAGGAGGGCCGTCTCCGGGGACGCATACGCGGTGATGAGGATGACCATGGTGGCGGGAGCGACATCCTTGAGCCGGCGGATGAACTCGATGCCGTCGATCTTGGGCATTTTCAGGTCGGTGATGACAAGGTCGTATGCTGTCTTGCGGCAGCGGTTCAGCGCCTTATCGGCATCGGAGGCGCAGGTCACCGCATATCCCTCCCGGGTGAGCATGATCTCGAGCAGCTCCCGCACGCCCTGATCGTCATCCACTATGAGGATCTTCGCCATGTCGATTTCTCCAGTCCCGGGAAAGGCCTCTCAAGGCCCCCCCGTCACGTTCTCCGGGAGGGGCAGCCGGATCCGGAAGGTCGTACCCCGCTCCGGGCGGGTTTCCAGCCGGATGCTTCCTTCCATCCCCTCCACGATTCGGTTGACGATGGCCAGTCCCAACCCCGTCCCGCGCTCCTTGGTCGTATAGAAAGGTTCGAATATTTTTTCAAGGTCCGAGGACTCGATACCCGATCCGGAATCGCTGACCCTGAGTTGAAGAAACCGTTTTCCCTCCGCTGTTTCCGCCATGTCCGTCTCCACCGTCAGCGTGCCTCCCTCGGGCATGGCCTGGACCGAATTGAGAAGCAGGTTCCAGAGGACCTGCCGGAATTCCGTCCGGTTGGCCGATATGCTGCCGGAATGCCGGAAATGCCGGGCGACCTGGATGCCTTCGTTCCAGTCTGTCACATAGCGCAGCGATTCGATGACGTCTTCGATCACCTGGCGGGGGTCGAAAGACTCCGGATGCCCTGAACTCGGGCGCGCCAGGAGGAGAAAATCCCGGACGACGTTCTCGAGCTGCTCCCGGCCCCGCAGGATGATCTGCATCAGCCGCTGGTCCGCGTCCGGCAGGATGAGACCGTCCTTGAGCACCTGGATGGAACCGGAGATGGAAGCCAGGGGGTTCCGGATCTCGTGGGCCAGCCCGGCGGCCATCTCGCCGATGAAGGCCAGCCGGCGGCTCTTCTCGACGGATTCCTCCATTCGCTTGATCGCCGTCAGATCCTGGAAAATGAGGATGTGGCCGATTCTCCGGTCCCCCTTATCCTTGAGCGCGGAAACGGCGCATCCGAGGATCATCTCCTCACCGCCCTTACCCCGGAGCGGCATTTCGAAGCGGCTCCGGGGAACACTGCTGAAATCAAGGTCGTTCGTGAGGCCGGCGGCGCGGGAGAAGCCGGGGAACACCTCGTTGATGTTCCTGTTTTCCACGGACCGGGCATGGAAGCCCGTGATCTGTGAAGCCGCCCGGTTGAAGGACTTGATCTGCTGCTGGAGGTTCATGGTGGCGATCCCGGCGTCCACCGATTCGATGATGCTCCGGTGGAGGAGATCGAGCTGATCGAAGGCCGTTTCCTTCTCCGCCAGGAGGGTCCGGGCCCGGCGCTCGCGCTCCACCACGAAGCTCGACAGGAAGGCGATGACGTAGAAGGAGAGGATGTAGGTCACGATCCGGGTGAAGACGTACCCGGGCCGTTGATCATAAAACTGGAGATGGATGTATTCCTCGATGGGAATGACGCGGTAGTACTCCAGGTCGACAAGGAGGCCGTAACAGACGCTGCACGCGGAGGCGATGATCATCCCTCCGCCGCGCCCGAGGAAGAACACGCCGTAGATCACGACCAGGGGATAAAACACGGCGTAGACGCTGACGACGCCGCCGGTGGCATGAACCAGCCCGGTCACCAGGAGCACGTCTCCCAGGCCCTGCAGGTATATGTTCAGGCGCGGTTCGGGAAAAAAGAAACGGAAGACCGCGTACAGAACCGAAAGGGCGTAACTGGTGAAGATGACCGCCCCGAATCCCGGGATGGAAATCTCCGGGAGCAGGTCCTCCTCGCGGTAACTCAGGTAGATGAAGATCGCCAGGAGGAGCGTGGTGATGAGGAGGCGGGAGAGCAGGAGGATCCGCAGTCGCCTCTGTGTGCTCTCGTCATTCAGATCAAGCGGTTCGGTCATCCGGGAGGGTCCTTCCCGCCGTCCAGGGGCGGCCGCCGTCAAGTTTCCACCGGGAAGTGGGCGGTGCTCCTGATTACTATGGGAAGGATGCCCCGATCAACAGGAACTTTTCCCCGGAATGGTGTAAAATGGCAGCATGAAGCGTCCGCTCATGCCGCTGCTCGCGTTCCAGATCGCGGGAATCCTCTTCGCTTCCAGGTTTCAGCTGCCCGAGGCGCTGCTGCCGGCCGTGCTGGCCGCCCTGCTCCTGTTTGTCCTCGCCCTGCGGATCCGCCGCCGAGGCGGGGCGGCGGCCTGGACGGTCGGCGTCGGGATGGCCGTCACGGCGGCGATTCTCACACAGACGGTCCTTCACGGAACTCCTCCCCCGGATGCGGTGTCCCGTTTGGCCGGGCGAAACCCGGCCACCGTCCAGGGAACCGTCTGCGAGCATCCGCAGCATACGACCGAGAGGACCGACCTGACCGTCTGTGCCGCCCTGGCTCTGCGCGACGGGACCTGGGAACCCGCGACGGGAAAGGTGCTGCTCTCCCTGAGGGATCCCGCGCCCCGCGGTTTTGTATACGGCGACCACCTGCGCTTCCGCGCCCGCCTCCGGGTTCCCGGATCCTTCCACAATCCCGGCGGGTTCGATGCGGAGCGGCATCTCCGCCTGCAGGGCATCCTGGCCCGGGCCTCCCTGGCGGACCCCTCGGCGGTCGTCCTGGTCCGGACAGGCATGGGCAACCCATTCCGGGCCGGTCTCGAGTCCTTCCGGGAAGGGCTGAAGCGGTTCATCTACGCGCACGCCGCCTCCCCCGAGCGGGAGGTGATCCAGTCGGTCATCCTGGGCGATGCAAAGGAGATCCCGGAGCATGTGACGGAGGATTTCATCCGCACCGGAACCACCCACATCATCGCCATCTCCGGTTTCAACATCGGGATCATCGCCGCGTTCTTCTTCTTCCTGTTCCGGGCGGCGCTGTCCCGGTCGGAGACTCTCCTCCTGGCCTTCCCGGTCCGACCCCTGGCCATGGCCCTGGCCGTCCTGCCCGTCATCGCCTTCACCCTGGTCGCCGGGGCGGGGATCTCGGTCCTCCGGGCCGCCATCATGGTGCTGGCCTTCATGGCCGCGCTCCTGATCGGCCGGGAGCGGGACCTGTACAACGTCCTGGCCCTGGCGGCGATCCTCATCCTGCTGGTCTCGCCGGGATCCATCTTCGACGTGTCCTTCCAGCTCTCCTTCGCCGCCGTGGCGTCCATCCTGTTCATCACGCCGCGGCTTGCCCTCTGGATTCCCCGGCCGGATCCCGCGGAAGGCAACCTCGCCTCGCGCCTGTTCCGGAAAGCCCTGTACCAGACCGCCCTGTTCATCACCGTGACCCTGGCGGCCACGCTGGGGACCCTCCCGCTCGTGGCCTTCCACTTCAACCGGGTCTCCCTGATCGCCTTGGCGGCCAACGTGCTCGTCGTGCCGATCCTGGGTCTCCTGGCGATCCCGCTGTGCACGGTCCTGATCCTGGCCTACATCTTTTCCGAGACCCTCGCGGCCGCCCTTGTCACCGCGGCGGCCATGCTCGTGAAGGTCTCCCTGGCCCTGCTGTCGCCGCCGGCTTCCCTTCCCTGGGCCTCCATGTACGTGCCCACACCCGATTTCCTTCAGGTCGCCTGTTTTTACATCCTCCTGGCCGCCTCGGTGCTGTCCATCGAGGTCCTCGCCGGGAGGAGAGAGGCCGGGGTCCGCGGCGCATCCGGGCCGCGGGAAGTTCCCCGCAGCCGCCCGCTCGCGCCCTTCGCCTGGACCGCCGCGGCGTGCGCCCTGATTCTCATCCTGCAGGGCACGTATCTCCTGCTCACGGACCGCCGGCCCGGAACGCTCCGGGTGACCGCCATCGACGTAGGCCAGGGAAGCGCCACCCTCCTTCGACTGCCCCATGGGAGCCGCGTGCTCGTCGACGGCGGCGGCGTCCGCGGTGTCTCCCGCTTCGATATGGGGGAACAGGTCCTCGCCCCGTTTCTCTGGTATGAGCGGATCCTCCGCATCGATGTTGTCGTCTTGTCCCATCCCCACCCGGACCACATGGGCGGGCTCCCTTTCATCCTGGAAAACTTCCGGGTCGGGGAATTCTGGACGACCGCCGAAACCGCCGTCTCCCCGGATTTCATACCGCTCAGCCGGATCCTGGAGGCCCGTGGCATCCCCCTCCGGACCGTGTCCGCCGCCACGACGGGAATCAGCATGGACGGCGTTCGCTTCGAGTTTCTCCATCCGCCGCCCCGGCCGCCCATCAGGCAGGACGGGGAAGAAGCCGACGAAAAGGACGTCAACGACGGCTCCCTCGTTCTTCGCCTGATCCTGAACAAGGTGGGGGTGCTGATTCCCGGAGACATCTCGGGGCGGGTAGAGGAGGACCTGATCCGCTCGGGTCGGGACCTCTCCGCCTCGGTCCTGCTGGCGCCCCATCACGGATCCCGATCCTCCGGCACGCTCCCCTTCCTGGAGCGCGTCGGCCCACGGGTGGTCCTCGTCAGTGCCGGCCGGGACAATCTTTTCGGCCACCCCCACCCGGACCTGCTCGAGCGCTGCCGTGCCGTCGGGGCGGCGGTTCACCGGACGGACCGCTCCGGTGCCGTGACCGTCGAGACGGACGGACGTCACCTCGAAATCCGTCCCTTCCTGGACGACCGCCCGCAAGCGGGGGTATCCCGTCCCATCCCGCATTAACCGCGACGGATCCTCAACCGGAAACGGATCCCCGGGGTCCCGGCGGGCAAGGGTCGGCATTCCGTCCGCCTCCCGTCCCGGCCCAGAATGCATTTGCCTTTCCCTGGCTTCTGTGTTAGGAATCCGCTCTTTGAGAAAAAGGGTTTGGGTACGCCATGGAAACCATCAATGCCATCCGGGGCTTCAAAGACATCCTGCCCGCCGAGGCAAGCCAATGGCTGTTCGTCGAGGAACAGGCCCGCCGGGTGTTCCACGCCTTCGGCTTCCGGGACATCCGCATCCCGATCCTGGAAAAGACGGAGCTCTTCGCCCGGGGGATCGGCGAGACCACGGACGTCGTGGAGAAGGAGATGTACACCTTCACCGACCGGGGGGATGAGTCCCTGACCCTGCGACCCGAGGCGACCGCTTCGATTGTCCGGGCCTACATCGAACACACCCTGTATGCCGCCGACCCGGTGTCCCGGCTCTATACGATCGGCCCCATGTTCCGCCGCGAGCGGCCCCAGAAGGGACGCTACCGCCAGTTTTACCAGATCGACGCGGAGATCCTGGGCCTCGACGACGCCCGGGTGGACGCGGAGCTGATCCTGATGCTGACCCACTTCCTCAGGGCAGTGGGCCTCACGAACTCCCACGTCGAGATCAACTCGCTGGGCTGCCCCCTTTGCCGCCCGGCTTTCCGGTCGGCCGTCGTCGCCCACCTCCAGGGCCGGGAAGAGGAGCTTTGCGGGGACTGCCGGCGGCGGATCGAAACCAACCCGCTGCGGGTCTTCGACTGCAAGATCGAATCCTGTCGGGCCGCCGTCGAGCGTGCGCCCCGGCTGGTCGACTTTCTCTGCGACGATTGCCGCGCCCATTTCGGAACCGTCCAGGAGTCCCTCGGCCTGTTCGGCGTGCCTTTTTCAATCAACAACCGCATGGTCCGGGGCCTCGATTACTATACCCGGACCACTTTCGAGGTGACCACCGACGTCCTGGGCGCCCAGAACGCCGTCGTGGGCGGCGGCCGCTACGACGGGCTCGTGAAGCAGCTGGGAGGACCGGACATCCCGGGAATCGGCTTTGCCATCGGCTTCGAGCGTCTTGTCTCGCTGATGCCCACGGAGGCGGAGGACTACCGGCGGACGCCGGCCCTGTTCATTGCCGCCCTGGGCGCCGATGCCCAGAAAATCGCCTTCGAGCTGGCCAACCGCCTGCGCCTGGCGGATGTCGAGGTGGAGATGGACTACGCCGGGAAAAGCCTCAAGAGCCAGATGAAACGGGCCGACAAGCTCGGCTGCCGTTACGCCTTGATCATCGGAGACCGGGAGATCGCTGAGAACGCGGGCGTTTTCCGGGATTTGCAAAACAGCTCCCAGACCCCGGTCGGGCTCGACCTTGCCGCCATCATCGGGAAAATGGACATATTGCAGAAGGAGTAGAAAACCTTGTCTGAATTCATCACCGTGCAAAAGAGAACCCACTACTGCGGCCAGGTATCGGCCGCTGACCTTGGCAAATCCGTCGTGCTCATGGGCTGGACCCACCGGAGACGGGACCACGGCGGCGTCATTTTCGTAGACCTGCGGGACCGGGAAGGGCTCGTCCAGGTGGTGTTCAACCCGGAGACGAATCCTGGGTCCCACCAGGTAGCCCACCGCATCCGGAGCGAGTTCGTCCTCGCCGTCCGGGGTACGGTCCGCCGCCGGCCCGAAGGCATGGAAAACCCGAACATGAAGACGGGCGAAGTGGAGGTCCTGGCGGACGAGCTGGAGATCCTCAACGAGTCCAAGACCCCGCCGTTTCCGCTCGATGCGGACGCGGAGGTCTCCGAGAATGTGCGCCTGCGCTACCGCTACCTGGATCTGCGCCGGGCTAGCATCCAGCAGAACATCCTCCTCCGGAGCCGCGCCGCGGCGGCGACACGGGAGTATTTCCACGGACAGGGCTTCATCGAGGTGGAGACCCCCTTTCTGACGAAAAGCACCCCCGAGGGAGCAAGGGATTACCTTGTCCCCAGCCGGGTCAACCCGGGAATGTTCTACGCCCTGCCCCAGTCGCCGCAGATCTTCAAGCAGCTCCTGATGGTGTCGGGATTCGACCGCTATTACCAGATCGTCAAGTGCTTCCGCGACGAGGACCTCCGGGCGGACCGCCAGCCCGAATTCACCCAGATCGACCTGGAGATGTCCTTCATCGAGGAAAACGACCTCATCGCGATCATGGAAGGCTTCATGGCCCGCCTGTGGCGGACGTGCCTGGGGATCGAGCTGACCATCCCCTTCCCGCGGATTCCCTACCGGGACGCCATCAACCGGTTCGGCAAGGACAGCCCGGACACGCGCTTCACCCTGGAGCTCCGGGACCTGACGGACATCCTGCAGGTGTGCGGCTTCAGCCTGTTCCAGGAAGTCGCCTCCGTCGGCGGCGTGATCAAGGCGATCAAGATCGAGGACAACCGGAAGCTGTCCCGCAAGGACCTGGACGAACTGAGGGACTACGTCGCCGATTTCGGGGCCAAGGGGCTGGCCTGGGCGCGGGTGAATCCCGACGGCTGGACGTCCCCCATCGCCAAGTTCCTCAAGCCCGAAGAGATGAAAGCCGTGGAGGAGCGGATGGAGGCAAAAGAGGGCGACCTGATCGTCTTCGTCGCCGACAAGCCGGGGATCGTCCACGACTCGCTCGGAAACCTCAGAATCTACGTGGCCCGCAAGCTGGGGCTCATCGAGCCGGGCCGGTTTTCCTTTGCCTGGATCACGGAGTTCCCGCTCATGGAATACAGCGAAACGGAGAAGCGGTTCGTCTCGACCCATCACCCCTTCACGTCCCCGGTTCTGGAGGATCTGCCTTTCCTGGAAACGGACCCCGGAAAAGTCCGGGCACGGGCCTATGACCTGGTTCTCAACGGATCCGAAATCGGCGGCGGCAGCATCCGGATTCATCGCCAGGATGTGCAGGCGCTCATTTTCAAGACCCTGGGGCTCTCCGAGGAAGAGGCAAGGCAGAAATTCGGCTTCCTCCTGGACGCCCTGGAGTTCGGCACGCCTCCCCACGGCGGCCTTGCCTTCGGCTTCGACCGCCTCATCATGATGATGACGGGGGCCGAATCCATTCGCGACGTCATTGCCTTCCCAAAGACCCAGAAGGCGACCTGTCTCCTGACCGACGCGCCGTCACCGGCCAGCATCGGGCAGCTCATGGAACTGTCGCTGAAGATCGTTCAGTAGGAAACCGGACGAAGAACCCTTTTCCAACGGGAGTATTATGCCATGGCAAAATGGAATAAATACAAGAAGGTGCTGGATCACGAGCACTCGAAGTTCTGGCGGTACGAACTGAAAGACATCGAGGAGCCCAATCTCCAGAAGGAAGTGTTTCCCTACGAAGAGGTCTGCCGGATCGACTTCGACCACAAGCTCGTGACAATCAACCCGGCGGACGACATCTTCATCACCGACACGACCTTCCGGGACGGCCAGCAGTCCAGGCCGCCCTACACGGTCCAGCAGATCGTCGATCTCTTCACCTTGATGCACCGCCTCGGGGGACCCCGCGGCGTCATCCGGCAGACGGAGTTCTTCCTGTACAGCAACCGGGACCGGGAGGCGGTGGAGCGGTGCCAGGCCCTGGGATTCACCTTCCCGGAGGTGACCGGATGGATCCGGGCGGCCATCGATGACGTCCATCTCGTGAAACAGGCCGGCCTCCAGGAGACGGGAATCCTGACCTCCGTGTCGGATTACCACATCTTCCTGAAGCTCAATAAGACGAGGCGACAGGCCATGGACGGCTACCTGGGCATCGTGAAGGCCATCCTCGACGCGGGGATCAAGCCGCGGTGCCACTTCGAAGACATCACCCGGGCGGACATCTACGGTTTCTGCATCCCCTTCGCCATCGAGCTGATGAAGCTCCGGGAGGAGAGCGGCATCGACATCAAGATCCGGCTCTGCGACACCATGGGCTACGGGGTGACCTATCCCGGCACCTCCCTGCCCCGGAGCGTGGACAAGCTCGTCCGGTCCTTCATCGATGACGCGGGCGTCCCCGGGGAACTCCTGGAATGGCACGGCCACAACGACTTTCACAAGGCCCTGATCAACGCCACGACCGCCTGGCTCTACGGCTGCAGCGCCGCCAACGGCACGCTCCTGGGGCTGGGCGAGCGGACGGGCAATCCGCCCATCGAGGCCCTCATCATCGAGTACCTGTCCCTGACGGGCGGCACCGACGGCATCGACACGACGGTCATCACGGAGATCGCCCAGTATTTCGAAAAGCAGGTGGGGTTCAAGATCCCCGCCAACTACCCCTTCGTGGGGGCCGATTTCAATGTGACCCGGGCGGGGATCCACGCCGACGGCCTGATCAAGTGCGAGGAGATCTACAATATTTTCGACACGGCGAAGCTCCTCAAGCGGCCCATCATACCCATGGTGTCCGACGTTTCCGGAAAATCGGGCATCGCCTACTGGATCAACTCCACCCTGGGACTCGAGGGGGACGGCACCGTCGACAAGCGGCACCCGGGCGTCTCGAAGATCCACAAGTGGATCGCCGACCAGTACGAAGCCGGCCGCGTGACCAGCATCTCCCACGAGGAGATGGACCGGCTGGTGCGGAAGTACCTGCCGGAGCTGTTCATGTCGGACCTGGACAAGATCAAGCACCGGGCCGCCCAGGCGGCCATGGCGGTCGTCCGGCAGGCCCTCGAGGATCCGGCCATGAAGACCATGAAGCCGGAGCTGCAGGAGCCCGTCATGGAGAAGGTCCTGGAAGACCATCCATCCATCCAGTTCGCCTATGTCGTGGACATGAACGGCCGGAAGACGACCCGGAACATCACCGCCCTGGCGGACCGCACACGGTTCGAGCACTACGGCGTCGGGACGGACCAGTCCGACCGGGAGTGGTTCATCCGGCCCATCCAGACAGGCAAGAGCCACGTGACGAACTTCTACATCTCCAAGCTGACCGGCGCGCTATGCATCACCGTGTCGGCTCCCATCGTCGACGACCAGGACGAGATGGTGGGTGTCTTCGGGCTGGACATCAAGTTCGAGGACTGGGTCAAGCGGGCGGAGGACATGGCCGAGGCGACGCAGATCGCCCTGAAGGCCGAGTACGAGGAGAAGATGAAGAGCGACCGCTGGCTCTGAAAAACAGGGCGGATTGACGTTTATACAGGAAGGGGGACAGGCATGCGTCTGTCCCCCTTTTTTCTTTTGAGCGGGTCCGCACAATGCCCGCAGGCAAGGCGTGCAAGTCCGGAGGAATGAGGCGTACTCTCTCGTACGCCGAATGATGACGAACCAAGCACCACGCAGCATCCGGGCCTTTTCCGGGCCCGCGGCTACCCTTCGTCCACCAGCCATTCCTCGTACGGCCTCTCCCGCATTCCCTGATACCGGGGAGCCAGTTCCCGGATGAAGCGGGAGGGCTGGACGATCATGGCGCCCATGCCCCGCCGGTAATCCGACACGGGATAGCATAGGTAGAGCTGGTCCTTTGCCCGGGTGGAAGCCACGTAGAACAGGCGCCGCTCCTCTTCCACGCCGCCCTCGTCGTTCAGGGCCCGGGCCAGGGGGAGCATGCCCTCGGCACACCAGATCAGGAACACCGTGGACCATTCGAGCCCCTTGGCCTGGTGGATCGTGCTGAGGGTGATCTTGTCCGTCTCCGCCTTCGCGCTCACATCTTCCTTTTCCAGGTTCGTCAGGAGCGCCAGCTCGTTCAGGAAATCCTCCAGCCGCTCGAATCCCCCGGAAAAGTTCGCCAGCTGCTGCAGATCCTCCTCCCGGAAGCTTGCCTCCGGGTAGAGTTCATAGAGATGGTCCCGGTATCCCTCTTCCAGGACGAGGCCGACCAGATCTGCGATCGTCGCGTTTCCGGCCTCCTGCCGGAGCCGCCGCATGACCTCCCGGAAGCGCTTCAGCCCGGGCAGGGCGGTCCGGGTAGCCCCCTTGAGAAAGGCCTCCGAATCCAGCGCCGCCAGCGGATCCGGCTGGGACGAAACAAAGCGCCAGACCTTCTCCGCCGCAACCTTCCCGAGGCCGCCGTACAGCGGCAGGACCCGCTTCCAGGCCAGTTCGTCACCCGGGTTGGCCAGGATCCGCAGATATGCCGTCACGTCCTTGATGTGAGCCTGCTCGAAGAACCGGATTCCCGAGCGGATCTCGAAGGGAATTCCCCGCCGGGTCATCTCCATCTGCAGCTCCATGGAGTGGTAGTGGGCCCTGTACAGGACGGCGATGTCCCGGAGCGGCATCGAGCCCTCCAGCTCGAGGATGCGCTGGACGACAAACTGGGCCTGCTGGAGCACCGATCCCGCCGTCGCCAGGACGGGCTTCACCCCCTCCGTGCGGACGGCCCGCAGGGTCTTGTCGAACTGCTTTTCGTTGTTCCGGATGCTCAGGTTCGCGAGATGCAGGATCTCCGGCGTGCTCCGGTAGTTCGTCTCCAGGCGGAAGACCCGGCAGTCGGGGTAGCGCTCCGGGAAGCGGAGGATGTTGTGGAAGTCGGCCCCCCGGAAGGAATAGATGCTCTGCGAGTCGTCGCCCACCACCATCAGGTTCCGGTGACCCGAGGCCAGCAGGTCCACCAGGTCCGCCTGGATGACGTTCGTGTCCTGGTACTCGTCCACCAGGACATGGAGAAAGCGGTCCCGGTACTCCCCGAGCGCCTCCGGGTGCTCCGCCAGGAGCTGCCGGACGTTGAGAAGGAGATCGTCGAAATCCATGGCCTGGAGCTTCCGCTTCCGCTCGCGGTAGCGCCGGGCCACCGCGGCGATGTCGTCGGCCCGGGAGATGAAGTAGGGATGGCGGCTGAAGATGACGTCCCCGACGGGGGTGTCGGTGTTGGCGGAAAAGCTCAGGATGCCCTGGACGACCTCCGCCTTGGGAAACTTTTCCGAGGTCTTTTTCAGGTCCAGCTCGGCGATGCAGGCCTTGACGAGGGAAACCGCGTCTTCGGCGTCCAGGATGGAGAAGCTTCGCTCGTAGCCCAGGCGGTCGGCGTGGCGCCGGAGGATGCGGTGCGCCACGGAGTGAAACGTCCCCCCCCAGAAGCGCTCCAGCTCCAGGCCCAGGAGGGACCGGACCCGGGAGAGCATGGACCAGGCTGCCTTGTTCGTGAAGGTGGCCAGGAGGATCCGGTTGGGCGGCACGCCTGTTTCGATGAGGCGGGCCACCCGGTAGGTCAGGGTCCGGGTCTTGCCGCTCCCGGCACCGGCGATGACGAGCAGCGGCCCCCCCTCCTCGAGGACGACCCCCCGCTGCTCCTCATTGAGCTCCTTCCCGTAGTCGATCTTCCTGGACACCGGCGCCTCCCGACAGCGGAGCCGTCCGGACGGACGAAAGACTTCCGCTTTTCCCTCTGCGGCAACTCGAAATCAGGCCTTAAGGGCCTTCTTGACGGCCTCCACGGTGTCCTTGCTGCTCAGGGACACAAAGGTCTTCAGGAGCCCCTCCTTGTCGTAGAAGCCGATCAGCGGGGCTGTCTTGGCGTTATAGGTTTCCAGGCGGAAGGAGATGGCCTCCTCCGTTTCGTCGGCCCGCTGGATGGTGGGGCTGCCGCATTTCTTGCATGCGCCGTCCGGGCCGGGGGGGTTGCTCTTGATGTTGTAGATCTCCTGGCAGTCGGGATTCGAGCAGGTCCGGCGGGTGGTCAGGCGGTCCAGAATCACGTCCCTCGGCACCTCCAGGTTCGCCACGAAATCGAGGCGGATCTTCAGGCCCGCCAGCAGGACCTTCAGGGCCTCCGCCTGGGGAATCGTGCGGGGGAAGCCGTCGAGGATGAATCCCTTCGCACAGTCGGGCTCCTGCAGGCGAACCTCCATGAGCTTCATGATGAGGCTGTCCGGAACCAGGTCGCCCCGGTCCATGTAGCCCTTGGCCTCTTTCCCGAGGGGCGTCCCCTCCTTCACGGCGGCCCGCAGGATGTCCCCCGTGGAGATCTGCACGGAGCCGTCGAACTCCGTCAGCAGCTTGGCCACGGTCCCCTTTCCGGCTCCGGGTGCTCCCAGCAATATGATTCTCATAATATAACCTCCCGATATTTCGTCAGAACATGGTTTCCGGAAGATCCCGGAGACAGGAGCCCTATAGCGGATGAAAGGACGGCCGGTCAAGCAAAATGGCAATCAGGACGGTCCGTTCTTGACAGCACCCGCTGCACCCTCTATACAATTGCACGTATTATGGAAAAGAAACAATTTGGCCCGGTACAGTTCATCCCCGGCACGAACGGGGGCAAATATCCCCATTGTCACTCTCTGTTCATCGAGGAAGCAGGAATCGTCATCGACCCCTCCTCGGACCGGAAGGTTCTCCAGGATCTCAGAGACCGGGGCAAGGTAAAGGCGATCTGGCTCAGCCACTTCCACGAGGATCACTTCGGGGATATCGACCTTTTCAACGATCTGCCCATCTGGATCTCCGAGCGCGACGCCCCGCCGATGGCCGACGTATCCCTTTTCCTCGACTGGTACGGCATTGAAGGCATGGAAGATCGGGAATACTGGCAGCGCTTCATGGAGGAGCAGTTCCATTTCCGCTCCCGCATGCCCTCGCGATATTTCCAGGACGGGGAAATCATCACCCTGCGATCGGAGCAGGTGGAAGTGATCCCCACGCCGGGCCACACACCGGGCAACCTGTCCTTTTACTTCTGGCAGTCGAAGGTTCTTTTCCTCGGCGACTACGACCTCACTCCGTTCGGACCCTGGTACGGCGACCGCTATTCCAGCATCGAGGAGACCATGAACTCGATCCACCGTCTCCGGGAGATTCCCGCCGAAGTGTGGCTCACCAGCCACGAGGCGGGGGTATTCACAAGTCAGCCGGGCCCCCTGTGGGATCGTTACGAAGAAGTGATCTTCGAACGAGAGCGGAAAATCCTGACCTTCCTGAAGCAGAAAAGGACCTTCCGGGAAATCGTGAACACCTGGATCTGTTATGGAAAACCCCGGGCCCCCAAAGCCTTCTTCGATTTCGCGGAAGGGGCCCTCATCAGGAAGCATCTGGAACACCTGCTCAAGCGGGGACTCATTCAGCGCAAGGGCGAGTATTACGTCCAGAACTGAAGGCCCATATCTTCAAGCAAGGAGACAGGAGGCATTCCGCGGCTACCCCCATTCACAGCTGCGGATCATCCCAACACGAGCCATATGATCTTTGTCGACGAAGCCCTCAACCGCATTCTGAACGCCATCTCCCCCCTGGGCCTGGAAAGAGTCGGGATTCTCGAAGCCCTTGGCCGGGTCCTCGCCGAGGACGTGGCGGCCCCCCGCAACATTCCGCCGAAAGACAACTCCGCCATGGACGGCTACGCCCTGTGTTGGAAGGACACCTTCGGCGCCTCCCCCAAAAGCCCGGTGATCCTGAAGGTGATCGAAGACCTTCCGGCCGGAACCGTCCCGAAAAAGAAAGTCGGCCCGGGCCAGGCCACGCGGATCATGACGGGGGCTCCCCTGCCCGCGGGCGCCGATGCGGTTCTGCGCGTGGAAGACACGGAGAAGGATGGGACGAACGTCCGCATTCTTGCCGCCGTCGGGGAGGGACAGGACATCCGCCGGGCCGGCGAGGATGTCCGGGAGGGGGAAACGGTCATCCACCGGGGCGAGGTCGTCCGTCCCGCCGAGATCGGCATGCTGGCGTCCCTGGGGCGCTCCTTCGTCTCCGTCTGCCAGCGGCCCCTCGTGGCCATCCTGGCGACCGGAGATGAGCTGGTGGACATTGACGAGCCCGTGACGCCCTGGACAATCATCTCCAGCAACAGCTACTCGCTGGCGTCCCAGGTGGCGTCCTGCGGCGCCGTGCCGCTCATGATCGGCATCGCCCGGGATACCCGGGAAGATCTGACGGCCAAGTTCCGCATGGCCCTCCGGGCCGACGTGATCCTTTCGTCGGGCGGGGTGTCCATGGGCGACTACGACCTGGTGAAGGACATCCTGCGCAACGAGGGAAACCGGATCGAATTCTGGCAGGTGGCCATGCGGCCGGGAAAACCCCTGGCCTTCGGCGAGATGGGAGGCGTCCCCTTATTCGGCCTACCCGGCAATCCGGTCTCCTCCATGGTCTCCTTCGAGCAGTTCGTACGGCCGTCCCTGCTCAAAATGGCGGGACGCACGCGGCTTTTCCGCAAGACCGTCCAGGCCGTCGCTATGGAAGACATCAAGAAAGCCGAGGGCCTGCGGACATTCCTGCGGGCCCGCCTGGAGCGTGAAGACGGCCGCGTCGTCGTCCGGATGACCGGCGAGCAGGGATCGGGAATCCTCAAGTCCATGGTCCGGGCCAACGGCCTCATCGTCATCCCGGAGGACGTTACCCTGGTGAAGGCCGGCAGGGAAGTCACGGTTCAGGTCATCGACGACGGCTGGTGGGCCACGGAGCTGCCGGAATATCTTTGAAAGCGGATTCGATTCTGCTATAAAGCCGAACGCGTGGAAGTGCCAAGGTCACTGGTGGGCCTCCCGGACTTCAAATCCGGAGTGAGGGGCTAGACACCTCTCAGGTGGGTTCGATTCCCATGCACTTCCGCCATTTTTTCAATTATTTCAACCATCAGC